>NZ_CP172404.1:1598333-1939166 GCF_048213115.1 Niveibacterium terrae | reverse complement strand
GGCGATCTATGTGGTCGATGAGACGGACCACATCCGGGAGATCGGGATCCGCCGCGGCCGGGTCAGCGATCTGCTCGGCCTCGATGTCGCGCGCAATCCCGTCGTGCTCCAGGCGAGGCGAAGCAAGAGCCTGAGCTGGTCGTCGGTCTATCTGTCGCCGGTCAGCGGGCAGCTGACCGTCGCGCTCGCCCAGTTCGCGGGGAAGCAGATCGTCATCGGCGAAATCAACCTGCAGCAGCTCTCGAGCTTCGTCAAAGCGACCGCGGGGGACAGCAGCATCCAGATGGTCGTCCTCGATGCGAACGGCCAGATCATCGCCCATCGCGATCCGGAGATCTCGCTGCAGCAGCTCAGCATCCAGACCCTGCTCGGTCCCGACGACGACTGGAGAATGGAGCCGCGCGCGCTGGACTTCATGGGGCAGGCGCTGCTGACCCACTTCCTGCCCATCCCGCAGTCAGGCTGGCGAATCATGGTCGGCCAACCCGCCTCCCAGGTCAGGGGGCCGGTCGTGATGCTGTCGCTGACGCTGGTGATCTCGGGCGCTCTGGTCTATCTGCTCTTCCTGCTGGTCTGGCGGCGTTTCTCGCTGAAGCTGGCCGCGCGCTTCGAAGCACTGGCGGGTCTAGCCAAGGAGGTCGCGGCCGGCAAACACCCCGAGGTCTGGCCCGATTTTCCTATCCTGGAGCTGCGCCTGCTCGGACAGAGCCTGCGCCACATGAGCGAGGCCGTGCGCGAGCGCGAACTCAAGCTTGCCGAACTGAACCAGTCGCTGGAGAGCCGAGTCGTCCAGCGCACGACCGAACTGGAGCAGGCCAACCGCGAGCTGAGCGAGGCGCTTGCGCATCTGAACACCGCGCGCCACGAGCTGGTGCAGACCGAGAAGCTCGCCGCACTGGGCGGAATCGTGGCCGGCGTTGCGCATGAGCTGAACACGCCGATCGGCAATGCGCGGCTGGCCGCCGACAGCTTCGTCAACGCGGCCCGGGAGGTCGAGGCCGCACGGGTGCGGGGACTCAAGCGTTCGGATCTCGATCGCTTCCTCGAAGCGGGCCGGGAGGCCTCCTTGCAGGTGGAGCGGAATCTGGAGCGGGCAGCGAGCCTGATCGTGAACTTCAAACAGATGGCCGTCGATCAGGCGACCTCTCAACGGCGCGTCTTCTCCTTGCAAGAAGTCGTGCACAGCGTCGTGATCTCGGTCGAACCCTCGCTCAGAAAGCTCAGGTGCCGGATCTCGCTCAGCGATGAACTTCAGGGCCGGACCTGTCTTCTCGACAGCTATCCGGGCCCGCTCGGGCAGGTGCTGACCAATCTGTTCATGAACGCGGCCGTGCACGCCTATCCGGAGACGGGAGGAGAGATCCGGGTGAGCCTGACCGGGGATGGAGACGATCGCGTACGGATCACGGTCTGCGACGAGGGCACAGGCATCGCCGAGGAAAACCTGAACCGGATCTTCGAGCCCTTTTTTACGACCCGTCTGGGCCAGGGCGGCTCTGGCCTGGGGCTGTATCTGTGCTACCAGATCGTGACCGAAAGGCTCGGTGGAGACATCACCGCGCAGAGTTCCGCGGGTGCGGGCTCCTGCTTCTGCGTGCGCATTCCGCGTAACGCACCGCCTGCGTCCGCTGCCGAACAGGACGAACTCGATGCGTTCGACACTCTGGAGGCGCCCCCTCCTGTGCGCGGACGCGAAGCTTGACGGTTCAGCTCGCGGACTTGTCGCTGCCCCGGATCAGCGCTCCCGCTGACGAAAAGCGCAGAACGACCGGCTCTCCAGTGTCGAAGGAAGTGCCTCGCGCGATGTCGGCCAGTGTCGTCAGGTAGCTGTTGAAGCTGCGCAAATCCTCTTCCATGTCGGGATCGCTTTTGAGCGCTTCTTCGAGCTGCCCCGCATAGGGATAGTCGGCGGGCAGCGTCATCTGCCCCTCGCCATCGTAGCCGATGCTGGCGGGAGCGAAGGCGATGCCGTGCGCGGCGAGGAAAGCCGGAAACTGGCTGTCGATATGGCGCTTCAGCGCCTCGACCCGCTCCATGCTCGGCAGCCTGAGCGTGGTTCGATGCAGCGAGTCCGCGGAGGCGTCCTGGCCCCCCGGAGGCGGCGCCTCGCTTGCCTCTGAACTCGCAGATTGCGCGGACAGTGCACGCGCGGCCGGGGAGATATCGACCGTGTATGCAGGCATTGCCTCACGGGGGGCAGAACTTGCCGAAGCCTTGGGGGTATTTGCCCCTCTGTCTGAGGCGAGGCTGGACAGATAGGCGCCCGGACTGAGCACAGCAGGCAGGATGGACACGGAAGTCTCCTTGGAATGACGGACAGAATGGCTGACTGATCCGCAGACTTTCCAGCAACTTCCGCACCAGACTTGATCCCGATCGCCGAGCGCCCTAATATCTGTACATATTTACAGTACCCGCAAAAAAATGGACCTCCCCGCCAAACTGGCGATCCTCGCCGATGCCGCCAAGTACGACGCATCCTGTTCGAGCAGCGCCGCCCCTTCGCGCTCCTCGCGCGGCAAGGACGGCCTGGGTGCCACCCAGGCCATGGGCGTCTGCCACAGCTTCACGCCGGACGGCCGTTGCATCTCGCTGCTCAAGATCCTGCTGACCAACTTCTGCATCTACGACTGCCAGTACTGCATCAACCGCCGCAGCAGCGACGTGCCGCGCGCCCGGCTCAGCGCCGTCGAGCTGGCCCGGCTGACGATCGACTTCTACCGCCGCAACTACATCGAGGGCCTCTTCCTGTCCTCGGGCATCATTCGCTCGCCCGACCACACGATGGAGCAGCTCGTCGAAGTAGCACGCAGCCTGCGCGAGGATCATCACTTCCGCGGCTACATCCACCTCAAAACCATCCCCGACGCCGATCCACGGCTGATCGAAGCCGCGGGCCGCCACGCGGACCGGCTCAGCGTCAACATCGAGCTGCCGACCGAGACCGGCATCCGGCGGCTCGCCCCGGACAAGAAGGTGCGCACGATCCGTCAGGCCATGGGGACGATCCGCGGCAAGATCGAGGAAGGCGCGGCGGAGCGGTGCGCGCCGCGCTTCTCGCCGGCGGGCCAGAGCACCCAGATGATCGTCGGCGCGGACGACACCGACGACAAGGCCATCCTGGACACGGCCGAAGACCTCTATGGCCGCTACAAGCTCAAGCGCGTCTATTACTCGGCTTTCAGCCCCATCCCGAACAGTCCGGCCGGAATGCCCGCCGCGCCTTCGCCGAGGATCCGCGAGCATCGCCTCTATCAGGCGGACTTTCTGGTGCGCGGCTACGGTTTCTCGGTGGCGGAGCTGCTCCCCGGGCACGGCAACCTCGCCATTGATATCGACCCCAAGCTCGCCTGGGCGCTCGCCCACCGCGAACACTTCCCGGTCGATCTGAACCGGGCCGAGCCGTGGCTGGTCGCCCGCGTGCCCGGGATCGGCCTGCTCAACGCGCAGCGCATTGTGGACCTGCGCCGCCAGCGCGCGATCCGCTGGGACGATCTCGTGCGGATGCGCGCCGCGATGAAGAAACTGCGCAACTTCGTCGTCACCGCAGATCACCATCCGCGCCGGGATGCGCAGAGTTCGGACGCGTTGCGCCGCGCCCTCGCCCCGGCGCAGCAGCTCTCGCTGTGGCCGGAGCTTGCGAATGGCTGAAGTGCGCCACAGCGCGAGCGTCGTCGACTTTGCCCAGTGGCGGAGCGCCGCACGCCACTTCCTCGCGGCCGGCATCGCGCCGGACGCGCTCGTCTGGAACGATGGCGCCTCCTCTTCGCTTTTCGACGCAGGGCCCTCCCCGACACCCGGGCAGCCGGTCACGCCCCTGCGCACCGCGGCAGTCTCGGCAACGCTGCTCGACATGATGCGCCTCGCGTCGAATCACGATGCGGCCGACCGTTGGGCGCTCTTCTACCGCATTCTGTGGCGCTGGACCCGGGGCGAGCGCTGCTGCGCATCCGCCGCGGACGTCGACGGCGCCCGGCTGCACCAGCTCACCCGCGAGGTCCGCCATGAAGTCTGTCATGTGATGTCCTTCGTCCGCTTTCGCGAGCGCAGCGCTCCCGAGGGCGATCCGCGCTACGTCGCGTGGATAGAGCCAGCCTACCCGGTGCTGCGCGAAGTCGCGGACCACTTCGCGCGCCGGATGGGGCGAATCAGCTGGATGATTGCGAGCCCGCGCGAGAGCGTGTTCGGCGACGGCACGCGGGTCGTCTTCGGGCCGGGTCAGCAAAAGCTCGGCGCGCAGACCGACCCGAACGAAGCGCTGTGGGCGGTCTATTACCGCAGCACCTTCAATCCGGGACGTCTGAACGTCGATCTGATGCGCGGGCATATGCCCGAGCGTTTCTGGAAAAATCTGCCCGAAGCCCCGCAAATCGAAGCGCTGGTCAGCGCCACCGGACTTGGGACGCTGCGGCCCACGCGGAGGTAAGCCGATCCCGTGCGAACGGTACCGGAGAAGGCCTGGCCGTGGGATGCATAGACTTTCGCGCAGCGCAGCTTAGCGTTCGACCCAGTCGTCGTTCACGATCGCCCAGCGCTCGTGATCCTTCCATTCCCCTCCCCCCACCCTCAGGTAGCGGCGGGAAAAGCCTTCCCTGACAAAGCCGGCTCCGGCAACGAGCCGTATCGACGCCTCGTTGCCGGGCTGAATGTTCGCCTCCAGGCGGTGCAGGGCCAGAGTGCCAAAGGCTTCGTTGAGCAGCAAGCCCAGAGCCTCCCGCATGATGCCCTTGCGCTGGTGGGGACAGAAGACCTCGTAGCCGAGATAGCCCGACTGGAAGAGCCCCCGGATCACGCCCGAGATGTTGAAAGTGCCGAGAATTTCATCCCCGCCCTCCGGGCAGACGAAGTAGCGGCCCTGCTGGGCGAGGTAGCGTTCAAAGTCCTCGGGAGCCCAGGTCCACGGATGGTGCAAGGCTTCGCTGCGCGCATAGGCGGCACGGATCTCGACAAGATCCTCGGGCACGGGACGCCTCAGTGTGAGCATCGCAAACTCCCAATGTTCGACCACGGATCCGGGCGGAGCGTGGGCCTCTGGCGCCCGAATGCTATCCGATCCGGCGCCTTCTGTGGCGGGGTATGCTGCGAGGCCTTGAACATCCTCGAGTGACAGACATGCAGATCTGGGTCGATGCCGACGCGTGTCCGCGCGTGATCCGCGACATCCTCTTCCGCGCCGCGACGCGCACCGCAACATCGCTGACCCTGGTGGCCAACCAGATGATATCGACTCCGCCCTCGCCGCTGATCCGCTCAGTGCAGGTGCCCCAGGGCTTCGATGTTGCCGACGCCGAGATCGCGCGGCGTGCGGAGCCGGGCGATCTGGTCATCACCGCCGACATCCCGCTCGCGGCCCAGGTCATAGAGCGCGGCGCCCGGGTGCTCGACCCGCGGGGCGAGAGCATGACGAAGGAGAACATCCGCGAGCGCCTGTCGATGCGCGATTTCATGCAGGGCCTGCGTGATTCGGGCATCGAGACCGGCGGGCCGGCCGGTTTCTCGGCAGCGGACTCCCGCAGCTTCGCCGCCGCGCTCGACCGCCTGCTGGCGCAGCGGCGAGCTTGAAAGCCATTCGCCCTCAGTGCTGGCTGACCCAGGCAAGGCCTTGCTTCGACGCATAGCGCAGCGCCGCGGCGGGGCTGGAAAAGGTCGGCGTGAAACGCAGGATCCGGGTCGTGCTCGCCGAGCCCTGGCCGGAGTGAATGGAAACCGAAGCCGCGAAGCCTCCGTGGCGGTTCGGCTCGGTCATCGGGGAAACGCAATAGCGTCCCATGGAAATCGGGGTGTTCATTCGTTACTTGCTTTCGGGTAATGGTCTTGAAGGCAGAGCCTTCCAAACGGGAGATCAAGATGGCCGCATGCGGCATCGCTTCTGTGCTGGGGTGGATCATCGGCCCTGACGGGAAAAAACCGCAGGAAGGATTTCCTGACCGGGGAGCGTTTTCTTGATTCGCAGCCGGCGAGCACAGATCCCCTGGCGCGGGTCAGGACCGGTAAGGCCTGACGAGCGTGGCAGCGCATACGGCAACTCAGGTGCAATCAGGAAGGAAAGACACTGGTGGTGACCGCCCGCGCAGCGAGGTCCGGGGAAGACCAGCGGGACTCCGGAAGGACCGCTTGGGTGCAGCCCTCTCAAGGAGTTTCAGAAAGATATCATATTGCGTTCAAAAGCGCGACAGATTTTTTCGTTTCAGGATCTTTCAGGCTGCGCCGCAGGGTGCGGAGGGCGCAAGTGCCTGCAGCCATTACACCCTGCGTCTGCTGACAGGGAAAGCACCCGTTGTCGTCGGCGGAAATGTCTGCGCATCCATCAACGCGCAGCGAATCGGCAACCATCTAGAAGCGAAAGGCCATCACATTCGGCAGCAAGCCAGCCCTTTGAAGGACTCTTCAAGCGCTGGCTGCCCAGATTGCACAGATTGGAATGGTGATTAGCTCTGCTTTGAGTTACGACGCGTTGCCACCAAACCCAGCAGACCCAGCCCCAGCAAGACGAGAGAAGCAGGTTCTGGGACCGAATTCGCGGCATTGTACGTGACGTTGTCGTACCCAATGCCCGCAGGATCGGTGTTGGTGATGGAGACCCCGGCGATCTGCTCTCCGGATGTCGCACGGAATCCGTAGAAACCATCAACAATGTTTGACTGGGTGATTGACGCCAGCAGGCTGCCAGAAGTGCCGAAAAAATCTACGGTAAACGCACCGCTGTCCGTCCCAACAACATCTAGTCCAAACAAGTCGGTCGTAGTGTTAAACAGGATCGAAAGCGCACCTTCACCGACCCCGCTCAGTAAATCGCCGTAGATGACACCGGAACTGTTGTAGCTAAGAACGCCAATGTTGTCGGAGACTGCAGGATTTGCAAGTAATACCAGCGGAGAACTCGGTACTCCAGACAGGGCATCGAATCCACTGTCGGTACTTAGTGTCTGACCTTGGAAATGCTCTCCGTAAGTTGCTCCGCTCAGCGGGATCAAACCGACTACGTTTCCCGCGCCCAGAGCATCAAAGTTGTTGGCAATCGTTCCGCTCACCGTGTTATCAACGACGATCGCGGCGTTAGCCGAAGCAAAGCAAACGGCAATAGCTGTGCCGAGCAAGACCTTCTTGAACATGCCGCCCTCCTGAGTATCGGTTATGGGTACTTTCTCTGGTAAGCAAATTCAATACCAACACGGCGAGTCATTGAATACTCCTGTATCTAGAAGGTCACCAGCGAACGGACCTTGAAAACCAGCCCCCCAGCTAAGTCTTGTGTAAAAAATGTCGACAGACTGCGTGAAGCTCATCACTGACTTAGGCACCAAGCAGACGTAGCTCCGCTTCTGGCTGCGCGCAGCCATCCCTTGACTGAAACGAGAAGGGCCAATGCTTGACGGGAAGCAATCGGTCTCCAAACGCGCATCCTATAGATAAGGTCGTCAAGCCTCGAAGAAAATAGCCCCGAATTGCTTCGAGACCATCAGCACGGTTACTCACGCACGCGCCGTTGGTAGCGTCTTCACTCCTCATAGCTGATACCCCAGGAGGCCTTGACACCCGGGTTGCTTAAAAATAATTAATTTCAAGACACCAAGCTTACTATTTACGGACTTGCCAGTACGCTATACCCAGCCTTGAATTGTCACTGTCCCTTTGACTCCTGGCGGGGAGAGTCCTGAAAACTCATTGCGCCATTGGTCTGCATGTCCGGCAGGGGTTTTGCATCCGAAGCGAATGGAAAATCCAAGGTGGAATCGGTGCGCAGCGACATTCCGCCGCTAGGCGGCGTCGGCTGGAGGCGGATTGCCCGAAGGGCGAATCCGCCCTACATTGAAGATTGATTGTTAACGCACGGCGGCATGTGAATTGACGCGATCCTGCGAGATCAGATGCAGGGAGCGCAGATAGCAAAACGCCCCGCTTCCGAAGGAAGCAGGGCGTTTGCGGTATTGGCGGAGTGGACGGGACTCGAACCCGCGACCCCCGGCGTGACAGGCCGGTATTCTAACCAACTGAACTACCACTCCAAGCTGCAGGATTTCTCCCGCTGCCAGTCAAACTGGCGTCCCCACGGGGATTCGAACCCCGGTTATCGCCGTGAAAGGGCGGTGTCCTAGGCCTCTAGACGATGGGGACCTGAACATCGGCTTTTTCGCTGCTGGTGGAGGTAAACGGGATCGAACCGATGACCTCTTGCATGCCATGCAAGCGCTCTCCCAACTGAGCTATACCCCCAGTCCGAAAAAGCCACAACCTCTGAAACCGTTGGCGGAGTGGACGGGACTCGAACCCGCGACCCCCGGCGTGACAGGCCGGTATTCTAACCAACTGAACTACCACTCCAACCTACAAACTCTTCATGCAGATCGCTCTGCGCTTGCCAAAAACTTGGCGTCCCCACGGGGATTCGAACCCCGGTTACCGCCGTGAAAGGGCGATGTCCTAGGCCTCTAGACGATGGGGACCCGGAACTTTTTTAACCACTCTTCGACTCACTGGTGGAGGTAAGCGGGATCGAACCGCTGACCTCTTGCATGCCATGCAAGCGCTCTCCCAGCTGAGCTATACCCCCGGTGCATCGAAGAGGTGCAATCATAGAATGAGATCCCGGTTCCGTCAACCCCCCATTCTGAAAAACCTGCAAAAACCCGGCCTTTCAGGCGATGAGCCCGCCGACGGAATACCGCTACAGCAGTTTTCCGGGATTCATCAGCCCGGCAGGGTCGAAAGCCTTCTTGATCCTGCGCATCAGTTCGATCTCGAGCGGACTCTTGTAGCGGACCAGCTCGTCGCGCTTGAGCTGACCGATTCCGTGCTCGGCCGAGATCGAGCCGTCCAGCGCGGCGACGATGTCGTAGACGATGCGGTTGACCTTCTCGCTCTGCTCGATCAGCGAGGGCGCCTCGACCGGCCCGAAGCAGTTGTAGTGCAGATTGCCGTCGCCGACGTGACCGAAAGCGATGATACGGATACCCGGGAAGGCCGCCGCGAGCGCCTCCCCTGCCCGCTCCAGGAAATCCGGAATCCGGCTGACCGGCACCGAGATGTCGTGCTTGATGCTGACGCCTTCGCGTTTCTGGGCTTCGGCGGCGTTCTCGCGCAAGGCCCACAGCGCCTCGATCTGCGATGCGCTCAAGGCAATCACCGCATCGCTGGCAAGCTCCATCTCGATCGCGGCGCCGAGCACGTTCTCGAAGATCGGGCCCAGCTCGGCCCCCTCCGCGCTGTCCGCGAGTTCGATCAGCGCGTACCACGGCGAAGGCTGATCGAGCGGATCGCGGGCGCCTTCGCAATGGGCCAGCACCAGCTCAAGGGTTTGGCGGCTGATCAGCTCGAAGGCGCTGAGGCGCTCGCCGGCGGCCGCGCGGATGTCGCCGAGCAGCTGAACCGCGGCGACGGGATCGGGCAGAGCCACCCAGGCCAGGCTGCGGCTGCGCGGAGCCGGAAAGAGCTTCAGCACCGCCGCGGTGATCAAACCCAGGGTGCCTTCGGCGCCGAGGAAGAGCTGCTTCAGATCGTAGCCGGTATTGTCTTTTCTCAGACCACGCAGGCTGCTCCAGACTTCGCCGTCGGCGAGCACGACTTCGAGCCCCAGCACGAGCTCGCGGGCGGTGCCGTAGCGGAGCACATGGACGCCTCCGGCGTTCGTCGACAGGTTGCCACCGATCTGGCAGCTGCCTTCGGCCGCCAGCGACAGCGGGAAAAGCCGTCCCGCCGCCTCGGCCGCATCCTGCACCGCGGCGAGCGTGCAGCCCGCCTCGACCGTGATCGTCGAATTGCCGACGTCGACTTCGCGAATATGGTTCATCCGGCCCAGCGCGACGACGACCTCGGCACCGCTCGCGTCCGGCGTCGCGCCGCCGCAGTGCCCGGTATTCCCGCCCTGGGGCACGATGGGTACGGAGGCGGCCGCGCAGGCCTTGACGACGGCCGCGACTTGCGCGGTCGATGCGGGTTTGACGACGGCGAGACAGCGGCCGTGATAACGCCCCCGCCAGTCGTTCAGATAGGGCGCGCACTGCTCAGTCGAGCGGAGCACGTTCGCCTCGCCGACGATCGAAGAAAGGGCGGCGAGAAGATCGTTCATGATTCGACCGGAACCGCGTACAGATCGTGCACATCGACATCGACGACACGCACTTTCGCGAACTCGCCGACTTCCAGCCCTTCGCCGTCGGGGATCAGCACCAGACCGTCGATCTCGGGCGCATCGCCCATCGAGCGCGCGACCGCGCCCTCCTCGTCGACGTCGTCGACGAGCACCGTGATCTCACGGTCGAGCAGGCGTTCCAGCCTCTGCGTCGAGATGTCCTCCTGATGCTCCATCAGGCGGATCTTCCGGTCCTCGCGGATCTCCTCGGGCGGAAGACCGGGCAGCGCGTTCGCGGCAGCGCCTTCGACCGGCGAGTACGCAAAGCAGCCGACCCGGTCGAGCTGGGCTTCGGAGAGCCAGCCGAGCAGTTCCTCGAAATCCTCTTCGGTCTCGCCGGGGAAGCCGGCGATGAAGGTCGAGCGGATCGTCAGGTCCGGCACCGCGTCGCGCCAGCGGCGGATCCGCGCGAGCGTGTTCTCGGCATCTCCCGGCCTCTTCATCGCCTTCAGGATCCGCGGGTTCGCATGCTGGAACGGAACATCGAGATAGGGCAGGATCTTGCCGTCGGCCATCAGCGGCAGCACTTCATCGACATTCGGGTAGGGATAGACGTAGTGCAGCCGGATCCAGACCCCCAGCTCACCGAGCGCGTTGCACAGGTCGTAGAACTTGGTCTTGACCGGGCGTCCGCCCCAGAAACCGGTCCGGTATTTGACATCGACGCCGTAGGCGCTGGTGTCCTGGGAGATCACCAGGATCTCCTTGACGCCGGAATCGACCAGCGCCTCGGCTTCGCGCATCACCTCGCCGATCGGGCGCGAGACGAGGTCGCCGCGGAGCGACGGGATGATGCAGAAGCTGCAGCGGTGATTACAGCCTTCCGAGATCTTCAGATAGGCGAAGTGATCGGGGGTCAGCCGCACGCCCTGGGGCGGCAGCAGATCGATGAAGGGGTCGTGCGGCTTGGGCAGATGAGCGTGGACGGCGTCC
Organism: Niveibacterium terrae; assembly: GCF_048213115.1. Lineage (GTDB taxonomy): Bacteria > Pseudomonadota > Gammaproteobacteria > Burkholderiales > Rhodocyclaceae > Niveibacterium > Niveibacterium terrae. The sequence goes on along the minus strand of NZ_CP172404.1, from coordinate 1,928,104 downwards.
ATCACTTCCTCGGTCGCATGGGGACCGGTCACGGCCAGCACTTTCGGGTGCACGGACTCGACGATCCCGTGCCCGGAGGAATCCTTCTTCGCGCCCAGGCAGCCGGTCACGATGACCCGACCGTTTTCGGCGAGCGCCTCGCCGATCGCCGAGAGCGACTCTTCGACCGCGGCGTCGATGAAACCGCAGGTGTTGACGATGACGAGATCCGACCCCTGATAGGAGCCGGAGATCTCGTAGCCTTCGGAGCGCAGTCGGGTCAGGATCAGTTCGGCGTCGGACCCGGCCTTGGGGCAGCCAAGCGAAACGAATCCTACGGTCGGCGTGGAGTTGGAGCTTTGCGTCATCTTTATCCTGTATCGGGGAACGGGGATACGCCCGCGACAAAAGCGCCGGGCGGATCCGGAAACACCGCCATTCTACTTCGAGCTCCGGCCCCTCGCCCGGGCGCCGACAGAGCCCGAGTGCACGAAGGGGTAACCGGAGAGCGCCGGATCGCCCTCTTCCGCACGGCCGCCCTGCTCGTCGCGGACCGAGGCGGCGGACTCATCGTTCGGATGCGATCGCACAACCCGGCTGTGCGAGCGGATCATCTGCGCGAGCAGATCGGACGGAAAGCGGGTCAGGGTCCCCATCTGCTCGTCGAGCACGATCTGGAGCAAGGTCGCGCGGGTCAGATCCTCACCGCTTCGGGCGTCCGTGACCACGAAATCCTCGCGTTTGACCACCAGCGCCTCGATGTCGGCGAGCGTCACATAGGCGCTCGTCCGCGTGTCGTAGAGCCGGCGATTCGGGTACTTCTTGATCAGTCTGTCCGCCCTGGCCATCTTCCCCCCCTGAACGCGTGCCGGTCGCGCAGCTGAGTACAGCAGAGGAAACACGCTCGCGAAAGGCGCTCAGCGCGAAGAGGCGAGCCAGATCAAAGCCGCCATCCTTCCGGTCACACGCTCGCGGCGATAGGAGTAAAAGCGGCTCGGGTCGGCCACCGTCGAAACCCCGCCGCCGCTGATCGCTGCGGGCGCGAGACCCAGCTTCTCCAGCCGCAGACGCGCCAGCGCGAAGATGTCCGCGTACCAGCGATCCCCTTGTCCAGCACAAAAAGCCTGCTGAGCGAGAGGGGAATCCGCAAGGAAAGCTTCGCGCACTTCGGGTCCGACTTCGAAGGCTTCGGGACCGATCGCCGGCCCCATCCAGGCCAGCACGTCCTGCGGCGGGCAGGCCATCGCTTGCAGAGTCCGGTCCAGCACTCCGGCCGCAAGTCCGCGCCAACCGGCATGAGCGGCCGCAACGACCGTGCCCGAGCGGTCGCAGAAGAGCACGGGCAGGCAGTCGGCGACCATGACGACGCAGACTTCACCCGCCGAGCGCGAAACCGATGCATCGGCCTCCTCGCCGGCGGGGCTGGACGCCGCGACGACACGGGTGCCGTGCACCTGTTTGAGCCAGCAAGGCGAGGCGGGAAGCTGCTCGGCGAGGCTCATCCGATTGCGCGCGACCGTGTCGGCATCGTCCCCGACGTGGTCGCCCAGATTGAGGCCCGCATAGGGCGGCAGGCTGTGCCCGCCGATCCGGGTCGTGAAAAGCGCACGGACATTGGCCGGAGCGGCCCACTCAGGGAATACGAACCCGCTCTTCATCGCGTCTCTCCTCTCAGGCCGGCCAGAAGCGCGGCGAAGTCCTCGGGCAGCGCTGACTCCCAGTGCATAGCCTCGCCCGTGCGCGGATGGATCAGACCCAGCCGCCACGCGTGCAGCGCCTGGCGGTGAAAGACCGGCTCGCCGCGATTGCCGCCATAGACCGCATCGCCGACCAGCGGGTGGCCCAGGTGCGCCATATGAACCCGGATCTGGTGGGTGCGGCCAGTCTCCAGGCTGCACTCGACCAGAGTGCAGCGCTCGAAACGCTCGCAGACGCGCACCTGGGTCCGCGCCTCGCGTCCGCCCGAATGCACGGCCATCTTGATCCTCTGGGTCGGGTGGCGGCCGATCGGCGCATCGACAAGCATGCCCTGCCTGAGGCTGCCGCGCGCCAGCGCATAGTATTGGCGCTTGACCGTGCGCGCCTGGAGCTGGCGCACCAGATCGGTCTGCGCGACTTCATTTTTCGCGACGACCAGCAGGCCGCTGGTGTCCTTGTCGAGACGGTGGACGATGCCGGCGCGGGGCAGAGCCGCCGAACTCGGGCAGTGGTGGAGCAGCGCGTTGAGCAAAGTGCCACTCCAGTTGCCGCTCCCCGGATGGACGACGAGGCCGGCCGGCTTGTCGATCACAATGATGTCCATATCCTCATAGAGGATGGTCAGCGGGATATCCTCAGCCTCTTCGGCACGATCGGAGGGCGCCTCGACGAGCTCGACAGCAAGCTTTTCGCCGCCGTGCAGCTTGCGTTTCGGGTCGTCGACGAGCTTTTCGTCCACGCTGACTCGCCCCTCCCTGATCCAGGTCTGGAGACGGTTTCGGGAATGCTCCGGAAACAATTGGGCCAGCGACTGGTCCAGCCTGAGCCCGCCATGTTCGAGAGGAACCTGTCTGTATTCCAAGCCAGAGGGAGAGCTTCCGTTATACTTCACGCTTTGTCCTGCCACGGGTGCCTTGATGCCGATTTTGCGAGCGCGTAGTTTAGCCGCAACCCTTGTCCTGCTGAGCACGCTCAGCGCCTGTTCGACGCTAGGTTCCTGGTTTTCGACCGACAAGGACGAAGGAATAGACAAGCGAACAGCCGAAGAGATCTACGCCGACGCGAAAGACAAGCTCGACAACGCGATGTACGACAGCGCGGCGAAGACCTTCGAGAAGCTCGAAGCGAAGTTCCCCTACGGTCGCTATGCGCAGCAAGCCCAGCTCGAGATTGCCTACGCATACTACAAGGGCGGAGACCCTGCCTCGTCGCTGGCCGCAATCGAACGCTTCGTCAAGATGCACCCGAACCACCCCAACGTCGATTACGCCTACTACCTGAAGGGGCTGATCAACTTCAACGAGGATCAGGGCCTGTTCTCGCTGATTTCGCGGCAGGACATCCGCGAGCGCGACCCGAAAGCGGTTCAGGACTCCTACGACGCGTTCAAGGAACTGGTGACCCGCTTCCCGAACAGTCGCTACGCCGAGGATTCGAAGATCAGGATGAGCTATCTGATCAATTCTCTGGCCCAGTACCAGATTTACGTCGCACGCTATTACCAGAACCGTGGAGCCCATCTGGCCGCCGCGAACCGCGCCCAAGTCACGCTGCGCCGCTTCCCGCAGTCGCCCGCCTCCGAGGAAGCGCTGGCTATCCTCTATTCGAGCTACAGCAAGATGGGCATGAACGATCTGGCCAGCGATGCGCGCCGGGTCCTGATCCAGAACTACCCGAAGAGCGTCTTCCTCGCCGAAGTCACGCCCGAGAAAAGGGCCTGGTGGAAGCTCTGGTGAGCAGCCCACGCGCAGAAAAAAGCCGCTGAACTCCAGCGGCTTTTTTTATGGGCGGGAGCCTTGTATCAGCTCTGCCCCAGCCAGGCGTTGCGCCGCGCCCTCACCGGAGCCGAGGCACGCGCGGCGAGGCTGAGCTTCGCCTTGATCGCTTCGGGCTCGGCGAGAACCAGCTCGGTCTCGATCAGCTCGTCGCGACGGAAGGCGTGGACTTTCAGCACATCGCCGGCGGCGTGACGGGCGAGCAGCCCGTCGAGCCGGGAGGCGCTGATTCTGAGTCCGTCAAGCGCGATCAGCGTGTCTCCGGCCGAAAGCCCCGCGCGGTGGGCGGGACCGTCCGGATAGACATTGACGAGACGCAGCTGATCGCCGTCAGCCGCCGTTTTCGCGCCGAGCACCGGCGCTTCGCTCTCGGCATCCCAGGCGAGCTCGACACCGACGCCGTGCAAGACCTTCTGCAGCGGCAACTCTTCGCAGCCCTCGGTCAGCGCATGCACGAGGCGGCCCAGATCGATGCCGGTCGCGGCGCGGATGATCTCCGGCATCTCGTCCTCGGCGACGCCGGCGGAATCCTCGCCGCGCTGCGCCCACAGATGGCGCATCACGTCGTCGAGCGAACGCTCGCCACCGCTCTTCTCGCGCAGCGCGAGGTCGAGGCACAGCGCGACCAGAGCACCCTTCGTGTAATAGCTGACGATCGCGTTCGGCGAGTTCTCGTCCTGGCGGTAGTACTTGATCCACGCGTCGAAAGAGGACTCGGTCAGCGACTGCACTTTGCGACCGGCGGCGCGGCGCACCCCATTGACGGTCTTCGCGACGATCTTCAGATACTCGTCCGGCGAGATCAGTCCCGCGCGCACCAGCGCCAGATCGTCGTAATACGAAGTGAAGCCCTCGAACAGCCACAGCAGCTTCGTGTAGTTTTCCTGCGCCAGGTCGTAGGGTTTGAAAGCCGCGGGCTTGATCCGCTTGACGTTCCACGAGTGCAGATACTCGTGACTGCACAGGCCCAGAAAGCCGATGTAGCCCTCGCTCGGCTTCTTCATGCCGCGCCACGGAAGATCGTTCCGCGACGCGAGCAGCGCGGTCGAAGCGCGATGTTCCAGCCCGCCGTGGCCTTCGCCGATCACCGTGGTCAGGAAGACATAGCGCGCGAAGGGCGGAGGCGCGTCGCCGAACAGCGCGCACTGCTCCGTGCAGGCCTTTTCGAGATCGACGGCGAGCCTTGCGGTGTCGCAGTCGTGCGCACCGTTGATGAAGAACTCGTGCGGCACGCCGCGGACCTGGAATTCGAAGCGGGTCAGCCGCCCCATCTCGACCGGATGGTCGATCAGCTCGTCGTAGCTGGCGGCCTCGTAGTCGCCGAAGCCGTGCCGCGGGGCGCCGGCTTCGGGCAGAGCGGTCGCGACGATCCAGTCGCTCAGCGCCGGATCGCTCGGCGCATCGATCGTGACCCGGTGCGGCTGATGTTCGCGCCCTTCAACGGCGATGAAGACCTGGGTGCCGTTGAAGAAACCGTGGCTGCGGTCGAGGTGAGCGCAGCGCACCGACAGATCCCAGGCATAGACCGCATAGCTGATCTTCAGGCTGGACGCGCCGGCGGGCAGCTTGCCCAGCTGCCAGCGGTGTTTGTCAGTCTTCGCGATGGGGACGCTCGTGCCATCCGCTTCGGCGCGCAGCCAGACGATGTTGCGCGCGAACTCGCGGATCATGTAGCTGCCCGGAATCCAGACCGGCAGCGAAAAGCGCATGCCGGACTGCGGTGCGTCCAGTTCGAGTTCGACCTCGAACAGGTGGGCCGCCGGATCGACCGGGCGGATCGTGTAGTGCAGTGCCGCCATCTCAGAGCCCCTTCTTTGCTGCACCGCGCTGGCCGGTGATCTCGTCAAAGAAGGCGCGCGAGTCGCTCTTGCGGCCGAGGAATTCCTCGACGATCTTCTGGGCCGGCACTTCGCCGCCGCGCTCGAGAACCAGACGGCGATAGCGCGCGCCGATCTCGGGGTTCATCACGTCATCGCCCCAGGCCGAGACCATGTCCATCGCCATCACCAGCGACCACATGTAGCCGTAGTAACCGGCGCCATAGCCGCCCACAAGGTGTCCGAAGCTGGCCGGGAACATCGTGTCCTCGACATAGCCCATCCGGCTCTTCTCCTCGATCGCCCGCCAGTCGGCGAGCGGATCTCCGGACGGCTGGGTCGTCAGCTTCATGTCGTAGCTCGCATAGACCCACTGGCGAGCGAACTGGATGCCCTGACCGAACTTGCGCGCCTGCTCCATCCGCGCGATCAGGCCGGAGTCGATCGGTTTGCAGCTCGGGCAGACCGCCGAGAAGCGCTTGAGCGACTCAGGGCGACGCGCCCATTCCTCGTACATCTGCGAAGGCGCTTCGACGAAATCCTGGCGCACCGAAGTGCCGGCGAGCATGCCGTAGCGGGTTCGCGACAGCACGCCGTGCAGGATGTGGCCGAACTCGTGGAACAGCGTCTCGAGCTGATCCTGGCTGAAACCTTCGCGCGAGAAGTTCGTGACCAGCGTGCTGACCGGCGTGCGATCGAGCGCACGGCTCGCGCTGCGCACCGAGAAGGCCGCGGCGTGCTTGTACTTGCCATCGCGCGGATAGAGGTCCAGATAGAAGCTCGACAGATAGGCGCCAGTTTTCGCATCAAAGATGTCAAAGGCCTTGACGTCCTTGTGCCAGACGGGAAGCTTCCCATTCGCCTCAAAGCGCAGCCCGTACAGGTGGGCGCTGACGTCGAAGAGCCAGCTCAGAGTCGCATCAACCGGGAACTGAGCACGCACTTCGGCCGGATCGACGTGGAAGCGTTCGCGGCGCAGCTTCTGCTCGTAATAACGCAGATCCCAGTAACGGAAAGCTGCGTCGGCCTTGCCGGTCTCGGCGCGCTTCATCGCGGTCAGCTCGGCGAGCTCGCGCTCTTCGACCGGCGCGACCTGACGGACGACTTCGCCGAGGAAGCCCTGAACCGCCTCGACCTTGCCGGCCATATGGTGTTTGAGGATCAGCGAAGCGTAGTTCGGCTCGCCGAACAGGCCGGCCAAAACCTGCCACTGTTTGACGACCTCGGCGAGGATCGCGAGATTCTTCTCGCCGCCGCGCCGGGTGAAGGCGCGGTAGAAACGCTCCCGGCTCGCCTCGACGCTCGCGTTCTCGAGCACCGCTTCGGCGTCCGGATAATCGAGACCGACGATCAGACGGCCGTCGGCATCGCGCTTGGCCTGCGCGAGATAGGTGGCGGGCACGCCGGCGAGCTCGGCTTCACTGAAGGCGAGCGTCGTCTTCTCGTCGCGGACGTTGCGCGAGAAATCCTGGGCCAGAGCGTCGATGCGCTCGAAAGCGGCGCGCGCCGCGGCCCTCTTGTCCTTGGCCAGCCCCACGCCGCGCTCGTCGAAGCGTTCGAGCAAGCGCGCGAGGTTCTCACGCTCGACCGGATCCTTGCCCTGTGCCGATTTGACGCGCGCATAGAGCGCCTCGCTCTGGTAATACTCGCCATCGAAAGCGGAGAGCTTGAGCACGCAGTCGACGGCCGCGGCTCTCAAGGCTGGATCGGGATGAGTCTCGGCAGCGAGGCCCAGCGGACCATTCAGGTCTTCGAGCCCCATCTGGATCGCGTTCCAGTCGGCGAGCAGGCGCGTCGCGCGGATCTTCGCGAGCGGAGTCTTCTCCAGCGCGCCGATGCGGGTGCGCGCGCGAGAAATCGTCGAAGCGCAGACGCCGGGAATCGCGGTTGAAGCCGGAATCACGAAGGCACCGGCGAGGCCGACTTTCGGGGCGGCCTGAGCCGGGACGAGGGCCGCGCCAAGCGCGAGCGCGATCAGGGATGAGCGGACAGACATGGGGGGAAACTCCGTCGTAACGCAGGTGTAGGAGGGCTTGTGCCCCACGCATGATGCCGTGAATCGCCGCGAGGCGGGAGCGAGGGCGCGACGCTGACAGTCGCGAATGCGCCAAGCTCGTAGAATGGTGCTTTTCGGACAGGCCGATGCCTTTGCGATGCCCATTACCCTGACCTGGCTGGAAGCCGGGCGCCCCGACTTCCCCGACATCGAGCGAGCGCTCGACGATCCCGCCGGACTGCTCGCCGCGGGAGGAAGCCTCGCCCCGGATTGGCTGATCGAAGCCTACCGGCGCGGAATCTTCCCGTGGTACTCGCGCGGAGAACCCATTCTGTGGTGGTCTCCGGACCCGCGCATGGTGCTCTTCCCCGACGAGATCCGGATCAGCCGCTCACTCGCCAAGCGTCTGAAGCGAGGCGAAGCGCAAGTGCGCTGCGACAGCGCTTTCACCGAACTCATCACTGCCTGCGCGGCGCCGCGCGCCGGCGCCAGCGGCACTTGGATCACCGCGGAGATGCTTGAGGCTTATCTGCGCCTCTTCACTCTGGGCTGGGCACACAGCGTCGAAACCTGGATGGACGGGGAGCTCGTCGGCGGTCTCTACGGGATCGCGATCGGCAAAGTGTTCTATGGTGAATCGATGTTCTCGCGCGCCGACGACGCCTCGAAGATCGCCCTCGCTCATCTGGCGAAGGATCTGGCGCGGCGGGGCTTCGCGGTCATAGACTGCCAGATGAAGACCGCGCATCTGGCATCGATGGGCGCACGGGAGATCGGCCGCGCCGAGTTCAAGACTCTGCTCGCCGCCCATGCGTCAGGAGAGCCCGAGCGCTGGGCGAGCGCGCGGATGCAGGACCTTGCCTGGGGGAGCGCCAAAAGATGAGCCGCCTCGGAGAACTTCCCTTCCTGCAGTTCTATGCGACCGCGCCCTACCCCTGCTCCTATCTCGCCGGGCGGACCGCCCGCTCCCAGGTCGCAACCCCCGGCCACATCATCGACACCCGGCTCTATGCAGAGCTGGTGCGCAACGGTTTCCGGCGCAGCGGCGTCTTCACCTACCGCCCCTGGTGCGAGCACTGCAAGGCCTGCATTCCGGTCCGGATCGCGATCGAGGCCTTCTCGCCCGACCGCAGCCAGCGGCGGGCGCTAAAGGCCGGACAGGATCTGCAGATCCACGAGCATCCGCTGCGCTTCAACGATGAGCACTACGCGCTCTATCTGCGCTACCAGGAGAGTCGCCACAGCGGCGGCGGGATGGATCAGGACAGCCGCGAGCAATACACGCATTTTCTGCTGCAGAGCAACGTGGATACCCGCCTCGTCGAATTCCGTAGCGCAGGCGGGCTGAAGATGGTCAGCATCATCGACTGCCTGCCCGATGGACTCTCCAGCGTCTATACGTTCTACGATCCCGAGGACAGAGCGGGCCTCGGCACTTTCTCGGTGCTCTGGCAGGCCGGTGTCTGCAGCAAGCTGGGCCTGCCCTATCTCTACCTCGGCTACTGGATACGCGACTGCCGCAAGATGAACTACAAGCGCCGCTTCCGCGGCCTCGAAGGCCGCGTCGACGGTGACTGGCGGGCGCTGAGCGAAGCCGATTTCGTGCTGCTCGGTTGAAGCCAAAGCCTCGCCGCGGATTACGCGAAGAAACGCGGATAAATTCAGAGTCTTGAATCTGCTCCGCGAGATCCGCGGCTAAGCCTTTTCGAGCTTACAGGAAGCGGTCGAGCAGCTTGCGGCTGTGGCGGTCCAGCGAAGGCAGGTCGCGGATCAGGAATTCGATGCCGTGGCTGTCGGCGATCAGCAGCATGTTCTCGGCGAGGCGGCGGATGTCCTCCTCCCCGCGCAGGATGAAGCTGGTCTCGCCCCGGTCGGTCTCGACGGTCCAGGTGCTGGGCGTCGCAAACGTCGACACCCGTTTCAGCGCGCGGATCTCGGGCACGAACTCGCGCGCGGCGAGCTCCGTCTCGATCTCGCCGCGCAGTTCAGCAGGAAGATCGGCGAGCCGCTCGATCCAGACAAGCTCGTGACCGTCCTGGCTCAGCAGCGAGACATTCTCTTCGGGCGCCGCGATCGGGAAGGCGCGCGCCGGAACCACGTTCTCGTGGCGCTCCCCCTGCGCGTCGATCATGACCAGGCGGCCCAAGGCATTGCGTTCGAGTTTCCAGTCGCTCATCGCGCCCTCACTGTTCGAGCAGCGCTTCGGCATTGCGAGCCTGCGCCTGGTAGAGACGGTAATACGCGCCTTCGCGCGCCATCAGTTCGTCGTGACTGCCGACTTCGACGATCTGGCCGCGATCCATGACGACCAGCCGGTCGGCCTTGCGCAGCGTGGACAGCCGGTGCGCAATCGCGATCGTCGTCCGCCCCTTGACCAGGTTGTCCAGCGCGCGCTGGATCTCCTTTTCGGTCTCGGTATCGACCGATGAAGTCGCTTCGTCGAGGATCAGCATCCGCGGGTTGATCAGCAGCGCCCGGGCGATCGAGATGCGCTGGCGCTCGCCGCCGGAGAGGCCCTGGCCGCGCTCGCCAACCAGCGAATCGTAGCCCTGGGGCAGGCGCAGAATGAACTCGTGGGCATGGGCGGCGCGCGCCGCCGCGATGATCTCGCTGCGCGTCGCATCGGGCTTGCCGTAGGCGATGTTGTCGGCGATCGTCCCGAAGAACAGGAAAGGCTCCTGCAGGACCAGGCCGATGTTGCGACGATACTCGGCCAGCGTCAGCGAGCGGGTATCGACCCCGTCGATCCGGATCGCCCCTTCGGTCACGTCGTAGAAGCGGCAGATCAGGTTCACCAGCGTGCTCTTGCCCGAACCGCTGTGGCCGACCAGACCGATCATCTCGCCGGGCTGGATGTTCAGCGACAGGCCGCGGATCACCGCGCGGTTGCCATAGCGAAAACCGATGTCGCGGATGTCGATCTCGCCCTTGACCCGCTCCAGGTGCACGGGCTGGGTCGGCTCGGGAACGTTCGAGACGTGATCGAGCACGTCGAAGATCCGCTTCGCGCCCGCCGCCGCCTTCTGGGTCACCGAGACGATACGGCTCATCGAATCGAGCCGGCTGTAGAAGCGGCCGATATAGGCGAGGAAGGCGGTCAGCGTACCGACCGTGATGTCGTGATGGGAGACCTGCCAGATGCCGAAAGCCCAGACGATCAGCAGGCCCACTTCGGTCAGGAAGGAGACCGTCGGCGTGAAGAGCGACCAGGTCCGGTTGAGCCGGTCGTTGATCAGCAGGTTGTGCCGGTTTGCTTCGCGAAAACGCTTCGCTTCGCGCTTTTCCTGGGCGAAAGCCTTGACGACGCGCACCCCGGGAATCGTGTCGGCGAGGATATTCGTCACTTCGCCCCAGACCCGGTCTATCTTCTCGAAGCCGGTGCGCAGCTTGTCGCGCACCATGTGGATCATCCACGCGATGAAGGGCAGAGGCAGCAGCGTGATCAGCGCAAGCCAGGGATTGATCCGGAACAGGATGACCGAGGTCATCGCCAGCATCAGCACGTCGGACAGGAAGTCGAGCAGGTGCAGAGACAGGAAGACGCTGATCCGGTCCGACTCCGAACCGATCCGCGAGATCAGATCGCCGGTGCGCTTGCCGCCGAAATATTCGAGCGAGAGCTGCATCAGGTGCTCATAGGTGCTCGTGCGCAGGTCGGCACTGATCCGCTCGGAGGCGAGCGCGAGGATGTAGGTCTTGCCCCAGCCCAAGGCCCAGGAGACGACGGAGGCGGCGCACAGCCCGCCCAGATAGAGCGCAACGACCGAAGGATCGATGCGGTGGCCGTTCTGGAACGGAATCAGCACATCGTCCATCAGCGGCATGTACAGATAGGGCGAAACCAGGGTCGCCGCGGTCGCGCCGAGCATCAGCAGGAAACCGGACAAGAGCTGACCCTGGTAGGGCCTTGCGAAGCGCCAGAGCCGGAACAGGGTCCAGGTCGAAGGCGGAGTCAGCAGCTCGCGAGTGCAGATCGGGCACTCCTCCTGGCCGGGTTCGAGAGGGGTCTTGCAGTTCGGGCAGGCCGCGACCGAAGGCGGGCGCTGCGCTGCGCCCGAGCAGAGGTTCGCCTGTGCCTCTTCGAAGGCCTCGATCAACCGCAGCGCGAGGATGTTGTGCGCGAGCGTGTAGCGCCAAAGCCCGAGACGGCGGCCTCCTTCGCGCAGCTCAAGGCTGCCCACACCGGCGTAATCCGTATGCAGAAGCTCCAGCCCCTCGCCCAAGGGCCAAACCTGCCACTGGCTCTCCCCGGCCTGCCAGGCGAGCAGGCGACGGTCGGTCTGCACGAGCAGGCCTTCGGAGAAGCGCAGCGCGGGATCGAGATCGATCTGCAGCCAGGCGACGATCCGCTCATCCGCTTCGAGTCTGTCGCCGAGTCGGTGCAGCCAGTGGGGAGGCAAGCGGGAAGGACTGCGGCCCGCGCCGGAATCCGCAACGGAAAGTTTATCTGAGGTCATCACATGAGGTTTCGAGGCACGGGGAAAACCCCGCCCCGGTACATCCCGGGAATCGGCATCCGCCCGGCACCGCTCAGGCAAAGCGGTGCACACGGTCCAGCATGCCATGGCCAGAGTTTGACATCGATACCGCGCCAAATAGCCCGGTATCGCCAGAGCCAAGTATACTCCAGCCCCCTGATCAGAAATTCTGCCCAGCGAGAGCCTGTCTCATTGCCGGCACGAAGCGTTCTTTTCCGCTCCGCGAACCGACTTCCGTCATCCTCTCGTACAATGCCCGGTGTGCCCATGGGTCAACCGAACGATGCCAGGCGCGTTGATCGGAAGAAACTCTGGCCAACCGTGTCGCCAAGGCCAGCAGGTCAAAACTGAAGATGACAAAGAAAGAAATAACGTTTCTAAGGGTCACGCACCTGCGCGGACCGAATATCTGGACCTATCGCCCGATCATCGAAGCCTGGGTGGATATCGGCGCTTTCGAGGAAGCGCCGTCGAACACTCTGCCCGGCTTCACGGATAGATTGACAGCCTGGCTTCCTGGCCTGATCGAACATCGCTGCGGAATCGGCGAGCGCGGAGGCTTCATCGAACGCCTCAGGGACGGGACCTGGATCGGTCACGTTCTCGAACACGTCGCTATCGAGCTGCAGAACCAGGCCGGACTGCCGACCGGTTTCGGCCAGACCCGCAGCACACCCGAGAAAGGTATCTACAAGGTCGTGTTCCGGGCCCGCGACGAGCACGTCGGCCGCGCGGCCCTCGCGGCCGCCCGCGAGCTGGTGCTCGCCGCGGTCGAGGACCGTCCCTTCGATGTCGCAGCAACGCTCGCCAAGCTGCGCGAGCTCGTCGATGACCGCTACCTCGGTCCGAGCACGGCCAGCATCGTCGATGCCGCCTCTGCGCGCAAAATCCCCGCAATCAGACTCAACGAAGGCAATCTGGTTCAACTCGGTTACGGTGCGCGCCAGAGACGGATCTGGACCGCCGAGACCGACCAGACCAGTGCGATCGCCGAAGGCATCTCGCGCGACAAGGATCTGACCAAGAGGCTGTTGCAGTCCTGCGGCGTTCCGGTTCCCGAAGGCGAGATCGTGCACAGCGCCGCCGAGGCCTGGGAAGCGGCCGAGGACATCGGGCTGCCTGTCGTGATCAAGCCGGTCGACGGCAACCACGGCCGCGGCGTCTCGCTGGACCTCAATACCCGTGAAGACGTCGAAGCCGCCTATGCGCTGGCCGAACCGGAAGGCAGCGACGTGATCGTCGAACGCTGCATCCACGGCGACGAGCACCGGCTCCTCGTGGTCGGCGGCAAGATGATCGCTGCGGCCGGAGGCGAAGCGGCCTCGATCGTCGGCGACGGCAAGAACACGATTCGCACGCTGATCGACCTTCAGCTGAACACCGACCCGCGCCGCGGTCTGACCGAGGATTTCCCGCTCAACCGCATCCTCGTCGACGAAGATCCGGCCATCGTGCTGGATCTGGCCCGCCGCGGCCTGACGCCCGAATCGATTCCGGAGGCCGGCCTTGACGTGCTGATCCAGCGCAACGGCAACGTCGCCGTCGACGTCACCGACAAGGTCCATCCCGATGTCGCTGCAGCCGTATCGCTGGCTGCCCGCGTCGTCGGTCTCGACATCGCCGGCGTCGACCTCGTGACCGAGGACATCTCGCGCCCGCTCGCCGAGACGAAGGGCGCGATCGTCGAAGTCAATGCCGGCCCCGGCCTGCTGATGCACATCAAGCCCTTTGACGGGCCGGGCCAGCCGGTGGGTCAGGCGATCGTCGATCACCTGTTCCCCGCTGACGAGAACGGCCGCATTCCGGTCGTTGGCATCACCGGCTCGCAGCATACGACCGCGATCGCCCGCCTTGTCGCCTGGCTGCTTCGCCTGAACGGCAATTTTGTCGGCCTGGCCTGCCGCGATGGGCTTTTCCTCGCCCGCCGTCAGGTCGAGAAAGCCGATCGTGCCAATGTCGATGCCGCCCGGCGCGTACTGATGAACCGCCAGGTCGATGCGGCGGTGTTCGAAAACAGCGCCGAGTCCATCCTCAGCGAGGGGCTCGCCTACGATCGCTGCCAGGTCGGCGTGGTGACCGCTCTGGAACTCTCTCCCGAGCTCTCCGCCTACTATGTGCGCGACGACGAACAGATGTTCAAGGTGCTGCGCACCCAGATCGATATCGTGCTGCCCGATGGCGCCGCGGTGCTCAACGCCCAGGACGAGCAGGTCGTCGCGATGGCGCCGCTGTGCGATGGCGAAGTCGTCTTCTACAGCCTCGATCCGCAAGCGCCTGCGCTCCAGCCCCATCTGCAAGGCGGAGGGCGCGCGGTCTACCTGCGCGGCGAGAACATCGTGCTGGCGACCGGCGAAGAAGAGCTTGAGCTGACCGATCTCGCAACGGTCGAGAAGGTGCGGATCGGACAGGCGCCGGTTGCCCCCGCCGCAATGCTCGCGGCGATCGCGACCGCCTGGGCTCTGGGAATCTCCGAGGATCTGGTTCGCGCCGGAGTCGAAACTTTCGAAACCGCGTCGAGCACTTCGGGCACCCACTGATCGCTCTCCGATATCACGAGCGCGGCCACCGGCCGCGCCTTTCAGGACTTAGCCAGATGGAAGTATCTCGTATCCGCGCGCTTCGCGGCCCCAACCTGTGGAGTCGGCACACCTCGATCGAAGCGATCGTCAGCTGCACGCCCGAAGAGCGCTCGATAGACCAGATCCCGGGTTTCGAAACCCGGCTGCGCGCGCGCTTTCCGGAACTCGGCCTGCTGCACCCGACCGGGCACAGCGAGAACATCTCGCTCGCGCACGCGCTCGAGTTCACGGCACTGGGCCTGCAGGCCCAGGCGGGTTGCCCGGTCACCTTCAGCCGCACGACCGCGACCGTCGAACCGGGCATCTACCAGGTCACCGTCGAATACAGCGAAGAGGCCGTCGGCCGTCTCGCGTTTGAGCTCGCGCTCGCGCTGTGCCAGTCGGCGATCGCCGACACCGCTTTCGAACTCGCCGACGCGCTCGCCCAGCTGCGCGATCTCGATGAAGACGTGCGCCTCGGGCCCAGCACCGGATCGATCGTCGAAGCAGCGATCGTTCGCAACATCCCCTACCGCCGCCTGACCGACGGCAGCCTCGTCCAGTTCGGCTGGGGCAGCCAGCAGCGCCGGATCCAGGCCGCCGAGACCGATCTGTCCAGCGCGATCTCGGAAGCGATCGCCCAGGACAAGGAACTGACCAAGAAGCTGCTCGACGCGGCCGGAGTTCCGGTGCCGCGCGGCCGCTCGGTCGAAGACATCGACGATGCCTGGGTCGCGATGCAGGAGATCGCCGGCCCGGTCGTCGTCAAGCCGCGCGACGGCAACCAGGGCAAGGGCGTCACGGTCAATGTAACGACCCGCGAGCAGCTCAACGCGGCCTATGCGACGGCGGCCGAATTTCGCGACGACGTGATGATCGAGAGCTATCTTCCCGGCAGCGATTACCGCCTGCTCGTGGTCGGCAGCAAGGTCGTCGCCGCCGCGCGCCGCGACCCGCCCAGCGTGATCGGCGACGGAGTGCATACGATTCGCCAGCTGGTCGATCAGGTCAATACCGATCCACGCCGCAGCTCCGGCCACGCGACTTCGCTGACGAAGATCCGCCTCGACGACATCGCTCTGGGTCGCCTCGCGCTGCAGGATCTGACGGCCGACTCGGTTCCGCCCAAGGGCAAGCGGGTGATCCTGAGGAACAATGCGAACCTCTCGACCGGCGGCTCAGCGACCGATGTCACCGACGACGTACACCCGGAAGTGGCGGCCCGCGCGGTCGCCGCGGCCCAGATGGTGGGTCTGGACATCTGCGGCGTCGATGTCGTCTGCGACAGCGTGCTCAAACCGCTCGAAGAGCAGAGCGGCGGCATCGTCGAATGCAATGCGGCGCCCGGTCTGCGCATGCACCTGTCGCCCTCGTTCGGCAAGGGTCGCAACGTCGGCAAGGCGATCGTGAACCTCGTCTACCCGGATGGCTCGGACGGCCGGATTCCGGTCGTAGCGGTCGCCGGCACGAACGGCAAGACGACGACAGTCAGGCTCACCGCGCACATCCTGGGCACCAGCGGCAAGCGGGTCGGCATGACCAACTCCGATGGCGTCTATGTCGAGGGACGCTGCATCGACACCGGCGACTGCAGCGGTCCGCGCAGCGCCCGCAACATCCTGATGCACCCGGACGTCGATGCGGCGGTCTTCGAAACCGCGCGCGGCGGCATCCTGCGCGAAGGCCTGGCCTTCGACCGCTGCGATGTCGCGGTCGTCACGAACATCGGTATGGGCGATCACCTGGGCCTGAACTACATCACGACGGTCGAGGACCTCGCGGTCGTCAAGCGGGTCATCGTCGAGAATGTCGCCCCCGATGGCACGGCTGTGCTCAACGCCGAGGACCCCAATGTCGCGTCGATGGCCAGCGTCTGCCCCGGCTCGGTGACTTTCTTCGCCTTCGATGCGAAGCACCCGATCCTGTCCACGCGCCGCGCCCAGGGCCTGCGCGTCGTCTATGTCGAGAAGGATGCGATCGTCGCAGCGCAAGGCGCGCAGCGCATCGTGATTCCGTTCTCCGGGATTCCGATCACCCGCGACGGCAAGATCCGCTTCCAGGTCGAGAACGCGATGGCCGCGATCGCCGCGACCTGGGCTCTGGGCATCCCCTGGGATACGATTCGCCAAGGGTTGGCGAGCTTCGTCAATGACGCGGCAACGGCGCCCGGACGTTTCAACTTCTTCGACTATCGCGGCGCGACCGTGATCGCCGACTACGGCCACAATCCGGATGCGATCATCGCGCTGGTCAAGGCGATCGAGAATCTGCCGGCCAAACGCCGCAGCGTCGTGATCAGCGGCGCAGGAGACCGACGTGACGAGGACATCCGCAGCCAGACCCGCATCCTCGGCGAAGCTTTCGACGACGTGATCCTCTATCAGGACGCCTGTCAACGCGGCCGCGCTGACGGTGAAGTGCTAGGCCTGCTGCGCGAAGGTCTCGCTGGCGCGAACCGGGTCAAGGCCGTCGACGAGATCCGCGGCGAATTCGTCGCAATCGACTCCGCGCTCGGCCGCCTCCAGCCCGGCGATCTGTGCCTGATCCTGATCGATCAGGTCGAGGAAGCGCTGGCCCATATCGCGAAGCGGGTCGCCGAAGTCTGAACGCAAAACCGGCCGGAGTCCTTCCGGCCGGTTTTACGGCAACACAGGCCACGGATTTCGCGCGATACTGCCCGTCCCCCCGGAGAGCCACGATGAACACTCCCACCCCCTCGCTTGCAGCGGCCACAGAGCAGGAAATCGCCGACATGGTTGCCGACACCGCCCGGCTGCTGCTCGGCGCGAAGAAGATCGCAAGCGCCCTGACCCACAGCGAAATCCAGAACAGGGAAGCCGTCGCGCTGAACCTCAGAACGATGATCTGCCAGGCTGGAGTGCTCGTCGACGAATGCTCCCGACGCCTGGGCGGTCTGCCGCTCTACGACTCCCCCGACGGCTGGACCATTCCCTTCGAGATCCTCGACACCCCCTGAAAAGACGGCCGCTCAGTCGAGTTCGATCAGCGGACCGAGTCCATCGATCCGGCCGCAGGCGAGCTGCAGCGACTTTTCCGCCTCCGAGATCAAGGCCTCGCGCCGGGTCTCGCTGCAGCGCGACGTTGCGAGCCCCGAGCAGACCGACAGGTCCAGCGCCAGCGATCCGACCTGGAAACCGTAGTAGCGCAGGTTGTGCACGAGGCTGCGCGCGCAGTGCAGCGCATATTTCGCTCCCGAGCCGGGCAGCACGATCAGAAAACTCGCCTCTCCCCAGCGCCCGATCCGGTCTCCCGGCCTCAACCTTCCCTGCAGGGACTGGGCGACATGGACGAGAACCCGGTCGCCGAGCGCCGAGCCATACCAGTCGCAGAACTGGCGGTAGTTGTCGATCTCGATCAGCAGCAGGCTCAACGGACTGTCGCTGAGACCGCAACGATCGAGCTCGTCATCGAGGATGTCCACGATCGCACTGCGATTCGCGAGTCGGGTCAGGATGTCCTCGCGAGCGCTGGTTGCACGCAGCTGAACCAGCGCGCGCTGGCTGATCAACACCGTGCAGATCAGCAGCAGCGAGATGAAGGCGGAGGCGACGACGGCAAAGAGGATGGCCTCGACCGAGAAGCGCCAGACCGTCTCATCGACTCCCCGCCAGTTCCAGGCACCCAGCCCAAGGCGGAGCGCGATCGCCAGTGCCAGGATTGCCGTCAGGATCAGCATCAGCCGGGAACCGAGGTTCCGCCTCGCCCGCCAGTGACGGAAGATCTCGACCAGGCTCAAGGCCTGCATCAGCAGCAGCCCTGAACCAAAGCTGATGAAACACCAGAAGGCATTGGGCAGCCAAAAGACGAAGCCAAGCCCCGCCAGCCAGGCAAGGGCCGCAGCGAGCACCAACCTTCCGACGTGAAAGCGACGCTCGAACAGCATGCACAGCGTCAGGTGAAAGAAGGCCGCGCAGGCATGGGCGAAGAAGACGCCCAGCAGAAGCCAGAGCGTCACAGCGGAATCGGACTTCTGGTTCGCCGCGAAAGCGGCGCAGCAAAAACCAAAGCACAGGCTCGCCCAGGCGAGCGGCGCGATATCCGCGAAGGCCTGGGAGAAGCTTCGACGCACGAAGAGCATGCCCAAGCCCAGCGTCAGTGCGATCGCGCTGGTCACAAACAGCACGAGACTCAGATCGGAGAACAACGGTTACCCTTCCCGGCAAACGCAAAAAATGCTCAAAATCGCATTTTATCCTGCTACAGCTGCTTTTATTCCGCCAAAGCTTTAGTTATTTGGATCGAACAAAAGCTTGGTTCGCCCTTGATATAACTTTCAATATCATTACCAGGTCATCCAAATACCCTGAAGGAGATATTCAATGTCTTTGAAGACCCGTTCGCTGAGCTTGCTGGCTGCCGCCACGCTGACTCTGTCCTCGCAGCCCGCGCTGGCTGGCAACGAACTGCTCAATGTCTCCTACGATCCGACCCGCGAGTTCTACCAGGATTTCAATACCGCCTTCGCGAAGTACTGGAAGCAGAAGACGGGGGCGGCCATCGCGGTCAAGCAGTCGCACGGGGGCTCGGGCAAACAGGCCAGAACCGTCATCGACGGGCTCGAAGCCGACGTCGTCACGCTCGCCCTCGCCTACGACATCGACGCGATCGCCGACAAGGGACTGCTGCCCGAGAACTGGCAGGCCCGGCTCCCGCACAACAGCTCGCCCTACACCTCGACGATTGTGTTCCTGGTTCGCAAGGGCAACCCGAAGAAAATCCACGACTGGAACGATCTCGTCAAGCCGGGCATCGGCGTGATCACGCCTAACCCGAAGACCAGCGGCGGCGCGCGCTGGAACTATCTGGCCGCCTGGGCTTACGCACTGAAGCAGCCGGGCGGCTCCGACGCGAAAGCCCGTGACTTCGTCGGCCGGCTGTACAAGAACGTGCTGGTGCTCGACTCCGGCGCGCGGGGCGCAACGACGACTTTCACCGAACGCGGGCTCGGTGACGTGCTGATCGCATGGGAGAACGAAGCCTATCTCGCGGTCAAGGAGCTCGGCCCGAACAAGTTCGACATCGTGACGCCGTCGATCTCCATCCTCGCCGAGCCTCCGGTCTCCGTCGTCGACAAGGTCGCCGACAAGCACGGCACGCGCAAGCTCGCCGAAGCCTATCTGCAGTACCTGTACTCGCCGGAAGGCCAGACGATCGCGGCCCAGAACTGGTATCGTCCGATCGATCCGAAGATCGCCGCCAAGTACGCGAAGACCTTCGCGCCGGTCAAGCTGTTCAAGATCAACGACGTGTTCGGCGGCTGGCGCAAGGCCCAGGCGACTCACTTCGCCGACGGCGGTCAGTTCGACCAGATCTACCTGAAGAAACAGTAAGGGCGGGTCATGAGCGGATCAGCGCACTTCCCGGCAGTGCTGGGCAAACGCTACAGCGTGCTGCCCGGCTTCGGCCTGACTCTGGGTTTCAGCGTGCTGTATCTGAGCCTGATCGTGCTGATCCCGCTCGCGGGCGTCTTCGTCAAGGCGGCCAGCCTGAGCGTGAGCGATTTCATCGCCGCGATCGCCTCCGAACGGGTGATCGCGGCATTCCGCCTGTCCTTTGGCGCCTCGCTCGCCGCCGGCCTGATCGACGCACTGGCCGGAGTTCTGATCGCCTGGGTCCTGGTCCGCTACCGCTTCCCCGGCCGGCGCCTGATCGACGCGCTGGTCGATCTGCCTTTCGCGCTGCCGACCGCGGTCGCCGGAATCGCGCTGTCGACGATCTATGCGCCCAACGGCTGGATAGGCCGCTATTTTTCCGAACTCGGAATACGGATTTCCTACACACCTCTGGGCGTTCTGATCGCGTTGGTCTTCATCGGCCTGCCCTTCGTCGTCCGCACAGTGCAACCCGTTCTGGAAGATCTGGAGCGCGAAACCGAGGAAGCCGCCGCGACGCTGGGCGCTTCACGCGGGCAGACGATCCGCCGGATCATCCTGCCGCATGTGACTCCGGCGCTGCTGACCGGCTTCGCTCTGGCCTTTGCCCGCGCGGTCGGAGAGTACGGTTCGGTGATCTTCATCGCCGGCAACATCCCTCTGGTGTCCGAGATCGCGCCGCTGATCATCATCACCAAGCTCGAACAGTATGACTACACGGGCGCAACCGCGGTCGCATCGGTGATGCTGGTCTGCTCCTTTGTAATTCTCTTCACGATCAACTCGCTGCAAGCCTGGGCCAGCCGCCGCCACGGCAACGCGCAAGGACGCATCTGATGAATCGCCATTCCCCAATCGCGCTCGCCACCGAAGAGCCCGCCTGGATCCGGCGGCTGTTGATCGCGCAGGCGCTGCTCCTGCTCGCCGCTCTGCTGGTCGCGCCTCTGGCGACCGTCTTCCACGAGGCCTTCCGCAAGGGGCTGGATACCTATTTCGCCGCGATCAGCGAGCCCGACGCGCTCTCGGCGATCCGCCTGACGCTTCTGGTCGCGGCGATCTCGGTGCCGAGCAATCTGGTCTTTGGCGTCGCCGCGGCCTGGGCGATCGCCCGCTTCGAATTTCGCGGCAAGAGCCTGCTGATCACCTTGATCGATCTGCCCTTCTCGGTCTCTCCGGTGATCTCCGGCCTCGTCTACATCCTGCTCTTCGGCGCCCAGGGATGGTTCGGCCCCTGGCTGTCGGCGCATGACATCAAGCTCGTGTTCGCGGTGCCCGGCCTCGTGCTGGCGACCGTGTTCGTGACCTTCCCCTTCGTCGCCCGCGAGCTGATCCCGCTGATCGAAGCCCAGGGCAACGATGCCGAGGAAGCCGCGGTGATGCTGGGCGCAAACGCCTGGCAGGTCTTCTGGCGGGTGAGCCTGCCCAACATCCGCTGGGGCCTGCTCTACGGCGTAATCCTCTGCAACGCCCGCGCGATGGGCGAATTCGGCGCCGTCAGCGTCGTCTCGGGCCATGTGCGCGGCCTGACCAACACGCTGCCGCTGCATATCGAGATTCTCTATAACGAGTACAACTTCGCGGCAGCTTTTGCGACCGCTTCGCTGCTCGCGTTGCTCGGACTCTTCACTCTGGCGCTGAAGAGCCTGATCGAATGGAGGCTGCTCCCGGCGGAAGACCCCGCGGGCCAGCCCTCCGAGCCCCAACCTCTACCGCGCTGAACGATTCCACGGGAAGATAATGAACCTGTCTCAACTGCGCTTCGTGCGCGAAGCGGTACGCCGCAACTTCAACCTGACCGAAGTCGCGAATACGCTCTACATCTCTCAGCCCGGGGTCAGCAAGCAGATCAAGGAGCTTGAAGACGAGCTGGGTGTCGAGATCTTCGAACGGCGCGGCAAGCGCCTGACCGGGCTGACCGATCCGGGCCGCCAGCTGGTACCGGTCATCGAGCGCGTCTTGCTCGACATCCGCAACCTGAAGAAGATTTCGGAGCAGTTCGCAAACCAGGACTATGGCCAGCTGTCGATCGCGACGACCCACACCCAGGCCCGTTATGCGCTGCCCGGCGTCGTCCGCGCCTTCAAGCAACGCTACCCGAAAGTCCACCTCGCGCTGCACCAGGCGAGCCCCCAGCAGATCGCCGAGCTCGTCGCACGCGGCGAAGCGGACATCGGCATGGCCACCGAGGCGCTGGATCTACACCCCGACATCCTGACCGTCTCGGCCTACAGCTGGGAACACAGCGTGATCGTTCCCGCCGACCATCCGCTCGCCGGCGTCGCCGATGGCGAGCTGACGCTCGAGCAGATCGCGACCTATCCGCTGGTCACCTACGAGCAGGGTTTCACCGGGCGCTCGAAGATAGACGCCGCGTTCACGGCCGCCGGAATCGAGACCGACGTCGTCTTGACCGCAATCGACGCCGACGTGATCAAGGCCTACGTCGAAGCAGGTTTCGGGATCGGCATCACCGCGTCGATGGCCTTCGACGCCGAACGCGACCGCGGTCTGGTCAGGCTCTCGGCCGGCCACCTGTTCCCGCTCAACACGACACGGGTCGGCGTGCGCCGCGGCGGCTATCTGCGCGGCTTCGCGCGCGAGCTGATCCGGCTGATCGCACCGAATGTGACCGACAGCGAGCTCGACAGGTTCGTTCATGGTGGGCGCCAGGACGGCGAGGAAGAGATCTGAAAAGATCGCTTCCCGGCCCGGTTTGCACGCGCGAGCGGGCAAGCGGGAGCCGTGGCTTGCTATCATGGGCGGGTTTCACTGAATACATCGACCGAGCCCCCATGACCACTCTTTCCACGACCTTCCTGGGCCAGACTTTCGCCAGCCCCCTGTTCAACGCCTCGGGCGTGCGCTGCTTCGACAAGGACGAGCTCAACTCGTTGCTCGCGAGCGCCTCGGGCAGCCTCGTCACGAAGAGCTGCACGCGCGAGGCGCGCACCGGCAATCCCGAACCGCGCTATGTCGCGACGCCTCTGGGCAGCATCAACTCGATGGGGCTGCCCAACAAGGGCTATGGTTACTACCTCGACTACGCGAAGGCCCACGACTACAGCAAGAAGCCGCTGTTCATGTCGGTCGCCGGCCTCTCGCTCGACGACAACATCGCGATGGTCGCGGCGATCCGCGACGCCGCCCTGCCGGCGATCGTCGAGCTGAACCTCTCCTGCCCCAACGTGCCGGGCAAACCGCAGATCGCCTACGACTTCGACGCGATGGATCGTATGCTCGCGGCCGTCTCGGCCGAGTACGACCGCCCGTTCGGCGTCAAGATGCCGCCCTATTTCGACATCGCCCACTTCGATCTGGCCGCCGAAGTCCTGAACCGCTACCCGGCGGTCGCGTTCATCACCTGCATCAACTCGGTCGGCAATGCGCTGGTCATCGACATCGAGCGCGAGGAAGTCGTGATCAAGCCCAAGGACGGTTTCGGTGGCCTGGGCGGCGACTATGTGCTGCCGACGGCGCTGGCGAACGTCAACGCCTTCCACCGTCGCTGCCCCGAAAAGCGCGTGATCGGCTGCGGCGGCGTGCGCAGCGGCGAGCACATCTTCATGCACCTGCTGGCAGGCGCCTCGCTGGTCCAGGTCGGAACGGCCTTGCAAGAAGAAGGCCCGGGCATCTTCGCCCGCCTCAACGCGGAACTCGCCGCGATCCTCGAACGCAAGGGCTACGCGAGCATTGACGAAGTCCGTGGCAGGCTCAAGACGCTCTGATCGTCGTCCAGCAAAAAGCCCGACCGCGATGTCGGGCTTTTTTTGGGAGCGAAGCCGCTGAACGGAGCGCCGGCAAGCGGCCTACGCCTCGGTCTTATCTTCGCGCGGCGGCGGCCTTGAACAGCGCGAAGAAGTTCGCGCTGCTCGCCGCCGCGATCTCCTCGACCGGGACGCCGCGCAGCTTCGCGATCTCGACCGCGACATGGGCGACGTAGGCCGGCTCGTTGAGCTTGCCGCGGTAGGGGACCGGCGCGAGATAGGGCGAGTCGGTCTCGATCAGCAGCCGGTCAAGCGGCACCCGCGACGCGACCTCCTTGACCTGGGTCGCGTTCTTGAACGTGACGATCCCCGAGAAGGACAGGTGAAAACCGAGGGCCAGCGCCTCTTCGGCGATCGCCCAGCTCTCGGTGAAGCAGTGCATGACGCCGCCGACCTCGTCCGCCCCCTCCTCGCGCAGCAGGCGAACGGTGTCCTCGGCGGCTTCGCGCGTATGGACGATCAGCGGCTTGCCTGTGAGCTTCGCGGCGCGGATGTGCTGACGGAAGCGCTCGCGCTGCCACTCGGGCCTGTCCTTGTGCCAGTAGTAGTCGAGCCCGGTCTCGCCGATCGCGACGACGAGCGGATCTGCGGCGAGTTCGGCCAGACGTTCGGCGCCCGGATCTTCGCCTTCGGTGTTCTCGGGGTGCACGCCGACCGCGCAGAAGATGTTGCGCCGCGCGCGCGCGATCGCCAGCGCCTGAGGCAGGCTCTCGATGCTGACGCCGGCGCACAGCGCATAGCCGACATCGGCCGCGTGCATCGCGTCGAACAACGCTTCACCTTTTTCGATCAGCTCGGCCGAATCGATATGACAGTGGGAATCGATGAACATCGGGGGGAATGCTCTGCAGCAATAATCAGATCGTGTGCGTAGGACGGTTCGAACCGATATGGGCGCCGAGCACCTGCTCGATCTTCGCGCGGACCTGGCGGCCCGAATCGTCCTCGGTGAACTGCACGCCGACCCCTTGAGTCTTGCTCGCCTGGGCGTTGGCCGGCGTCACCCAGACAACGCGGCCCTTGACCGGCAACTTGGCGGGATCGTCCATCAACTGCAACAGCATGAAGACTTCGTCGCCGAGGTTGTAGCCCTTGTTGGTCGGGATGAAGAGCCCGCCGTTCTTGATGAACGGCATGTAGGCCGCGAAGAGCGCCGACTTTGAATTGATGCTCAGCGACAGGATCGCAGGGCGGGCAAGATTGGCGGCAGGCGGTTGGCTCATGGCTTTTTACCCATTCGGAAATGGCGGCAATACCGGATCAGGCTGTCTTCCAGCAAAAGACGCGCATTGAGCGGATGAGCCGCAACGCGCCGCAGATTGAGGCAGTCATTGTAGCAAGCCAGAGCTTGATCTTCGCCCATTCGCGCGGCCAGCGCCGAGAGTTCGCCCTCGGCATCGGCAAAAAAGCGGATCGGCGCGCCCTGAACGGCCGCCGCGAGGTCCGCTCCCCAGCGCTGCAGCCAGTCGGCAAGGCGGGGCATGTCGAATCCCGCGGCTTGGCTGTCCTTCGCGCGCAACCACGCATCCCATTCTGCGGCGAGACCCAGCGGGTCGCGACCGGGCAGGCTCGCGAGATCGCGGACGAAACGGCTGCGCATCGCGACCAAGGGACCGCCCGCGATCTGCTTCGCCGCGAGCGGCATGCCTCCAGCAAAGCCCAGCCAGTGTCGGGCATCGGCGACGCCCTGGTCGATGAGCCACTGCTGGGCCAGATCCACGGGCGGCGCGGGGAAGTCCCAACGCTGGGAGCGGCTGAGCAGGGTCGGCATCAGCCGGTCGGGAGAGGAGCTGATCAGCACGAAGAGCACGCCGACCGGAGGCTCTTCGAGCAGTTTGAGCAAGCCGTTCGCAGTCACGGCGTTCATCGCTTCGGCCGGATCGACGATGACGACCCGGCGCTCGCCGCGAGTGCCCTTGCAGACCAGAACCTCCTGCAAAGCCCTGACCTGCTCGACCTTGATCTGGCGCGAGCGCGCAGTCTCCTTGTCCGCGCCCTCCTCCGCCTCGTCCGCTTCGGGAACCAGGCGGAGCAGATCGGGATGCGTGCCGGCCGCGATCCAGACGCAACTCTCACAGCGGCCGCAAGCGTGGCCTTCGCTGTCGGGCGCATCACAGAGCCGCGACGCGGCCAGCGCCTCGGCGAACAGCCTCTTGCCACCGCCGGCCGGGCCGGCCAAGAGCAGCGCATGATGGGGCCGCGCGCCGGGAATCGAAAGCCGCGACCACGTCTCGGAATGCCAGGGCAGGATCATAGTGACCAGCGCCGGGTGACGACATCGAACAGTTCGGAGCGGATCGCGTCCGGACTCTGTGCGGCGTCGACGACATGGAAGCGCTGCGCGCAACGGCGCGCCCGCTCGAGATAGGCGGCGCGGACCCGGGCGAAGAATTCCCCCTGCTCGCGCTCGAAGCGGTCGCCCTCGGCTCGCGAGGCGGCCATCCGCGCCGCGGCGACAGCCGGGTCGAGGTCGAACAGGAAAGTCAGATCGGGCTGACGCCGGGGGTGAACCCACTGTTCGAGAATTTCGAACTTCTCGTCGGGCAGGCCCCGCCCCCCGACCTGATACGCGTAACTGGCATCGGAGAAGCGGTCGCAGACGACCCAGCGGCCTTCGGCCAGAGCCGGCTCGATCTTGCCGGCCAGGTGTTCGCGCCTGGCCGCGAACATCAGCAAGGCTTCGGTTTCAAGGTGCATCGCCCGGTGCAGCACGATCTCGCGCAGGCTCTCGGCCAGCGGAGTGCCGCCCGGTTCGCGGGTCTGCTCGACGGCGAGGCCCTTCTCGCGCAGGAATGCGACGAGAGCGGCAATCTGCGTGCTCTTGCCCGCCCCGTCTATGCCTTCGAAAGTGATGAAGCGCGCGTTCATGGCTCGTGTCTCTGATAGCGGGCGACCGCCCGGTTGTGTTCGTCGAGCGAGCGGGAGAACTCGCTCGTGCCATCGCCCCGCGCAACGAAATACAGATAGTCGGTATGCGGCGGATTGAGCACCGCGTGCAGCGATGCCATCCCCGGCATCGCGATCGGCGTCGGCGGCAAGCCGCGGCGCAGATAGGTGTTGTAAGGGCTGTCGGTCTTCAGATCGGCGCGGGAGAGCTTTCCTGAGAAGTTCTCGCCCATGCCGTAGATCACGGTCGGATCGGTCTGCAGCGGCATGCCGATCTTCAGCCGGTTATAGAAGACCGAGGCGACTCTGGGCCTGTCCTCCTGCGCACCGGTTTCCTTCTCGACCAGGGACGCGAGGATCAGCGCCTCGTAGCTTGAGCTGATCGCCAGACCCGCCTCGCGCGCGGCCCAGGCCTGATCGAGCTTGGCGACCATCGCGCGGTGCGCCCGGGCGAGCAGTTCGAGCTCGCTGTCCCCCTTCGTGAAGAAATAGGCTTCGGGCAGGAAGAAGCCTTCCGGCTCGACCTCGACCGCGCCGATGCGCTCGAGCAACTGGCGGTCGGACAGGCTGGCGGAATCGTGAGCGAGGTCGGGATCGCGCGCGAGTTCGGCGCGCAGACGGCGGAAGTTCCAGCCTTCGATCAGCACGAACTCGCCCTGGGCCGCGTCTTCGCGAATCAGCTTCTTGAAGAGCTGCCAGGTCGTGAGTCCGGCGCGGATCTGGTAGCGCCCGGCCTTGACCTGATGGGCGGAGCCGGTCAGCCGGGCCAGCACGACCAGAGTCCAGGGCTCGACATCGACGCCGGCCTCGGCGACTTGCCGGGCGACCTGGCGCATCGAGCTTCCGGAGGGGATCTCGATCTCCAGAACCGGAGCGCGCAAAGCGACTGGGGCGCTGAGTTTCCAGACGGCAACGAGCAGGAAGAGCAGCAGGAACAACAACAGCGCGGGCAAGGCGCGCACGAGAGGAGAACGCATCGGGGAACCGGATCGGGCTGACAGCGAAACAACAGGGTCCACTCGAAGAGGCGCCCTGACCGGTCGCTATAATAGCCCATAGCCCACCGCTTCCGAATGGATCCCCCGATGTCCTCTTCCTGGCCAGACTTTCTCACCCAAACCACGTCTTTTCAGGCCGATTCGCAGTGCTTCGCGAGTCCGCTCGATGACATTCGACTCGCCAGCACGGAAACCGTCACTGTTCCGCTGACCCATCTGGGCCTGATCCGCGCCAGCGGCGAGGATGCGGCTACGCTGCTGCACAATCTGCTCTCCAGCAACATCGAGGCCTTGAAACCCGATGAAGCCGTCCGCAGCAGTCTGAACACGCCTAAGGGCCGGATGCTCGCCGACTTCCTCGTCTGGCGCGACGGGGGCGACGTGCTGCTGCAGCTCGCCGCCGAACTCGCTCCGGCCATCGCACGCAAGCTGTCGATGTTCGTGCTGCGCGCGAAAGCGAAACTCGTCGATGCGAGCGAGGAAGTCGCCGCAATCGGCCTCGCCGGCCCCCGGCTCGCCGAAGTGCTTGAAACGCTTGGCCTGGCCCTGCCCGAACAAGCGATGCAGACCCGCGACGACGAGGGAATCCGGGTCGTCCGCCTCGATGAACAGCGAGTGATGCTGATCGCGGCGAGCGCGGCGGCGCCCGAACTGTGGCGCAAGCTGATCGCTGCGGGTGCCTGCGCGGCCGGCCCGCTTGCCTGGCGCCTCCTCGACATCCGGGCCGGAATCCCGCAGATCACCGCCGCGACCCAGGAAGAGTTCGTCGCGCAGATGATCAACTTCGAGCTGATCGGCGGAGTCAATTTCCGCAAGGGCTGCTACACAGGCCAGGAGATCATTGCCCGGATGCAGTACAGGGGCACGCTGAAGAAGCGGATGTACCGCGCCCGCATCGATGCCGAGGCGCCCGCGCCCGGCTCCGACGTGTTTGCGAGCGACTTCGGCGACCAGCCGGCCGGCAAGATCGTCAGCTCGGCCCCCTCGCCCGAGGGCGGCTGCGAAGTCCTGGTCTGCGTGCAGATCGCGAGCCACGACGCCGGGGGAGTCAGGCTCGCGGGAGGCGAGCCGCTCGCTTTCGAAGAGCTGCCCTACCCGCTCGCCTGAACACGGCCCGCCCAGTGCTTCAGGTCGCGAGCCCCAAGGCCCGCGCGACGCCTTCTCCGTAGGCCGGATCGGCCTTCAGGCAGTTGCCGATGTGGCGGCGCTTGACCTCGTCGGGCGCATCGGCGAGCGCCCGCGCCGTATTCTCGAACAGCACCTGCTGCTGAGCGGCGCGCATCAGCCGGAACAGCGCGCGCGGCTGTGAGTAGTAGTCCGTGTCCTCGCGCTGATCCCAGTGGTCGGCGCCGCCGTCCAGCGCCAGCGGCGGTTCGCGAAACCCGGGCTGCTCCTGCCATTCGCCGTAGCTGTTCGGCTCATAGCCCAGCGTTCCCCCGTGGTTGCCGTCCACCCTCATCGGCCCGTCGCGGTGATAGCTGTGGACGGGGCACCTCGGCGCATTGACCGGGATCTGGTGGTGGTTGACGCCCAGCCGATAGCGCTGCGCATCGCCGTAGGAGAAGAGCCTTCCCTGCAGCATCTTGTCCGGCGAGAAACCGATTCCGGGCACGACCGCGGCAGGATTGAACGCGGCCTGTTCGACTTCGGCGAAATAGTTCTCAGGATTGCGATTGAGCTCCATGACGCCCACTTCGATCAGCGGGTAATCCCTGTGCGGCCAGACCTTGGTCAGATCGAAGGGGTTGTAAGGCACTCGCGCCGCATCCTTCTCCGGCATGATCTGAACGAGCAGCGTCCATCTCGGGAAGTCGCCGCGTTCGATCGCATCGAAGAGGTCGCGCTGGTGGCTCTCCCGGTCGCGGCCGATCAAGGCTTCGGCTTCGGCATCACTGAGGTTCCTGATGCCTTGCTGGCACTTGAAGTGGAACTTGACCCAGCTGCGCTCGCCCGCCGCGTTGATGAAGCTGAAGGTGTGCGAACCGAAGCCGTGCATGGTCCGGTAGCTCGCCGGAATACCCCGGTCAGACATCACGATCGTGATCTGGTGCAGAGCTTCGGGCAACGAGGTCCAGAAATCCCAGTTGTTGCGGGCGCTGCGCAAATTCGTGCGCGGATCGCGCTTGACCGCGTGATTGAGGTCGGGAAACTTCAGCGGATCGCGCAGGAAGAAGACCGGCGTGTTGTTGCCAACCAGATCCCAGTTGCCCTCCTCCGTATAGAACTTGATCGCGAAGCCACGGATATCCCGCTCGGCATCGGCCGCCCCGCGCTCTCCGGCCACGGTCGAGAAGCGCACGAAGAGATCAGTCTTCTTGCCGACCTCGCTGAAGATCTTCGCCCGCGTGTATTTCGTGATGTCCTGCGTGACCGTGAAAGTCCCGTAGGCGCCCGAACCCTTCGCGTGCATCCGCCGCTCGGGAATCACTTCGCGGTCGAAGTGCGCCAGCTTTTCGAGCAGCCAGACATCCTGGAGCAGCGCCGGACCGTGCGCACCCGCGGTCATCGTGTTCTGGTTGTCGACGACGGGGGCGCCCCCGGCGGTCGTGAGCTTCTCTGCCATAGCAAGACTCCTGTCCCGGCTTCAAAGCTCAATATATAGGCCACCGCAACCGCAGGCCCCAAGAACGATCAGCGCTCGCTGAGGGCGAACTCGAGTTCCCAGCCGCACTCGTCCGCGGCCACCCGCGCTTCGCCGCCTATCGGCAGCGAGAGCTTGTCGGGGATGTGGCCGAAAGGCAGGCCGGTGAAGATCGGCACCGCGAGGCGCTGCCGCCAGGAGCGGATCACCGCATCGAGATCGAAACCGTTGTCGGTCGCGCCGAGCCGATAGCCGCCGAAGTCGCCGAACAGGATCGCCTTCTGCCGGCGCAGCACGCCGGCAAAGTCGAGCTGATGGAGCATCCGATCCACCCGGTAAGGCGCTTCGGCGACATCCTCGATGAACAGGATCTCGCCGGCGCATTCGGGCCAGAACGGCGTAGCCAGCAGATGGCACAACATCGTCAGGTTCCCGCCCCAGAGCCTGCCCGAAGCGCTGTCGCGATGAGGCTGAGCCACATCGATCCGGAACACATCCTGCCCGTGTTGCAGCATCGCGTCGAAGTGCGCGAGCGCGAACGCGCTCGCCACCTCCCGGCCGAAATCGCCGACCATGGGCCCGTGCAGGCTGGCCTGGCCGGTCTTCGCGAAGAGCGCCGTCTGAAAAGCCGTGAAGTCACTCATGCCGACCCAGAGCTTGGCTGCGCGCGCGATCCGCGCGAAGTCGAGCCGGTCGAGCAGGCGGCTGATCCCGTAACCGCCGCGCAGCGCCAGCGCGACGTCGACCCCGGGGTCGTCGGCGATCCGGTAGATGGCCGCGAGGCGCTCGTCATCGGAACCGGCGAAGCGGGTAGCGCAGGCGCCGAGCGCCGGATCGCGCTTGACCGCATAGCCAGCCGCCCTCAGCACCCGTTCGGCACGATCGGCGATGGCCGGATCGGCGACAAAGCCGGAGGGGGCGAAAAGTCCTATCGTCTTCATCGCGGCAGTATATCTGCAGCGGATCTAGCCGATCAGCGTGCGGGAACGCCGCGCCGCGAAAAAGCTGGACAAGAGGCCTCCGCACTCGTCGGCGAGCAACCCGCCCGAGATCATCGCGTGATGGTTGAGCCTCTCGTTCTGATAGACATCGAGCACGCTGCCGGCCACTCCGGTCTTCGGGTCGCGGGCGCCGAACACGATGCGCCCGACGCGGGCGTGGAAGATCGCGCCCGAGCACATCAGACAGGGTTCGAGCGTCACATAGAGCGTCGTGCCGGGCATCCGGTAGTTCGCGAGCGCGAGCCCGGCGTCGCGCAGCGCCATCACCTCGGCGTGCGCGGTCGGATCCTGGCGCAGGATGGGCTGGTTGAAGCCCCGCCCAACGATCTTCCCCGCGCAGACGACGAGGGCTCCGACCGGCACTTCGCCGAGCGAGCCCGCCTCATGCGCGAGCGCGAGCGCTTCGCGCATGAAGGCTTCATCTTCGGAGTTGAAACAGGGCTGTCCGTCTTCCATGATCTTTCCCGGGCGCTCCCGCGCAAAAGCCCGCCATCATAGCGGCAGATTGCGCTCTCGCGAATCAGACCCGGTAGGCACTGGTGATCCGCTGCAGCTCCTTGGCCAGCCCGTCGAGCTTGAGCGCGGCATCCGAAGTCTCCCGGGCCGCGGAGCTGCTCTCCTCGGACATCTGCGCGATGCGCTCGACCTGAACCGCGATGTTGTTGGTCGCCGAGCCCTGTTCCTGGATCGCGTCCGAGATTTCGCCGACCGTGACCTCGGTGTTGCGGCTCGCTTCGCCGATCGCCTTGATCGCATCGCTGGTCTGCTGCGCCCTGGCCACTCCGCCCGACACCCTCTCTACGACATTGTGCATGCTGTCCACCGCGTTGCGGGAGCTGCCGTTCATCGCCTCGATCGTCGTCGAGATCTCCTGCGTCGACAGCGCGGTACGCTCGGCGAGCTTCCTGACTTCGTCGGCGACGACCGCGAAACCGCGGCCCTGCTCGCCCGCCCGGGCCGCTTCGATCGCGGCGTTCAGCGCCAGCAGATTGGTCTGGTCGGCGACTTCCTTGATGACTGCGACGACTCCGGAGATCTTGCGCGCATCCGCTTCGAGCGCCTCGATCTGGGAGGAGGCGCGATGGACGGTCTCGGAGATCGCATGGATCTCGTCCGCGGTCTGCCCGACGACCTGCTCGCCCTGGGCTGCACGCTGCTCCGAGTCCTTCGCCAGACGCGCGGCCTCCCCGGCCCGGTCGCCGACGTGGTTGATGCTGACCGTCATCTCCTCGACCGTTGCGGCGACATTCGAAGCCGCTTCGCTCTGCTGGTTGGAAGCCGAGGCAACCTGCCCCGAGCTCGCGGCGAGCTGCTCCGAGGCGCCGGCAACCGACTCCGCATGTTCGGTGATCGACTTGAAACTCTCCTGAAGGCGGCCCAGCAGATGATTGACCGCATTGCCCATCAGCCCCAGCTCATCGAGGCGCGTCACGCGCACCCTGCCGGTAAAGTCGCGCTGATCGGCGACATGAACCAGGAAGTCCTTGAGGCGGTAGAGCCGCTCGCGGGTCTCCCGGGCGACCTGGAAGCCCAGCGCGGCGACCAGCAGCAGAGCGATGACGATCGTCACGATCGTGACCGTGCTTCCGGTGTTCGCAGTGCTCAGCGAATCCTGGGCGAAACTGTCGACATTCTTCTTGTTGTATTCGATATGCCTGTCGAGCGATTGTGTCGCGGCCTCGACCATCGTCCGCCCCGGTCCCTTCATGGCATTGAATGCCAGATCCTTCTGCCCGCTCGAGGTCGGGGGAACAACCTGAGTGGCGATGAAATTCGCATAAGCAGATATGCTCGCCTTGTCCTTTTCCAGTAGCTTCCTATCCTCATCGTCGCTGAGATATTTCTCGTAGTTGGAGAGCTTATCCAGAGCGGTGGCAATCCTCTTATTGAAGGATGCGACGGTCACACTTCTTCCTTGATCATCCTCTCCAAGCATCTTGTATGAGGAAACGCGCGCCTCGGTCAGGCTTTGCCGCGCTTCGGCGAGCGTGATCACGCTGGGCAGGCTGTCGCTGCGGATCTGTTCGATGTTGCGGATTTCGCTGCGGGAAGTCTGTTGCCCAAGGATGCCGACGACCAACAAGGACAGACAGGACAGGACCACCATGGCGGTGATCCGGGCGGAGACGGTGAACAGTTTCATGTGTGCTTCCATCATTGCTGCCGCACGAATGCGCGGCACGGGTTCTGTGCCCTCGGGATCTGCGGAGAAATGGGCGCGTGCTGCGCGAGATAGTCCGGACTGCCGGGACAAACAATCGAAGTGAGCTATTTCAACTTTGCTGCTTGTGCAGTTTTTTGTTCATTCACGATACAACGGGATCAATCGCTTCGCAACGCAGGCTCGCTGCACTTCAAGAGTCTCTAATTTCTGAAGGTTTTCGCTATTGACAAAACAGATCCAGACGACAGGCTCATCTGTTCTCAAAGGGAAAGGGCCGCGCTTGCGGCCCTTTCGGAACGTTCTAATCGCTCCCCCCATTCACCCAATCAGAAAATTCGATGGACGAGTAAGGTCAATGCAGCCCTGCCTGACCGGGCTTCGCTCTGTAATGGGAGAAACATTCGGGAGCCCTGGGAATCAGACCCGATAGGCGCTGGTGATCTGCTGCAACTCCTTGGCCAGCCTGTCGAGCTTGAGCGCGGCATCCGAAGTCTCCCGGGCCGCGGAGCTGCTCTCCTCGGACATCTGCGCGATGCGCTCGACCTGAACCGCGATGTTGTTGGTCGCCGAGCCCTGTTCCTGGATCGCGTCCGAGATTTCGCCGACCGTGACCTCGGTGTTGCGGCTCGCTTCGCCGATCGCCTTGATCGCATCGCTGGTCTGCTGCGCCCTGGCCACTCCGCCCGACACCCTCTCTACGACATTGTGCATGCTGTCCACCGCGTTGCGGGAGCTGCCGTTCATCGCCTCGATCGTCGTCGAGATCTCCTGCGTCGACAGCGCGGTACGCTCGGCGAGCTTCCTGACTTCGTCGGCGACGACCGCGAAACCGCGGCCCTGCTCGCCCGCCCGGGCCGCTTCGATCGCGGCGTTCAGCGCCAGCAGATTGGTCTGGTCGGCGACTTCCTTGATGACTGCGACGACTCCGGAGATCTTGCGCGCATCCGCTTCGAGCGCCTCGATCTGGGAGGAGGCACGATGGACGGTCTCGGAGATCGCATGGATCTCGTCCGCGGTCTGCCCGACGACCTGCTCGCCCTGGGCTGCACGCTGCTCCGAGTCCTTCGCCAGACGCGCGGCCTCCCCGGCCCGGTCGCCGACGTGGTTGATGCTGACCGTCATCTCCTCGACCGTTGCGGCGACATTCGAAGCCGCTTCGCTCTGCTGGTTGGAAGCCGAGGCAACCTGCCCCGAGCTCGCGGCGAGCTGCTCCGAGGCGCCGGCAACCGACTCCGCATGTTCGGTGATCGACTTGAAACTCTCCTGAAGGCGGCCCAGCAGATGATTGACCGCATTGCCCATCAGCCCCAGCTCATCGAGGCGCGTCACGCGCACCCTGCCGGTAAAGTCGCGCTGATCGGCGACATGAACCAGGAAGTCCTTGAGGCGGTAGAGCCGCTCGCGGGTCTCCCGGGCGACCTGGAAGCCCAGAGCGGCGACCAGCAGCAGAGCGATGACGATCGTCACGATCGTGACCGTGCTTCCGGTGTTCGCAGTGCTCAGCGAATCCTGCGCAAAGCTGTCGACATTCTTCCTGTTGAACTCGATGTGCTGATCGATCGCCTGCGTGACCACCTCGGCCAGAGCCTTGCCCTGAGCCTTCATCGCGGCGAAGGCTTCATCCTTCTGGCCCGCGGAGACTTTCGGGATGACTTCACCATTGACGAAGGCGGCAAAGGCGGAAATGCTGGCCTTGTCCTTGTCCAGCATCTGCCTGTCTTTGTCATCATCGATAAACTTCTCGTACTGACTCAGCTCGTCCTGCGCAGTGGCGATCCGCTTGTTGAAGCGTTCGAGCGTGCCCACGCGCCCCTGCTCGTCATCGAGGATCAACCTCCAGACCGAAGCGCGCGCCTCGGTCAGGCTCTGCCGCGCTTCGGCGAGCGTGATCACGCTGGGCAGGCTGTCGCTGCGGATCTGTTCGATGTTGCGGATTTCGCTGCGGGAAGTCTGTTGCCCAAGAATGCCGACGACCAACAGGGACAGACAGGACAGGATCACCATGGCGGTGATCCGGGCGGAGACGGTGAACAGTTTCATGTGTGCTTCCATCATTGCTGCCGCGCGCGTGCGCGACACGGGTTCAGTGCCCTCGGGGGTACGGAGGAAGGAGCGCGGGAGAAGCGCGAGGAATCCAGACTGCCGGGACACTCGATATGGGTATTGAGAACGGATCTTACTGCCGCAACAGTTTCAAGTTCATCAAAAAAACAATTGATTCGATCAGTCCGCAACAACTGACCGCGGCACATGGAAAATCGGGAAGATCGATGCACACAGCGCGCGCTTTCGCCTATTTTCCCCTCGACGCGTTGGCCGGAGCGCGCAAAGAAAAGGGGCCGCGAATGCGGCCCCTTGAGCAAAGATCAGGAAATCAGGCCTTGAAGCGCGCGGCAATCGCGGCGACCCGGGCGCCGTACTGACGCGCGGTCTCGATGTCGCCAGCCGGAATCGCTTCGGCGCCGGCATCGGACGGCGACTGGACCAGCAGGCCGACCGAACCACCGAGGTTATTGACGTCACTGCGGGTCGCTGCCAGCGTGTTCGCGGGCAGCAGGCCCAGGCTGACCCAGATGCCGCCGTGTTGCGACGCGAGCGTCTGCAGCGAGATCAGCGCAACCTGCTTGTCGCCATTGAGACTCGCGCTGTTGACGAAGCCGCCGAACACCTTGTCCTGCCAGCCCCGCCCGACCCAGACCTTGGAGCTCGCGTCGGCAAATTTCTTGAACTGCCAGGGCACGTTGCCCATGTAGGTCGGCGCGCCGAAGATGATGCCGTCGGCGGCGGCGAGTTCGTCCCAGGCCGAGTCGGGCACATTGCCCTCGGCGTCGATCGCAATCAGCGAAGCCCCCGCCCCTTCGGCAACGATTTCGGCAACGCGGCGGGTATGGCCGTAGCCGGAGAAATAGACGACGACGATCTTGCTCATGAACACTCCTTTAAACGATGCCCCGCCCTCCGCAGGATTGCGATGAACGCCGGCAGACAGATTCATCGTAGCGGCAGCACTTCCATAAAGACAATAAGGCACGTCTGCGTAAGGAACTTACAGAAAGGTAAGCATAAAGCCCTCGGACATAGGGTCAGTGCATCGCCCGAAACTCCGCGAGCGGGTCCGGGACGAGCAGATTCGGGGCAAGACGGGATGAGCGAACGCCCCGCGATCCCAGCCGCGGTTTTATCTTGATGAAACAGCTCTGGAATCGGCAGTGCCAAGCGGATTATGATTACCAGTCCGACCCGGAAAGGCACAGCCATCGATGAAAACGATCCTCTTCGCGCTGCTCTTCGCACTCAATGCCGGTCTGGCCTGCGCCGAACAGGCCTGCGCGCAGCTGAATCAGGACATCACGGCTTACCAGAAGGCCCAGGCCAGTACCCCTGGGCAGATCATCCGCTACTCGGACAAGGAGGGCGCGCTCGCGCGGGCGGTGCTCAACCCGACCCGGGTGCAGAGCGCGATCGACGAGCTCGCCCAAGGCAGTGCGACCGAGTCGGGCGCCCGGCTCAAGAACCTGGCCGGACGGTACACGGAAGTCGCCCGAAACTACGTCGTCGCCTTCCAGAAACACCCCGAACAGTACGAAGAGGAATACCTCGACAGCTTCGATTCGATATTCCGCCTGACCCTGTCCAGCCTGATTCCGCTGCAGAAGATCAGCATCGACGAAGTCGAGGATCCGAACCTCAAGGCGAACCTCAACGCGATGCTCAAGTCCACGGCCCAGCTCGTCCAGAGCGTCGGCCCGCTGATGCTGTCGGCGATCGAACAGCAGCTGCGCGAGAAACGCTTCAGTGCCGGTTTCACTCCGCGGGTCACGGCCCGGCTCGCCCAGCTCAGGGAGCAGCTGCCACGAGCCGACCCGCATTGAATATCCGTGCCCGGCAGGCTCTTTCCGCCCTTGGCGGAGCCGGAAAAAAGTAACAAAATCCGATAAACCGTTGACGCGCAGGCTGAAACGCCCGACGGATCCCTCTACCCCCCGTCCAAACATAGATCCGAAGTTCATGAGTTTCGAAGAGCAAGTCTTGCAAGTGATCCGGGCGGCGATGCCGTCCCACGCCCAGTTTTACGAAGTGAACAGCGTCTACTCCTACTACCTGTTCGCCTCCTGGAAGCTCGACGATGTTCAGGAATGTCCTGAACGGATGTCCAAGGCGATCGCCGTCTGTCTGTCACACGAGGCAACCCGCGACTTCGCCACCGAGGCGGGTAGCGAGAAGCAGGCCGCCCAGCACAGAGTCGCGGATTTTCTCAGGGAGAAGCTGGCCCGTTTCGACCCGATGCACAGCGAACCGGCGGACCAGTCGCCTCCGGCCGAATACTGGTTCATCGATACACAAGTGCTCCACGGCTGAACGCTCAGGTCTTGAAGCGATTCGCCGATCCGGCGAGCCGCTCGGCCAACTCCTTCAGCGCGACTGTGCTCGTCGCGATGCTGCCTGCCGACCCCTGGTTCGCTTCGCCCATCTGCGCGATCTGCTCGACCTGACGCGCGATCAAATGACTCGCCGCGCTCTGCTCGCCCAGCGCATCGTGGATCCGCCCCACGGCATCGGCACACTGTTGGGCCAATTCCTCGATCTCGGCCATCTTCTGCAGCGCTTCTTCGGTCTGTCCGACCTGAGCCTCGACATCGCTGACGACGGCCTGGATTCCCTGAACGGCCTCGCCGGTCCCGCTCTGCATCTGCCGCACCAGCGCACTGATCTGCCCGGTCGCCTGGGTAGTCTTCTCGGCAAGCTTCCTGACTTCGTCGGCGACGACCGCGAAGCCCCGTCCCTGCTCACCCGCCCGCGCCGCCTCGATCGCGGCATTGAGCGCGAGCAGGCTGGTCTGGTCGGCGATCTCGCTGACCGTGTCGACGATCCCGGAGATCGCCTCGGACCGGGCTCCGAGTTGCTGAAAGGCTGCCGCGCTCTCGGTCACCCGCAGCGAGATCACTTTCATCTGCGCGGCCGTCGCGCTGATCGCGGCGCCGCCCGAGGACGCCCGCTCCGAGGAGGCGCGCGCGGAATGACTCGCCTGCTCTCCGGCCTCGCGCACCTGGCCCATGCTCACGCTCAGCTCCTCGACCGCGGCGGCCACCGTCGAGGTTGAGTCTCCGAGTTCGGACGCCCCCTCGCTGAGCCGGTCGGCCGACTGCGAGACTTCGCGGGTCTCCCCGGCGAGCTCATCCGACTCGCCCCGGATCTCGCGGATGATCTCCCGGAAACGCTCCAGCATCGAATTGAAGGCCTGTGCGCACAGCGCGATCTCATCCCGCCCCTGGATCGCGACCCGACAGGACAGGTCCCAATCCCGCTCGACCCTGGACATCGTCTGCTGCAAGTCCTGAACGGGTCTCAGAATGCTCAGGGCCAGCCGCCAGCAGATCGCGAGCAACACCGATACTCCGACGAACATCCCGCCCAGGGTCCAGAGTGTCGCGCGGCTCAAGGCAAGCTTCGATTCGCTCAGCTGCAGACTGGCCCGCTCGGCACTGCTCTTCTCAACGCTCGCGGACAGCTCGCTGAGCGCGGCGGACAACGCGCGGTCCATGCCCTTGACCTGACGATCGACTTTTTTGCCCGCCTCGGGATCGGCGGGATCGAAGCTCTTCAACGCTTCGCGGTATTTCGCGCCGAGCGGCCCATGCTCGGCGATCGCCTTTTCGGCAAGCCGCGGCTCCATCCCGACGGTCTGCAGGCTCTTCGCCGCCAGACGCAGCGCCTCGTCGACCTTCCTCTCCTCAGCCTCGAACTGGGCCAGATACTTGTCGAACATCTCCTTGTCGTTGCCGCGCAGCAGGATGTTTTTCCACTCCTGGACCTGACTTTTGAACGCCAGATTCGCGCCATCGACACTCTGGACCAGGACCGT
Source organism: Niveibacterium terrae (assembly GCF_048213115.1). Classification (GTDB taxonomy): domain Bacteria; phylum Pseudomonadota; class Gammaproteobacteria; order Burkholderiales; family Rhodocyclaceae; genus Niveibacterium; species Niveibacterium terrae. The sequence goes on along the minus strand of NZ_CP172404.1, from coordinate 1,889,153 downwards.
CGCGGCCTGAGCCTGAGCGATGCTGTCGCCGAGCGTACCGGCCAGACTCCGCATCTGGACAAGCGCGTAGCCCGAGACCAGCAATACCGCGATGCCGGCGGCCAGAGCGAGCGCGAGTAGTCGGGTACGGATGCTGCCCATGTTCGTCTCCTGAAGGCTCAAAGCCAAATAGCTTAAGAGTACAGGATAGGCATAGAGGGTTCGAGCGCACAGCCAAGCTTGCTGCCCTCTGTGATAAGAAGCATTTTCCCGGCTACCATTGCCCCCTCAAAAGGATGGACAAGCAGTACGAATACGCCATGGGAATAGACCTGACCGCCCCCCCGACTCCCCAGCGTCGTCTCCTGGTCGCCGTGGTCGCCTTGGCAATGACCCTCGTTGCTGCCCTGGTTTTTCACTATGCGGACGGCCCGACGACCTATGGCGCGAATTTCCGCCCTGTCGAGCTGGCCATGGTGTCCGTCATCAGCGGCGTGACGGCCTATCTGCTGCTGCTGCGCTTCTACGTCCATCGCACATTGGATGATGGCCTGCTGAGTGTGGCTTTCGCCTTTTCCGCACTGATGACGCTATATCGACTCGCCATGCTCCCCGGGGTCCTCTGTCCGCTGGACAAAATGCCTGCGGGCTCGCACCTTGGGGTGTGGACATGGGGAGCAAGACTGACGGGCACCGCGCTGTTGATCTCGTCCGCGATGCTGGTCAAGCTGAGCAGATGGAGCCCCCCTCTGCCTCCAACCAGCATGCGCAAGGCGATGCCCCTGGTCTTGCTGAGCCCGTGTGCGCTGACGGCTGCCGCCCTCTTTCTGCTGCCGCCCTGGATCCCCGATCTGAGCAATCTGGTCACCGCCTCGGGCAACTACCACGCGCTCGCTCACAGCTGGATCAGCTATCTGATGTTCGGCGCGTGGGTGATGGCTTTCTCGCTCGTGGTTATCGTCACCCGCCTCCGAAACATGCTGCAGTGCTGGCTCGCCCTGAGCGGCTACTGCTACCTGCTCTATCTGGTCATCGTGTTCTCCTCACCGATGCGCTTGACACTGGGCTGGTACATCTCCCGCTTCTTTGAACTGTCTTCGGCGCTGATTCTGCTCAGCGCGCTGCTCTTTGAGGTCTTCACGGTCAAGAAGCGGCTTCGCGACCTGTACGAGCGCGCCTACGAGACATCGATCCGCGACGGCCTGACCGGGGTATTCTCCCGGCGCCATTTCGACAAGGCACTGCAGCTTGCGCTGGAGCGGCAGTCCGTGACCGCTTCCCCCCTCTCGCTGCTGATGGTCGATATCGACTTTTTCAAGAAGTACAACGATCACTTCGGTCATGTGCAGGGGGACCTCTGCCTCCAGAGGATCGCCAGCAGCATGGTCAAACAGCTGCGTGAAAACGACACACTGGCGCGCTATGGTGGCGAGGAATTCGCGATCATCCTGGAGGGCAGTTCCGGCGCAAACGCGGCCCTGGCCGCCGAACGCATCCGCAACGCGGTCGCGAAACTGGCCATAACTGCGCCGCCCGTCGAGAGCGAGGCCGCTCACCGGGAGGTCAGCATCAGCGTCGGCGTCTACAGCCACAGTCCGGCCGAGATCATTACCCCTGAGGAGCTGGTCCGGCGAGCCGATGCGGCGCTCTACGAGGCCAAGCGCCACGGACGCGATCAGGTGCGGATCGCGAATGACTGAGCACAGCCCGATACTCGGGAGCTCACCGGCACCCGCTACCGCGTTCAAATGAAAACAGCGCCGGGATCAGCGGCGCTGTCAAAAAAGCCCTGGGTTTTTCAGTGCTTACGACACGGTGTTGACCAGTGAGCCTATTGGCGCCGCAGCGGTCTGAGCCCCCTGACCGTGCTTTTGAATATCCGTCAGAAGGTTCTGCAGGAATGCCTGCAGAGTCGGCTGCTGAGTGCCCGCCGACGTTGAAGTACTGCTGGAACCGGAGGAACTCGAGCCGTTGGCGCTCTGCACTGCAGAGACCAGTTTATTGAAGTCGCTTTGCAGCTTGGTCAGCGCGTCGCTGCTGCTGGAACTGCCTGAAGTCGAGCTGCTGGAACCCAGCTGCTGAAGCAGATTCTGCAGGCCGGAGCTGAAGTTGCCATAGTTTGCACCGGCCCTGGATGCGTTGCCATCGCCAGCGCTGTCCGTGCCTGTGTCCTGCGCGTGCAGCGCCGCAAACAAGTCGTGCATCAACGCGGACATCGCCTGTCGCGGAGATTCAGTATTCGTTGTCGAAGAAGCCCCGCTGCTATCGGTGCCGCTCGTCGAGTTGGCGGCCGCGGTTCCCGTCGGCGCCGACAGGTTCAATCCCAGCTGGCCCAGCGCCTGCTCGACGCTCTGCATCAGAGAGCCCCCGCCATGACGGTGACGATGGGGCTCGGCTTCCTGTACTGCGCTGCTTTTGCTTGTTGATGATCCGGTGGCCTGCCCGAGGGCCGAGGTGTAGTTCGAGTAGATCGAATTACCGGCGATTGCTGAGACGCTCATGTTGTTCTCCGTTCCGTTGTGGCGGCACGCTCGCGCAGCCTGCGGATTTCTTCGGATAAAGGATCCAGCCAAGAGTCCGCCGCACCCTGACAGCAAATTTCGGGCCAGCTTTAGCACACACGAGGCAAGCCGCGCCAGAGCAGCGAAGGAACTGAAGTTGAACTTCCATATCGGCCGGTCAGCAGGCAAAGCCCCGGCAGCTAAGGTCCCCGAGACCGGCAACTCTTGCCATAAGGCGGCAACCGACATCAGCGCGCCAAGGCTTGCCCGCAAGCAGCGCTCGGCGAATGACGGAAGGCAAAAGCCTGGCGCAAAAAAAAACGCCAGAATCAACTGGCGCTTGAATTTTGGAGGAGAGATGACCGTGAAGACCGGCCACAGAGCAATGCTAGGCCAGGGGGCTCGCAGATTCGTTGCAAACCCCAGGCCGAATATCGAGACAAACGTAACGAGGGGCGCTTTGGCAACACCCGCTTACATGCTCTCACCGAAACGCCCCGCCCCCACCGCAGCGCCGAGCCCGGCGCACATTGCCCGCGCGGCCCTTCAGAGGCATCATCACCTCAATTTCCAGATAGCCGAGGAATCGGAATGAAGCTCTGCCGCTTTGGTGCTCCCGGCCACGAGAAACCGGGAATCGTGGACCGCGAAGGGCGCATCCGCGACCTCAGCGCCCATCTCGCCGACCTGACGCCCGAAGCGCTGGCGACCGAGCGGCTCGCCGCGCTCGCGCGTCTCGACATCAAAAGCCTGCCCGTCGTCGAAGGCTCTCCCCGCCTGGGCCCTCCGGTCGCCCGCGTGCCCAAGTTCATCGCAATCGGCCTCAATTACCGCGATCACGCCGAGGAAGCGGGGCTCGCGATCCCGTCTGAGCCGATCATCTTCATGAAGGCAACGAGCTGCATCACCGGGCCGAACGATGCGATCGTCCAGCCGCCGCACTCGACGAAGCTGGACTGGGAGCTGGAGCTGGGCCTCGTGATCGGCAGCACGGCCCGCTATGTCGATGAGGCGCACGCACTCGATCACGTCGCCGGCTACTGCATCGTCAATGACGTCTCGGAGCGCGCTTTCCAGATGCAGAGTTCGCAGTGGGACAAGGGCAAGGGCTGCGACAGCTTCGGACCGATCGGCCCCTGGCTGGTCACCCGCGACGAAGTTCCCGATCCGCAGAATCTGGACATGACGCTCGCCGTCAACGGCCAGCGCCGCCAGAGTGGCAACACGGCAACGATGATCTTCAGCGTTGCGCAGATCGTCGCCTACTGCAGCCGCTACATGACGCTCGTCCCCGGCGACGTGATCACGACCGGCACGCCGCCTGGAGTGGGCATGGGCATGAAGCCCCCCCAGTGGCTCAAACCCGGCGACGAACTGCATCTGTCGATCGAGGGCCTCGGCGAGCAGAGGCAGAGAGTCGTCACCGAGACTGCCGGGAGGCGTTGAGCGATGGCGAACCGGCCGAAATCGATCCGGATCGCACTGGCCGTCTGCGCGGTCGCGATCGCCGCCGCGACGCTGACGCTGCTTCTGCCCTTCGCCGGCGCGTCGCTGATCCGCGCCTGGTTCGACGCGCTGCCGGCCGGCGAGCAAAAGACCGTGGACACCGCGCTCAGAGTGCTGAGCCCGGCCGTCTCCAGCCTGGCCCTGGCGCTGAGCGTGCTCATCCACCGGCGGAGGGCTCGCAACAGTGAGGACTCCCTGCACGACTGAACCCGGCCGCCAGGCGACCGGGCGTACCTTGAAGCCTCAGGGCATCGGAAAGGACGAGGCCAGTGCCAAGGCTTCAGCCGAGATTCGCGCGATCACTCTTTGATCCAGCTTGCTCGCGACGATCTCGGCGGCTTAGCCATACGAGCTTCTGAAGCCTCAGGGCATCGGGAAGGACGAGGCCAACGCCAAGGCCTCAGCCGAGATCCGCGCGATCACATCTTCATCCAGACCGCTCGCGACGATCCCGGCGATCCAGTCGGCGACCTGGCGGAACTCCCCTTCGCGAAAACCGCGCGTCGTCATCGACGGCGTACCGAGGCGAAGCCCGGACGGATCCTGCGGAGGCCGGTCGTCCCAGGGCACCGAGTTGTAGTTCGCGACCAGGCCCGCCCGGTCCAGCGCCGCGGCGAGCGGTTTGCCGGCAATCCCCTTGCTGCGCAGATCGACCAGAACCAGGTGGTTGTCGGTGCCCCCGGTCACGATATCGAAACCGTGCTCGATCAGGCGTTCGGCCAGCGCCCGCGCGTTCGCGACGCACTGCCGTCCGTATTCGGCGAAGTCCGGCTGCAGCGCTTCCTTCAGAGCAACCGCGATCGCGGCGGTGATCGCGTTGTGCGGGCCGCCCTGCAGGCCGGGGAAGACCGCCTTGTCGATCTTCGCCGCATGCTCGGCCCGGCACAGGATCATCGCGCCGCGCGGCCCGCGCAGCGACTTGTGCGTCGTAGTCGTCACGACGTCGGCGAAAGGCACCGGGGAAGGATGGGCACCCGCCGCGACGAGGCCTGCAAAGTGCGCCATGTCGACCATCAACAGAGAGCCGACCTCGTCGGCAATCGCGCGGAAGGCGGCGAAATCGATCTGGCGCGGATAGGCCGAATGGCCGGCGATCAGGAGTTTCGGCCGGTGCTCCAGCGCGAGCGCGCGGATCGCGTCATAGTCGAGCCGCTTCGTCTCGGGGTCGAGCCCGTACTGGACCACGTTCCAGTGCTTGCCGGTGATCGAGACTTTCGAACCGTGGGTCAGGTGGCCGCCGTGCGCGAGCCGCATCGCCAGCACCGTCTCTCCCGGCTTCAGGAAAGCCAGATAGACCGCAAGGTTGGCCGGCGAACCGGAGTAAGGCTGGACATTGACGTGCTCGGCCCCGAACAGCTCCTTCGCGCGCGCGATCGCGAGGCGCTCGACCTGATCGACGATCTGCTGCCCCTCGTAATAGCGGGCGCCCGGATAGCCTTCCGAATACTGGTTCGTCAGATGCGACGAACAGGCTTCGCGGACCGCCGCGGACGCGTAGTTCTCGGAGGCGATCAGCCGGATCTTGTCGCGCTGCCGCGCCGTCTCGGCGGCGAGCAGGCAGGAGAGTTCGGGATCGGTCTCGGCGAGGCGGGCCGAGGGGATCGAAACAGACGGGGTAAAAACGGGGTGATTCATGGCGACCTCCACTTGCGTGACAGAGGCCGGTCGGGCGAAGCGCGACGCCCTGCCCGATCGGCAGAAAGCGCCCAGACGCGCGGCTCACGGACTTGCGTCCGTCTCCGCACTCCCTCGGGGTGTCGCCTCCCCTCGTATCGCGTCAGTCATGCGGATGCCGAAAGCTTGCCCAAGCAAAGCCGGCCGGTCAAGTCAGGCAACGCACGCCGCCTGTCGACTCAGCTCACGAAAATCTACACATTTGGCATTTGTCGCAAACGCATCCCCTTGTACCATTAGCCGATCCGACTGTTTTGGGGTGACTGGAAACAGGCGCTCGGCGCGTGCGATCCTGCCGCCCGAGCACGCCCGGTTCTCACTCAAGGTCGGCCATCTGAATTTCTCAATAACAGGAGAGTGGTGTGAGAAAACTGATATGGATTCGTCTCGCGCAGACCCTCTGCGCCCTTACAGCACTGTCCGGCAGGGCTTTTGCGACGGAAAACCTGATTGCAGCGGATACTCTTTCCGAGCGACACGTGTTCGTGCAGACCCTCCAGCATTTTGGCGAGCAGGTCAGCCGTGAGAGCAGCCGGGAACTGTCCGTCACGGTACGCGCCGAAGGGGTGCTCGGCGATGACGAACAGGCTCTGCGCGCCGTCCATGACGGGCGGGTGGCGATGACGCGTGTCAACCTGGCCCATCTGGCGAACAGGATGCGCATTGCCGAATTGCTGAGCTTGCCCTATCTGTTCCGCTCGGAAGAACACCTGAAAAAGGTACTGCAAGGGCCATTCGGGGAACGTCTGGACCTGGAGCTCGAAAAGAACGGTTATGTGCGCTTGATGTACCTGTACGGCGGAGCCCGCAATCTGTTCTGCACCCGCCCTGTCCATGGTGTCTCCGACTTCAGGGGGCTGCGCGTGCGCACCCTCGAATCCCGGGTGGCCTCAGAGATGTTCAAGGCCTTGGGCGCCACGCCGGTCGATCTGCCGATAGGCAAGACAGCCGAGGCTTTCCGCAATCACCAGATCGACTGCGCGAGCGACAACATCGAAACCTATGTGGCGGGAGATTATGTGCGCCAGGCCCCCTACCTGATCCTCGATGAGCACGCGCGCATCCCCGACGTGTTGCTGATCTCGAAGAAAGTCTGGGACACCCTGACTCCCGCCCAACACCGTGTGCTGCGTAGTTCGGCCGCCAACACGATGCAGCACATGCTGAGCCGGTGGCATGAGACGGAAGAAAACAGTCTGAAGGCGGCACGCAAGGCAGGCGCCAAAGTCATCGCGCACGAAGAGATCGCCAGCAATGCGATCGAGGAACAGGCCGACCGCTTCTACAATCGCGTCGTCAAGGACGAAAAAGATCTTGAGACGCTGATGAAGGTCGTGATGACGCGCTGACCCATCGCCGTTTCACCTTGGCCCCGCCTTCCTGACGGAAGCGGGGCTAACCAGGTGCCGCCTCCCTGTGAAGCGGCTCTCCGCGCCATCGCCCGGCGCGACCTCCGTCAGTAAGCCTCTTCCGTCGCCCTCTCCAGCCTGGCATTCGGACTGAAGGGCTCATCCAGCGCCGCCAGGAAGCGTCGCGACTCCTGCTCGGACAGCGCAAGGACGGCATCCGCCGCGATCCTGGTATCGGTCTCGCGAACAAACGCGGACACGGCCATGCCGCGCAGCGGCTCTTGTCGCGGGCATCCAGACGAAGATCCAGACGAGCGGCCGTCATATCGACCTCCTGGCACGAAATCATGCCCTGAATTTCGACGCATCGCCCCCGCGCGCAGCGAAACCCGCACCGGGCCAGGCTCTGGATTCAGCCCCCGCAGAACAAGCCGCACAGCATCATTCGGCGGGAGTAAAGTGGCACACTCATGCTGCGAGGCAGTTTCGGCGCGGAAACGCCTGCCCGAACAGAAGGGCAACTCGCCCTTCTCTGTCCGCGCCCGAAAAGGAAACGCAATGGCAATGCTCTTCGTGATTTTTGTTTTCCTCTGCATCGCGTTCGCCGCGCCGCTCAAGTTCACCTTCGGACTGATCCTGACCGGCCTGATCGTCTCGACCGCGGTCAAGCTCTGCGCGCGGACCGTCAGCGGCATCGACCCGACTCACGGCCAAGCGCTACGGGCAGTCGGTCTGTCCCTCGTATTCGTGCTGCTGGCAGGCCTGACGATGTTCAGCTTCGCCTATGGCAGCCCTTCCATCCCGAGCTCGATCGCGGCGCTCTCGGCGCCGGTCATCCTGCTCTCGCCGCTGATCGGCTACACCTTGGGATTCCGGATCGCGTTGGGCGCCAGCCTCGCCCACAGCGCGCTGATCGCACTGCTCTCCTCGGCACTGTCGATCGGGGTGCTCTACGCGATGCGGACGATGGTGGGGTGAGAAGAAGCGGAGGCAAAGGTCTGTCTCATGGATATGAGCGAGCAAGGTTTGATCCTGAGACCTTTCGACCCGCGCTTTTTAGACCAGACAACAAAGGCTCCTATGCCCGACATCGTAGTTAAAACGTTCGCAGACCTACACTCAGCCGTTCAAAAATACAAGGCTGACAAGCAATGGCTGTTCCGCGGACACTCCGACGCAAAATGGGAACTGCGGCCGAAATCTGGCCGCCCGCCCTATCGTGACGTAGACGACTCTGTCGTATTCAATTCATGGAAGCGCCAAGCGATTGAACATGTTACAACCCGCCCACAAAACGACTGGGAATGGCTGGCGATTGCCCAACATCATGGCCTCGCCACTCGACTGCTTGACTGGACAACAAACCCACTAATTGCAGCCTATTTTGCATTACGAGAAGACAAAGACTCGGATTCAAAAATTTTCGCAGCAAAGTTTCGATTTGTCGTACCAACAAAAGCAAAGTCAAATCCAACGGAATATCCGCACATCGCAATATTTCGACCTCACCGCATTGAACCTCGCATCACACGTCAAGGAGGGATGTTTTCAATCCACCCCAATCCTTCAAGCGCACTAACCGAAGCAACAGATGACTTGTTAGAAATTCAAACGCTGCTCATCCCCAAGGCAAGTCGTCCAGAATTGCGTTCGCAGTTATCGTATTACGGATTCAACGACGCAACAATGTTTCCGGACCTGGACGGACTATCCTCGTTTATCAACTGGACAATAGAAACAAAGGAATACTGGAAATAGTGGCAAGCAGATAGCAACCCACAAACCCAGGCCCTGAATTCGATAGTTTAAGCCCTATCTTCCACCCATCAAATCCAGACTTCGCATATGAAATGGCGCTTTCGCTACATGCTGTCAGCCCTCCCTGTCGCGCTCGCTGTTGGCGGGTGGCGTTTATCCGCTTGGGCGTATGCATATTTCAATTGCACAGGCACCCTGAAGAACCTCAACCCTTGTCATGCTGGCAACATCGACCTCCTGCCTCTGCTGGGCTTCGGACTCTTCTGGTGCCAAATCCTGACCTGGGTTGCCGCCCCCGCTTCGATCTGGCTGCTGATCGAAACGACTGCAAGACAAATTGGCTCTCGAAAGGACATCCAGAGCTGACAGGAAAGCCCCGGGGCAGTCTTGCATTCGACCGTCTGATGCAAATTGAGACCGGGAACTCCACCGCCCTTACCGTTTCGGAATGGCCGCCAGATCAGCGCACCGGCTGATAGACGCGGACGTAATCGACTTCCATGCTGACCGGAAAAATGGCGTCGTCGATGCTGCCGCCCATCGTCCCGCCCAGTGCGATGTTCAGCAGCAGGTATTGGGGCTTGTCGTAGGGCCAGGCCGCATAGCCGGTTCCCGGGTTCGCGAAGTGGAAGTAATTGACGCCATCGACGCCGACGAGGATCTGCTCGGGGGTCCAGGTCATCTGGTAGTTGTGAAACGCGCTGCAGGTATCGCTCACCTGGGTGCTCGCGCCGCGCTGGGTGCCGATCATGTGGTTGAACGCCTTGGTGTGTATCGTTCCGCGCACGATCGTCGGCGCGCTACCGACCTGCTCCATGATGTCGATCTCGCCATCGTCGGGCCAGACGCCGCCGGTTCCCAGCGTCCAGATAGCCGGCCAGGTGCCGCGCCCGCAGGGCAGCTTCGCTCTGACTTCATAGAAACCGTAGGTCCAGCTCGCCTTGCCGCGCGTCACCAGCCGCGCCGACGAGTATTTCTGCCCGCCCCAGTCCGGCATCGCCGACAGATCCTCTTTGCGGGCGGTGATGACGAGGTGGCCGTTCCGCACCTGGGCATTCTCCAGGCGGTCTCGCGCGTAGTACTGCACTTCGTTGTTGGACCAGCCCCATCGGTTGCGATCGGCGTCGTAATCCCATTTCGCGGCATCGGGAAGACCGTCCTTGTCGAACTCGTCCGACCAGACCATCTTCCACCCGGCAGGAATTCCAGCCGCCGGCACAGCCCAATCAACCGCGCTCGCGACCTCGGCGCCATCTCCGCCGCAGGCGGCGAGGCCCAGCGCAGCCAGAACCATCGCGATCATTTCCCGGGTATTCGAAAGAATCTTCATCGTTTTCTTCATCAGTAGAGGCAAGACGGTGCGGCGCGACATCGTCGAAGGCGATGCCGGCCCGGCCCGGAGTATGCCATACGGGTAGCCGAGCCGGGTCTTGATCTGTCACAGGATCAGCGGATGTAGGACCTGAGCCCGAACCCCGTACCGCCGAACGACACAGCCGCTCGTTTCGAGGCAGATCCTTGATCTCAACCAAGGGGGCCAAACAGGCACAGGGGAAGACTCGGCATGCCGCTATCGACAAGGAGTCAGTGCTGTGGACATTCCCCGGATCTTCACCATCACCGAAAGCGCTCACCGGATCCACAACCCGTTCACGCCCGAAAAGCTCGCCACGCTCGGCGCGGCGTTGCGCCAGGCACCGGCGACCCGTGTCCTCGATCTGGGCAGCGGTTCGGGCGAGATGCTGTGCACATGGGCTCGCGATCACGGAATCCGCGGCACCGGAATCGACATGAGCCCGCTGTTCACCGGGCAAGCCAAACTCCGCGCCGACGAGCTCGGAGTCTCCGATCGGGTCGAGTTCATCCACGGCGACGCGGCAGACTACGTCGCCGATGAAAAGGCCGGAGTGGCCGCCTGTATCGGCGCCACCTGGATCGGTGGAGGCGTCGCCGGCACGATCGAACTGCTGGCGAAGAGCCTCTGCACCGGAGGGCTCATCCTGATCGGCGAACCCTACTGGCGGCAGCGACCGCCAACCGAAGACGTCGCCAAGGGATGCCTTGCCGCTTCGATCTCCGACTATCTCGCGCTTCCACTCCTTCTCGCGTCTTTCGGCGATCTCGGCTACGACGTCGTGGAAATGGTTCTGGCGGATCAAGACGGCTGGGACAGGTACGAGGCGGCCAAGTGGCTCACGATGCGCCGATGGCTAGCAGCGAATCCCGACGACGACTTCGCGAGAGAGGTTCGCGAGCAACTGAACTCGGAGCCCGTACGCTACGCCACCTACACGCGCGAATACCTGGGCTGGGGCGTGTTCGCGCTGATGAAGCGGTAGGTGTTTGAAAGCATGGTGACCTCAAACGCCTCAGCTTGGCCGGCGTGACCAGGCAAAACCGGGAGGGCCGGAATACACCTACCCGGCGCGGGAGCTGCTGGGGATCTCGGACGAGGACTTCGAGAGGATCGAAGACCTCGTGTTGGCGCAAATCGCATCAAAATACGTTGGGCAAAGCGACGCCAACAGTTCGGAGGGGTGCTACCGACCCTGAGCAGTCGGTCAGCCTCTTGGAAAGCGGACGTTCAACGCTGTAGGTAAGGGACGCTGCGCGGCGCTTTATCGCGCTGCGTCCAGCGACAGGAGGGAGCGGCCTTGACCGCATTGTCAGATTTATTCGCTAGATTTCGCGCGCTCGAAGTTTGACAAGAGTTCTTTTAACAAACTCTTCGGAAGGCGGCCGCTAAACCTGTCCATGATCACCTCAATCGGAACTCCCGCCTTTGCCATTGCCATTACTTCATCGGGATTCATGCTCATCGGCATATCCATGTCTCGCATGCGAGATCGTTCAGCCGTCTCACGTTCAAGCCGGCTAATTCTTGAGTTCAGCATTCTGGTGTTTTCCAGAATCTCGACTAGCACATCTTCTTTTGGGCGTGGTTTCGACGGAGGTTGTGCTTCCGTAGTTGCAAGGATTTTTGCGAAGCGAGTCTCGAATTGTGGCCAATAGGTAGTAAAAACTTGCTCGAGAATCCTGTTGTCTAGCCCGTTTCCCGCAAGAGTGCTATTCAGCGTCTTAACTAACCCAAGCACGCTCTCGCGAGTGGGGAAGGTGTGATTGAACTGGGCTAATGGATCTTCAATATCTTTTGGCTCCAAATCGGGGTCTGTCAAACGAACTGTGTAAATTCCCAATCACAGCGCATTTAGCGGCACGCGCTCTTCGCCGAACATTACCTGGAAGCTCTGCAGAGCGGGCTTCCAGTGGTGGATTGCCTTCCAGCCTTTCGAGGCTTCCCGGATCGCCAGGAACAGCGATTTGAGCGCCGAGTCGTCGTTCGGGAAGATCCGTCGGTTGCGCGTGAGCTTGCGCATGACCATGTTCAGAGATTCGATCGCATTGGTCGTATAGATCACCTTGCGGATCTGCGGCAGGAACTGGAAGAACGGAATGACATTGTCCCAATTGCCCCGCCACAATCGCACGACCGCCCGATATTTCTCGCCCCATTCGGTCTCGAACGCATCGAGTTCGGCAGAGGCCTCCTCGGCGCTCGCCGACTGGTAAATGCGCTTGAGCGCGGCCACCACCGCCTTGCTGTCGCGCGTTGCGACATAGCGCAGACTGGCGCGCACCAGATGCACGATGCACAGCTGCGTGAGCGTATTCGGAAACACCGCATTAACCGCTTCCGGCAAGCCTTTGAGCCCATCCATGCTGGCGATGTAGATGTCCTGCACACCGCGATGGCGCAGCTCGGTGAGCACCGACAGCCAGAACTTGGCCCCTTCGTTCTCGTTGAGCCACAGTCCCAGCACTTCCTTCTCGCCGCGCAGATTCACCCCGAGCACCACATGCGCGGCTTTGTTGATGACCTGCTTGTTCTGCTGAACTTTCACGACGATTCCGTCGAGCCAGACGATCGGATAGATCGCTTCGAGCGGTCGGTTCTGCCAGGCGCGCGCTTCGTCGAGCACCGCGTCGGTCACCTGCGCGATCAGCGCGTGCGAGATCGTCACGCCATACAGATCGACCAACGCGGATTCGATGTCCCGCGTGGTCATCCCCTTGGCGTACAGCGTCAGGATCTTCTCTTCCATCCCCGCCAGGCGCACCTGACGCTTCTTGACCAGCTGCGGCTCGAAGCTGCCCGAGCGATCGCGCGGCGTCTCGATCTGCAAGTCGCCCACTTCGCTCTGCACCGTCTTGCGGCTCTTGCCATTGCGCCGGTTGTTTCCCGCATCCTCGGGCGCCGACTCGTTCTGCGCGTAGCCCAGATGCGTTTGCATCTCCGCTTCCAGCGAGCGGTTGATCATGTGCTGCAGCATCTGCGAGTACAGCGACGCCATCTCCTTCGGATCCCGGCACTCGCCCACCAACGCGTCCAACTGCTCCGGTGTCAGCTTCATGTAACGCCTCCTTGCCCTGTCTGGGCTCTATCGTCTCAGAGGTCAGTTACACAGTTCAATTTACAGACTCCCAAATCGACGAGCAAAGTACAAACACGCGACGTAGAAAGACCTTTTGCTAGTGCACCTGCTTCAAACAATATCCAAGGGCGTGTCTTGTTCTCTTGGGTAAGGCAGATGATGCCCACCGTTGTATCTTTCAGCTGATCATTGATTTCGCCGAACCAGAGTGAGCCACGATCAAGGTCTCTTGTTGAAATCCAAGGCCGTGAGGCTTGAATCACACAGCAAAGCCAATCGCTAAGCAAGTTGGCAACTTCTTTGCTGCTCTGACCAGACCAGCTGAGAAATACTTTCATGCGCACTTCTCCTAAATTCATCTAACACAGAAGCAACCGGTCCGCGCTTTTTTTTTGCGCAAACCCGGTTGACTACCGGGTTATACCTTTGTACCAAGTTGACCAAAACCAAGCAATGTCGATGGACCAAAGGAATCGAATTGCCATCGCGGGAGATTCCTTCTACCGGAAGCGTACTCATCGAGCTTCGCTTTAAGTTCATCTAGGCTGGCGACCCCCAAAAGCGATAAGGTGCGCGATAAGTAGGTTTTCGACACGGACCTCGCAAATAATTCAAACGGGCCGTAATGCCTGTCTGCGTAAATCAATGTCTCTGGCCACCATCTGTCGTAGCTATCAGTGCGAATCAAGTCAGCACGGAGAAAGCAAACGAAATCTGCTTGCATGACATATCGGAACAGCACACCTGAAGTCTTTGATCGTTGCTCAAGAAGGTCAGCCCTCATCGAGAGGCGATTGCTCTTGAGTCGTTGGTTTCGAATATCCAAGGACTTCATGTGTTCACGGAAGACCGTATAGCTAACAATTGCATTCTTGCCGCAATCAGAGTTACCCGGAACATAGTACGGCTGAGACAACAGGTATGTAGCCGATTCAATGTGCTCGCCGCGCAGGAGAACCGCAATTGAATAAAGAAACAGCTCATGAACAATGAATTTAAAGTTGTCGAAATCCACATCGATCCACTGGGTTATCTGCGGCGGGCGTGAAAGATATGGCACAAGGGATTCAAAGAACCTATGAATACGCGGCACATACGTTTGTGGGTCGGCATACTGCGCAAGCGCCGTGACTATCTGAATCAGTTCGTTGCGTGAAGGAGTAAAGTCCTCAATTGACTTCACTACCCGATCATCCATTTCACCCTCGCCGCCGGCAATGCGAAATCGTTCGAGATGTTCCGAGAAAAGGGAAAGGTATTCATCAAGGGCGCCACGTGCATAGCCCTTTTCAGATTTAATGCCTTCAATAACCCGTTTTGCGAGCGCGCTGGTTCCCAGCGCAGGCGCATCGGGTTCAATGATAAATGACGGTGGTTTTCCTATTTCCGGCTTCATGTATAACGGCTTGTCGAATATCCAGCGCAAGAGCTTTTCGAAGTTCTCTGAATAACGGTCAATCTCGCTAAGATCAACGTAGATGCGTGACTTGTAATAGGCGGGTAAGTAGGGTTTGCCTGCATCGCTCTTTTCAGCGATAACTGCGACGAACTTATCTTGAGACTGCTTTGCGTAGACTTCAGCGGAAATGATCTGAGTTTCAGTTCCGACGCCGCCTGATCTATCATCGGCCTTGCTTGCGTAGACCTGATCGCATACAAGGATGACCTTTGATATTGATGGGTCAGTAACCATCTTTTCCATGAACGCAATGGAATCGTGGCCTTCGCGCAAATCCCACTTATCTAAGACCACATCTACGCCACTGTTTACTAGCTCTGTTGCTAGATCAATGACCCACTGCTCGTGCTCGGACGTTGACCAGCTATAAGAAATGAATAGACGAGGTGGCGAACTCATGCGCTGTGTACCTCTAAGGCATAACTTGTTATAGGGATCAGTTTTGCCGCCTAAAACCCTTGGGGTCATAAAACCCTTGGGGTCAGGTCTTGCTTTCGATCATTTTGATCTAACTCAAACCCCAACCACCCGCCCAACGCTATCGATTCAGCGCTGTGCAGTATGCGCCTTCTGATGTTGTGTCGTCACCCGCCACAACACGCAGACCACCAGGCCCACCCGCGCGCGCCATCCTCGCAGGCATGGAACCCACCTCCGTCCACTCCCGCCGCCTTGAAAGCCTGATCCGCCCCGGAGTCGTCTCCGAGGTCGATCTCGGCGCCGCACGCTGCCGCGTCACGACCGGCGCTTTGACCACCGACTCGCCCCCTCCCCTGGATCACCGGCCGCGCCGGCACACGTCAGCAACCTGGCAGGCATGCTCCGAATGCGAGAAGCCCGCATCGCTGCGGGCTTCTCGGGTGTTTCTTCAGGCTCTGGGCGGAACGGGGAAATCAACGGGCTCAGGCCTTGCCTTCGATCATCTCTGGAGGAACAGGTCTCTCACCGATCCCCCCACTTCCACTGCGGCGGCTCGCCCTTGATCCAGCAGATCGCGATCAGCACCAGCGTGACGAGTCCTGAATAGGTCAGGAAGACCGCGGGACCTCGCTCGGGCAACAGTTCGGCGGCGCCGACGGCGAGCAGGACGGCGTAGATCGCCAGAACGAGCCAGCCCTGCCACGCGACCGGAAGCCCCCAGCCCCAACCGTAGCGCTTCTTCGGGAACCAGTACTTCTTGCTCTCGGGCATCGTGCCCTCCTTGAGAAACCGTCAGAACTTCAGATTCCATCGCCTGCGCACCGGATAGCGCTTCCCTGGTGCACGCCAGAAAACGTGTAGATTCGATCCAGAAGTCCGACGATCGATTATCGTTGCGCAAAAACGATTAGAAATCGGGACTTTTGCGCAAAATCGATTATGCGACAGCACAGCGTCGCGGCTCAAACGCGGCAGACGCATCCCCCCTCCCCTGCAGACAGAATCTCCAGACGCAAAAAAGCCCGCATCGCTGCGGGCTTTTTCTGGGGCACGGAGCCGGATCTGCGAAGCCGGGATCACTCCCACTCGATCGTCGCGGGCGGCTTGCCGGAGACATCGTAGACGACGCGGTTGATGCCGCGCACTTCGTTGATGATCCGGTTGCTGACTTTTCCGAGCAGCTCATAGGGCAGATGCGCCCAGTGCGCGGTCATGAAGTCCTGGGTCTGCACCGCGCGCAGCGCAACGACGTAATCGTAGGTGCGGCCGTCGCCCATCACGCCGACGCTCTTGACCGGCAGGAAGACCGCGAAGGCCTGGCTGGTCAGGTCGTACCAGTTCTTGCCCGAGTTCTCGTCGACGGTCGCACGCAGCTCTTCGATGAAGATCGCGTCGGCGCGGCGCAGCAGATCCGCGTAGTCCTTCTTCACTTCGCCGAGGATGCGCACGCCGAGGCCCGGCCCCGGGAACGGGTGGCGATAGACCATCGAGGGCGGCAGGCCCAGCGCGACGCCCAGCGCGCGCACTTCGTCCTTGAACAGCTCGCGCAGCGGTTCGAGCAGCTTCAGATGCAGCGTATCGGGCAGGCCACCGACGTTGTGGTGGCTCTTGATCGTCGTCGCCTTCTTCGACTTCGCGCCGGCCGACTCGATCACGTCCGGGTAGATCGTGCCCTGGGCGAGCCACTTCGCGTTCGCGAGCTTCGCGGACTCGGTCTGGAACACTTCGACGAACTCGCGGCCGATGATCTTGCGCTTGGCTTCCGGGTCGGAGACGCCGGCGAGCTTGCCGAGGAATTGTTCGCTCGCATCGACGTGGATCACCTTGACGCCCATGTTGCGGGCGAACATGTCCATGACCATGTCGGCTTCGTTCAGGCGCAGCAGGCCGTTGTCGACGAAGACGCAGGTCAGCTGATCGCCGATCGCGCGGTGGATCAGCGCCGCGGCAACCGAGGAGTCGACACCGCCCGACAGGCCCAGGATCACTTCGTCGGAACCGACCTGCTCGCGGATCTTCGCGACCGCCTCGGCGATGTAGTCGCCCATGACCCAGTCGGGCTTCGCGGCGCAGATGTCACGGACGAAGCGCTGGATCAGCGCCGTGCCCTGGACCGTATGCGTGACTTCGGGGTGGAACTGGACGCCGTAGAAACCGCGCTTCTCGTCAGCCATCGCCGCGATCGGGCAGGACGGGGTCGAGGCCATCAGCGAGAAGCCGGGAGGCAGCGCCGAGACCTTGTCACCGTGGCTCATCCAGACCTTGAGCATCGGCTCACCGCTCGCGCTGCGGAAATCCTCGATGCCGGCGAGCAGGCGGGTCTGGCCTTCGGCGCGCACTTCCGCATAGCCGAACTCACGGACCTTGCCCGCTTCGACTCCGCCGCCCAACTGCAGCGCCATCGTCTGCATGCCGTAGCAGATTCCGAGCACGGGAACGCCCAGCTCGAACACGGCCGCGGGGGCCTTGTCGTTCGCTTCCTCGTAGGCCGACATGTGGCTGCCGGAGAGGATCACGCCCTTCGCACCGTAGGCGCGGACGAAGTCGTCGGACACGTCGCAGGGATGGATCTCGCAGAACACGTTCGCTTCACGGACGCGGCGCGCGATCAGTTGGGTGACTTGGGAGCCGAAGTCGAGGATCAGGATCTTGTCGTGCATGGCATGGCCTTAATGGGGTCAGCTTAGAGCGGGATCGAAAACGAGGAGGCCGGCATGAGCCGGCCACCTCGCACGCTTCCGGGAAAGGAGCTTCTCAGTCGACGTGGTAGTTGGGTGCTTCCTTGGTGATCTGCACGTCGTGGACGTGAGACTCGCGGATGCCCGCAGCGGTGATCTCGACGAACTCGGCCTTCTCGTGCACGTCGGCAACCGTCGCGCAACCGAGATAGCCCATCGACGAGCGCAAACCGCCCATCAGCTGATGGATCACGGCAACGACCGGGCCCTTATAGGGGACGCGGCCTTCGATGCCTTCCGGCACCAGCTTCTCGGCGTCGTGCTCGTTGTCCTGGAAGTAGCGGTCGCTGGAACCCTGCTGCATCGCGGCGAGCGAGCCCATGCCGCGGTAGCTCTTGTAGGAGCGGCCCTGGAACAGCACGGTCTCGCCCGGAGCCTCTTCAGTGCCGGCGAACAAGCCTCCGAGCATCACGCAGGAAGCGCCTGCGGCGATCGCCTTCGAAATGTCACCGGAGAAGCGGATGCCACCGTCGGCGATCAGCGGAATCCGGGTGCCGGACAGAGCCTGGGCAACCTGATCGATCGCGGTGATCTGCGGAACACCGACCCCGGCAACGATCCGCGTCGTGCAGATCGAACCCGGTCCGATGCCGACCTTGACGCCGTCGGCGCCAGCATCGGCCAACGCCTTCGCGGCCGCGGCGGTCGCGATGTTTCCGCCGATCACCTGGACCTGCGGGAAGTTGCGCTTGACCCAGCTGACGCGGTCGAGAACCCCCTGCGAGTGGCCGTGCGCGGTATCGACGACCAGAACGTCGACGCCTGCTTCGGCGAGCAGTTCGGCGCGTTCTTCCGTGCCTTCGCCGACGCTGATCGCGGCACCGACACGCAGCCGGCCGGTGTCGTCCTTGGCCGCGAGCGGATGCTCGGTTGCCTTCATCATGTCCTTGACCGTCACGAGGCCGCACAGCTCATCGGCATCGTTGAGGACCAGAACGCGTTCCAGGCGGTTCTTGTGCATCAGCGAGCGCGCATCTTCAAGAGAAGCGCCTTCGCGGACGAAGATCAGGCGCGAACGCGGCGTCATGATCGACGAGACGGGCTGGTCGAGCTCGGGCTCGAAGCGCAGATCGCGGTTCGTGACGATGCCGACGACCTTGCGGCCTTCGACGACCGGGAAACCGGAGATGTGGTGGGAGCGGGTCAGTTCGATCACTTCACGCACGCTCATCTGCGGCGGAATTGTGATCGGATCTTTCAGAACGCCGGACTCGAAGCGCTTGACGCGCGAAACTTCGCGGGCTTGCTGCTTCGAACTCATGTTCTTGTGGATGATCCCCATCCCCCCTTCCTGCGCCAGCGCGATCGCGAGGCGGGACTCCGTGACCGTATCCATCGCGGAGGAAATCAGCGGGATGTTGAGCCGGATATTGCGGGTCAGTTGCGTGGCAAGGCTGACTTCGCGGGGGAGGACATTGGAATGAGCGGGGACGAGAAGGACGTCGTCGAACGTCAGAGCCTTCCTGACGAGTCGCATGGCTTTTATCCTTTCGGGCAAAGCAATATCATACAGATTTGCCGGGTGCCCGGCAAATCCTTCTCCGGAGCCCTGACATGAAGCGCATCCTGCTATCGACCCTGATGGCCCTGATTACCTGCAGCGCCCTTGCCGGTGAAATCTATTCGTGGAAGGACAAGGACGGACGCACCCACTACTCCGACCGGCCGCCCGCAGACAACAAGATAAAGATCAAGAGCGGAAAGCTCGCCCCAGCACCCGAGCCCGCCGCTTCGGCCGGCTCGCTCGCCGAGAAGAACCGCGCGTTCAAGGAGCGGAGCGCGGCCAAGGCCGACGCCGAACAGAAGTCGGCGGAGGAAAAGAAGCGCGACGACGCCAAGCGGCAGTACTGCGCCGAGCTCAAACAGAGGCTGGAGACTTTCGAGTCGGGAATCCGGGTCACGCACGTCGTCGGCGGCGAGAACGTCTACTACACGGACGAGGAGCGTTCGGCACTCACCCGCAAGGCGCGCGCCGACCTCGCCGAGGCCAAGTGCGGCAAGTGAGGCGGCTGCAGAACGAAACTCAGGGCGTGGCTTCCGCTCCGCCCTTCTTCATGACCTTTCCCTCTTCGGCGCGACGGCGCCGCACTTCCTTCGGATCGGCGATCAGGGGCCGGTAGATTTCGACCCGGTCGCCACTCCTGAGCACGGTATCGGGCTTGACGAGTTTGCCGAACACGCCGAACTTTCCGGTATCCAGATCGATCTCGGGGTGTTTTTGCAGCAAGCCGGAAGCCTCGACGGCCTCCTTGACCGATGCGCCTTCGGGCAGTTTGATGCGGACAATATCGGCGTGGCGCATCTGCGCGAAGACGACTTCGATTGCGAGAGTTTCAGTCATTGGCGAGGGCCGTAGATTTGTTCGGCGCGCTTGATGAACGCGTCGACGAGGGAGTTGGAGATGTGCTGGAACACGGGTTCGATCGCCTTGCCGACGATGCGGCTGGCGAACTCGTAGGCAATGCGCAGTTCAACCTTGCAGGCCGAATCGCCCAGGGGCGAGAACTTCCACTCGCCTTCGAAGCGCCGAAAAGGGCCTTCGCGCAGTTTGAGCGTGATCTTCGCCGGCCGCTCGTTGTCGTTCTCGGTGGCGATGCTGGCCCCCATGCCGTGATAGCTGGCATGAATGCGGGCGGAGGTATGCGTCGCGGTGCGCGAGAAGACCTCGGCTGCGCTGCACCAGGGCAGATATTCCGGGTAGGCTTCGATGTTTTCGACCAGATCGAACATCTGGGCGGGGGTAAACTCGATCAGAACGACTTTGCGGACTTCTTCCATAGGGGCCGCGAGGCGGGTCATTGCTAGAATGCTTCATTTTACCGGCAGCGCAGAGATCACGCACCATGAGCATCATCGACAACCGCAAGGCCGGACACGACTACTTCATCGAAGAGCGCTTCGAAGCGGGCATGGCACTGGAAGGATGGGAGGTCAAGGCGATCCGCGCCGGCCGCGTCCAGATCCGCGAGTGCTATGTGATCGTCCGCGACGCCGAAGTCTTCGTGATCGGCATGCACATCAGTCCCCTGCTGTCCGCCTCGACCCACGTCAATCCCGACCCGACTCGCACCCGCAAGCTGTTGCTGCACGCGGAAGAGATCAGCCGTCTGATCGGCAAGGTCGAACGCGCCGGCTTCGCGCTGGTCCCGCTCGACCTGCACTACAGCAAAGGCAGGATCAAGATCTCGGTCGGCCTGGGCAAGGGCAAGAAGCTGTTCGACAAGCGCGATGATGAAAAAGCCCGCGACTGGGAACGGGAAAAGCAGCGCCTGATGCGCGACAAACACTAAAATGCAGGCCCGCCCGCCCCTCCCGGAGCGTGGCGGATCACCGGAAAAGCCATGTCACAGTCTTCTCTGGGCGCCATTCTGGCGGCTCTGGTTTTGACGGGGTGTTCGACCCTCGCGATCGATCGGGCCGAGGATCTGGCCGATACGGGCAAGCAGTACGTTGCAACGCTGAAGAAGGTCAACGAGCTTGCGCTGGACAAGTCGATCGCCTTCAGCGCCGAACTGCTCGCCCACAGCCAGGAGCCGCGCACTCCCGAACAGCTGGCGCGCCAGACAGCTGAACTCAAAGCGCGGGCGCAGGTGGTCGCCCAGGAAGAACTCGAGCTGGACAAGCTGCAGAACCGCTTCGCCGAATATGCGTCGATCGCCAAGGGCGACCCTGGTGAGAGCACCGCCCAGACCCTGGGCAAGGTCGCCGACTCCCTGCCAACGAGTCTGAGTCTACCCAGTGACAGCTTCACGGGGATGGGGGGGCTCTTCACCCGGCAGTCGCGGGCTCTGGCACTCTCGAACGCTCTGGCGCGCGACGCCGACGCGATCGCCCAGGCTCTGGTTCGCGACGAGACGATGCTCAAACAGCAGATCGACTGGATAGAATCCCGGGAAAACAGCGCGCGCGAACTGGATTACCAGCTGAAGGTCTGTGCCCCGTTCCTGAGCCAGCCCGCCGGCAAAGAGCTGGGCGCGGAATGGAAGAGCGCGTGGTCCGACTATGTCCATGCGCCGCAGATCCTGACTCTGCTGACCGAGGCCAGGCATACCAACCAGGTCATGCAGAAAACCTGGCGCGCAGTGCTCAGGGACAATTTCGCGTTCGACGATATCAAGGCTGCGCTCGAAAGTCTCAAGTCGCGGATCGCGACCAGCGCAACGCCTCGGGTTCTCAGATAGGCCGGCCGGGCGCAGCGTTTCATGCCCTCGGGATCATTTTAATTTTCGCTTCACACAAACCGTCACACTTCTCGATATGATCCGCCCCGGGCCGGAATCCGGCCCGGACTCAACCCTTCATCCAAGACCACGATGACCGAAGAAAAGAAAGAACCCTGGTTCAACCACATGGCTCTGGTGACCGTGATCCTGGCGGTCTGCGCCACGCTGTCGACCTTCAAGGGTGGCGGCTATTCGACGCTGAGCGTGATCAGCCAGACCATGGCGTCCGATCAGTGGGCCTTCTTTCAGGCCAAGAGCACGAAGCAGAACCTCTACCAGATCCAGCTCGAACAGCTCGAACTGCAGGCGAAGCTGCTCCCCGACGAGAATCCGGCCAAGGCCGAGTTCGCGAAGAAGATCAGCGACTACGAAAAGCGCGTCGCGCGCTATGAATCCGAGAAAAAGGCCATCGAGAAGAAGGCCAAGGACTTCGAGTTCCAGCGCGACGACGCCAAACGACACGGCAAGCCCTTCGCGCTGGCCGTGATCTTCCTTCAGGTCGCGATCCTGCTCAATTCGGTCGCCGGCCTGATGAAGAACAAGCAGATCTGGTGGACCGCACTGCCGGTCGCACTGATCGGTTTCATCCTGTTCGCGAACGGCTTTTTGCTGGTTTTCTGACGATGCCCTTCCCTGCTTCCCCCTTGGCCGGCCATGTGATGCCGGCAGCACCCCCTACCTGAAATCACCCAAGCCCGAGGCACAGTGATGATTTTTGCGGAACAGGAACACAAGGATGGCGCGCGCGCAAACCGCCGTGCCGCTGGCATCAGGATCATCGCGAACCCGGGCTCGGCACAGGCCTTCCAGGATCATCTGGAAGCGCTCGACCTGCTCCGCCATGTCGCGATCAACGAGCACGCGGACGCCACCTCCTTCGCATTGAACGACGAGCAGATGCTCGCCTGGATACCCGGCTTCGACACGACGAAGCTGTCGGCGACGCTGAAACTGGACAGCTTCGGATCCGCGCAGGATTTCGAGCGCGAAACGCTGCTGGCGATGCTGGCCGCGCCCCGCTCCTTTGACTTTCCGAATTACGACGAACTCGCCGCCGCGCTGAGGATTCGCCGCAACATCGCCTGGGCAGCCTATCGCACCCAGCTCGCCTTCGGAACGAGCGCGGCTGAGCGCCCCAGCGAGTACTGGACCTACGACGAGGACACGAGCTTCACGATCCTGCCCGGCAAGTCGCTGGTCACGGCGCTGAAGACCGCAACCCAGCCCGACGTGTCGGGCAAGCTCTACTCTTTCTCGTGCTATCGCGCGACCGAGTATGTGATTCTGCTCGGCATCGCCGAGGAGCTCGCCGAGCACAATCCGCCGCTCTATCAGGCGCTGAGCCGCCGCTGGGAGAGGCGCGCGATCATGTCGGGCCTCTTCCATGAGGTCTTCCTGCGCGAATACGGTTCGCTCGCCGAACCGATTCCTCCCGCCTACTACGTTCCGGGCGACCGGGTCTGGTTCCGCAACCCCGATGCCTACTCGTCGGATGTATCGGGATTTGAAGGCTCATGGGTTTTCTACATGGGCGGAGGGCTTTTCTCGAACTTTTGGAACCGTCAGCACTTCACGATGCAGACCAAGTGCGTCGAGATCTTCCACTGGCGGGACGGGGTCTATACCGACGCCAACGGCGACCTGCGGATGAACGAGGACATCGTTGCCGAGCGCGCCCACGCAACGCTCGCCGATCCGGAAAAGTGCGCACGCGTGATGGCGGCGATGATGAAACTGCGCGACGGCCCGGGAATCTACGAGGACGGCGGCTGCATCGACGCTTCGCGCGAGTTCCCGCTCCAGGTCTGCCCGGGCACGGCCGAGATCAGAATCCCGGAAGCCTGAGCCCTTCAGCCGTGATGGACGGCTTCGATGTTGTAGCCGTCCGGATCGAGCACGAAAGCCGCGAAATATCCTTCGTGATACTGGGGCCGGGGTCCGGGTTCGCCATTGCTCCGCCCCCCCGCCGCAATCGCCGCAGCAAAGAAGGCAGTGACCGCCGTTTCATCGTCGGCGCGAAACGCGATATGGCTGCGCGGCACGAAAGGCGTGCCGCTCGAGATCCAGAAGTCCCCACCGGGATCCTCGCCGGCACCCGGTTCGGCGGGTCCAAAACCGACCGCGCCGTCGAACTCCAAGCGGATCGCATAGCCCAGAGGCGCAAGCGCCTGCAGATAGAAGGCCCGACTCTTCGCGATGTCGGAGACCTGGATTCCGGTGTGGTCGATCATTTTTGCCGAGCTCCCTTGGGGACAATGGGTCCCCGGCGATTCTAGCGCCGAGCGGGCGGTGAGCGGAAAAGGGGCGGGCCAAAGCCCCCCCCCCTTTCCGCTTTGCAGGGGCTTACTTGCTCAGATCGATTCGATAAGAGACCAGCCCGTTGGCATCGGGTGTCGCGTCATCGAGCGTGACGTTGCCGATCTTCTCCGCCGACAGCACATCCTTGGCCGCCGGGGCCGAACGGAACACCACCTTGCCCGCCAGGCCGGGGAGCGGCTTGAAGCGCCAGTTCTGGTTTGGCGTGAACGCGGCGGCAGTCACCGTCTTCTGCGCTTTGACGTAATTGATGACCACGTCGCGGTTCGCATCGGGGGAAGCGAGCAGCACCTCGACGTCCGTCGGCGTGATCCACTTGTAGGTGCTCGGATTCGTGATGCCGCTGGCCCGGTAGTTGTTGGTCGCGACGATGAATTCCTGCGTATCGCTGACTGCCACGCCCTTGTACTGCAGATTGACGACGCGGCTACCGACAGGCTGGGTCAGGTCGAACTCGTAAGTCACACCGTCGATGATGTCGTAGTTGTAGACCTTGAACGAAGCGTTCAGCAGATCCTGACTCGTCGTCTTGCTCGGGTCGATCTGGTTGAACTGCTGGGCCGAGTTCTCCAGCCATCCCTTCAGGCTGCGCCCCTTGATCTTCACCGCATAGATCGTGTTGCTATAGAGATAGAGGTCAGCCGCGCTGCGGATCGACAGGGGGCCGACGGCCACGTCGGTGTAGTCGGTCGCTCCGGCATAGCCGCCCTTGAACGGGGCCTGTGCCGACAGAACCGGAAGATCCTTGTACTGGGGCAGATTGGTCTTGACGTATTGGCTCACGTAGTCGGCCTGGGCCGCGTTGAGCAGTTCGATCGCCGCGGTGTCCCCCACCTGGGACAGGAAGGAGGACAGACGCAGCTCGGTGTTGCCGATCGCGGTATTGACGTAAGCGAGCGTCGCTTCGTGTGCCGACTTGATCACGCCGGCCACCGTCGGATCCTGATCGACCAGCGCGCTCGTCGCCCCATTGACCGTCTTCGCGATATTGCGCACTTCGGACTGCGACTTGCCCGCATCGACGACCCACTTGCCGCCCTGATAGACGAGCTTGAGCCGGATCACGCCGAGGCTGCTGCCCCAGAAGCCCCCCTGGACGACCGGCACGCCTTTGATCAGCCCCTTCGTGTTGTCGATATCGTCGGCCTTGTAAGCCGTTCCCGGAAAGCTCAGATGCGAGTGTCCGGCCACGATCGCGTCGATGCCCGGCACGCCGGCGACACCGTACACCGGATTCTCATCGTTGCCATCCGAACCAACGCTGATCCCACCATGCACCAGGGCCACGATGACGTCGGCGCCCGCCTTGCGGATCTCGGGCACATACTTCGCCGCCGAAAGCTTGGCGCCTTCAACCGTCAGCTTGCCGTCGAGCCAGCGCTTGTCCCACTCGAGGATGCCCGGAGGGGCAAAGCCGATCACGCCGATCCTGATCGTCCGCTTGACGCCCTGCGCATCGACGTATTCGCGGCTGAGGATCTTCCACGGATCGTAAATGTTCGCCTTGGTCGTTGCATCATAGACGTTGGCCAGCACCAGCGGGAAATCCGGCCCCTTGCAAGTGCGCTCCTTGCCCTGGTAGTTGTGCTTCTTGCCGGTGACCTGATAGAGGAAATCGAGGCCATAGTTGAACTCGTGATTGCCCAGCGTCGCGATGTCGTAGCCGACCGCATTCATCGCCTTGTACTGGGTCAGCGTATCGGTGCAGGCGGGCGGCGCGACCAGCGCCTCGTAGTCGGCGAGCGGCGTTCCCTGGATCGTATCGCCGTTATCGACCAGCAAGGTGTTGCCGAACTCCTTGCGCGCCGCGCTGATCAGGCTCGCGGTGCGCTCCAGGCCGACCTTGATGTCGTCCGCGGTCTTGTAGTAGTCGTAGGACTTCAGGTTCGAGTGCAGATCGGTCGTCTCGAGAACCGCCATGCTGAGCGTGTCCCCTTCCGGAACGGAAGGTTTCGAGTCGGCGCTGCTGCAAGCAGAGAGCGCCGCGACGAGAATGGCCGCAGGCAGTGCGCGGCGCGTGAAGGAAAATTGCATCGATATCCATCCTGGTAAAAGTTCTTGCAGGACATTACCGATGACAGATGAAGCCCAGATAACGGGAATGTTTCAGTCCCGCATCAAGGCACAAAGCCCCCTATGGCTTTCGAGCCCCCCGTGGCAAGCAGGATCGGCTAGGGGCGGGAAGCGTCCCCTTGGGCGGACAGGGCGGAGGACGAGTCATTCACTTGGTGATCAGCCTGCTCGGCTTCCTTCTCCGCCCAGCTCTGCCGAATCATCTCGATTTCCGGTCTGATATCCAGAAATGCATCGACCATGCCGGCATCGAAGTGCGACCCCCGGCTGTGCTCTATCCAGGCAAAAGCATCGGCGAGCGACCAGGCGTGCTTGTAGGGGCGGACCATCGTCAAAGCGTCGAAGACGTCGGCAATGGCGACGATACGTGCGGACTCAGGAATATCCTCCCCCGAAAGTCCGTCTGGATAGCCGCTGCCATCCCACTTTTCGTGATGGCGCAGCGCGATCTCGGCGGCGAGTTCGAAAGCAGAGCCCAGACCCCGGTGCAGGATCTCCCAGCCAATCCGGGAGTGGGTCTTCATGACCGCCCATTCCCCGGCATCCAGAACACCGGGTTTGCGCAGGATGTTGCTGGGAATACCTATCTTTCCCGTGTCGTGCATGGGGGCCGCGAGCTCGAGCAGCGCGCAGCTGCTCTCACTCCACCCGAGCTGCGCGGCCAGAGCGCGCGCATAGGCAGCCATCCGCCAGATATGGACACCGGTATCGTTATCGTTATAGTGACCCGCCGCACCGAGCATCGCCAACGCGCTGCGATAGCTCTCATCAAGCCGGCTGGCACGCACAAGAGAGAGGTGAGCGCGAATCCTGGCCCTGGCCACGACCGGATTCACCGGTTTCGCCAAATAATCCTCACCGCCCGCCTCGAACCCTGCGATCTCGTCCTCCGGCCCGGTGCGTCCGGTCACGAAGAGCACCGGGATGTGCTCGGTCAGGGGGTCGGCCTTGAGCCTTCGGCAGGTTTCGTACCCGTCGAGACCAGGCATTTCAACATCGAGCAGGATCAGCGATGGCAGATGACGCCTGACGATCGCCAGAGCCTCCTCGCCGCTGCGGGCAAAGACCAACCGGAACTCGTCGCGCAGCATCTCGCGCAACGCGGCAAGATTCTGCGGTTCGTCGTCGACGATCAGAAGAGGACCATTAGCCATGCTTGCCGTCCCTTTCGGCTTCCGTGCAGCGAATCAGTTCGGATACCCGACTCAGAGCGCCCGACAGGTCGAATCGTTCCAGCATCTTGCGCAAGGCCATCGACAGTCCGACATCCGCGCGGATGACAGGATCATCCATAAGCGCCTCCGCACCGTCAAGGTCGTCTTGATCCAGCGCAGCCCGCATCCTGCGCAGAAGGTCGAGCTTTTCCTGATCCATGCCTGCACAAGGAGCGCAGTCGGGCACCTCGGGCTCTACACGACCGAGGAAGGAATCAGCCCAGGTTCGGGCTTCTTCGAAAGCGTTTCGCCAGCGCAGCAGCGTTTCGCTCTGTTGTGCTCCGGAGCGCAGCGCCGCTTCGGCATCGGCGGCACAAAGCTGCAGGCCGGCCAGGCCGAGGAAACCGGCTGCCGATTTCATCCGGTGCGCCAGAGCCTGAAGCTCGGCGCCCCCGCGCTCTTCCTCCAGGTCCTCGCGATGGAAATCGTCGAAAAAGAGCGCAAGGTAGCGACGGAATCGCTCGTCGGAGCCGAAAGTGCGCAGCCCGCGCGCCAAATCCACGGTGTTCTGGGCGCTGACGGCCTTCCCCGCAGAACGGACCACCTCCAGCAGGGCAGCCACCAGTTCGTCGACATCGAAAGGCTTCGGAACGAAACCCTGCATGCCGCAGGCCAACGCCTTCTCTCGATGGACAGCAAAGGCCTCCGCGGTCAGCGCAATGACCGGTAGCGCTGCGAGCCGCGGGTCGTTCTTGATCTTCTGGGTCGCCTGGTAACCATCCATTCCGGGCATCCTGACGTCCATCAAAACCGCGTCAAAGCCGGCCGGCTCGGCATCGAGCCGGTGCAGCGCATCGGCGCCATCGACGGCCAGAGTCACCAATGCCCCCTCTTCACCAAGGATGGCCGCGGCCACGGCCCGGTTGATCGCATTGTCGTCGACGACCAGCACCCTGAACCCCGTCAGTCTGGGAAGACGGGAAGAGGCATCGGCTATGGATTCACTGCCGATCCGCGCCAACCTGAGCGCGACATCGTAGAGTGCGGATTCGGTCACCGGCTTTTGCAGCAGCGCATCGGCACGTCCGGCCTCAACTTCGGTCTCGATCAACGCCCGCTCATGCGCCGAGACCATCAGCACGACCGGGGCCGCATCCGCTCCGGCGCTCTCGCGCAGATGCCTCGCAACCGCGAGCCCGTCGAACTGGGGCATGTGCCAATCGAGCAGACAGAGCTGATAGGCCCCCCCGCCCTCTCGCTCCAGCTTCTCGATCGCGGCCGCTCCGTCCCCAACCGCATCGAAACGCCAACCGAAGCCGGTCACGATCGCCCCGACCGCCTGCAAAGCGAGCGGGTGATCCTCGGCGATCAGCACGCGCAGATCGCGCAGCGGAGCGCGCGAAGGCGATTCGGGCTGCTGCAGGGCAAAACCGAGTTCGACGCTAAATTCGCTACCTTTTCCCTCCTCGCTGCTGGCCGATATCCTTCCCCCCATCTGCTCGACCAGCTCACGACAGATGGCCAGCCCCTGCCCCGTTCCTTCGCTCTGGGCAGAGCTCTTGTCGAAGGCGGTAAAGATCGAGTCCAGCCTCGCCGCGGCGATCCCGACTCCGGTATCTCTGACCTTGAACTCCAGTCTCAAAGTCCGCGTCTCCGGATCATGGCTGATCGTCCGTACCGTGATCACGACCGAGCCGCACGGAGTGAAGCGAATCGCGTTGCGTCCCAGATTGAGCAGGATTTGGAGCAGATGGCGCGCATCGCCTTCCAGGAACTCAGCCTCCTCGGGAAGCTCTGCAATCACCAGCTCGACCGGCCGCTCCTGCAGTGCCGGCGCGAGCAAACCGGCGAGCTGTTCCAGCGTGTCGGCAAGCCGGAAGGCTTCGACTTCGAGCGGCCTCTGGCGCGGCTCGGAGGCAACGTCGAACAACTTGCAGACGACCCCGAGCAGGTGGCGGGCCGAATGGTCTATCCGGAGCACCCAGTCCATGGCCGTCGCCGACAGCGCGTTTCTCTCCAGCAGGTGACAGTAGCCGAGAACGGCATTGAGGGGAGTGCGCAGATCGTGGTTCATGCGCGCGAGAAGCCCGGCCCGGGCATCTCTCAAAACCCCTCCTTCGTTCAGCAAAAGTTCCCGTCGGGGGGAGGTCAGCGCGGTGACATCGTTGAGCACGACCAGAAATCCCCCGGCTCCTCCCGGTCGCAGATCGGGCAGCAGATGAACCCAGATGTCGGCCTCGCGACCATCCCTTCTCTTCGTACGCCGCTGCAGGTGCAGACTCTCCCCGGCCAGCACGCGCGGGGCGAGGGGGCGGTACCAGGCAAAGGTCTCCGCGTCGAGCAACTCCGCGAGCGGACGGCCGCGCAGAGTCTCCGGGGGGGCGCCCAGCCATTCGGCGCTGCTTGAGCTGGCAAACTCGCAGCAGAGGTCGTTCCGGCAGTACAGGATCAGGCCCGGGATCGTATCGAGCAGCGTCTGCAGGAAAGCTTCGCTGCGCAAAAGTCGTTGGTTCACCGCCTTGAGTTCGGAGATGTCACTCGCGAGCACGAAAAAGCCCCGGACCTCGCCACCCAGGCTGTCGGGCTGATAGTGGATCAGAAACTGACGCTCGCCCGAACCGTCCATATGGGGAATGGATCGCTCAAAAACCTGGGGAGTGCCCTGCAAGACTGCGTCGATATATGGTCGGCTCACCGTATAGGATGCTTCGCCGAGCAAACTGCGGATATCCCGCCCCGTCAGATTGGCGTTCGGGTCGCCAAACCAACCGCGATAGGCCCGGTTCGCGAAGCGGTTGTGCAGCAACCTGTCCCAGTAACCGATCAGCAACGGCGCACCGTCGAGCATGGTCTGGAACAGCCGCCTCGCCTCGTCGAGTTCCCGGGTTCTCGCCAGGACTCGGGCTTCGAGCTGGGCATTGAGCGCCAGCACCTGCCTTTCGGCACTCCGGCGGGCCGAGATGTCGTGCAGAATCATCGCGCATCCGACCACATTCCCTTCCGCCATCTTGATCGGAAAAGCTGAGACGAAGACCTCCAGACGGCTTCCATCGCTGCGCAGACGCTCGGTCTCGGGCAGTTCGGAGCTCTCGCCCCGAGCGATCCGAGCCAGCATTGAACGGATCTCGTAACGCCTTGGCTCGGGCACGATCAGCTCGTCGATACGCTTACCCAGAACCTGCTGCGTCGGATATCCGAACATCCTCTCCGCACCGGGGTTCCAGGACGTCACGCTGCCGTCCAGGCTCAGGCCGACGATCGCATCGCGGGATGAGTCGACGATCGCAGCCAACCTGAGCCTCTCATCCAGGCCAAGCTTGCGGCGCTCCGCAGACCTCACCCTGAGTTCGACGATCAGCGCGCAGAGCAGTGCGATCAGCAGGACCAGAGCGGCGACCAGAAGCGGTGGAGTCTGATTCAGTCGGCTCAGGAAAACCGGCCGGGCGATAACCTCGATCTTCCAGGTTCGACCATAGACCGGAGTCATCAACACGGAGCGCAATGCGGCTGAGGATGCTTGTGCAATCGAGCTGCTCTCGTAGAACCGCTCTTCCCTTCCGTCCGGAGCGACATCGGCGATGCGCAAGCCAAAACTGCCCGCATCGAAATCGAAGCCCGCCATCACTTCCGAGATCAGGATAGGCGCATAAGTGAGCCCAAGAGCCTGGCGCTCGCGCTCAGAGGGCGAAGTGGGGGGAACAGGAAGTCGATAGACAGGAAGGACAAGCAGAAAACCGCTCAAAGCCTGATGGCTCGCCTGAATGAGCGTGACCGGGGCCGTCAGCGCCGCTGACGCACTGCGCACAGCAAAGCTCAGCGCCGCAGCCCGTCTCGGTTCGGATGCGACATCCAGTCCCAGCGCCTCGCGGTTCGGGCCTTCTGGCTCGAGGTACTCGATGATCCAGCGATCACCCGGATGCTCGGATATCTGATGGAGGCGAAAGTTTGGAGCCCCGTCGGCGCGAATCCGCCGCAGGTAAGTCTGCTCATCCTCCCGGCGCACGCGCCGGATGAAACCGAAGCCGTGAGCCCCGGCGAACTCCCGCTCGATATCGCGGGTCTGCATGTATGCGCGAAAGCGCTCGCGCGTGATGTTCTCGGCGGAAACGGCCACCACCGCCCCCCTAGCCCCCCTCAGACCGTATTCGAACACGTTGATCTTCGTGGCCACCTGATGGACGGCCTGGCTGGCCAGCGCGTCAAAGCGAAGCCTGCGTTCGCGCTCCTGGATGCGGCCGAGGCCGACGAAACTGAGCGCGGCAAGAAGCAGCCCCAACGCCAGCACCAGAGCTGAGGCGCGCGCAAGCGGCAAACCTGACGATCTCATGGCGGGCTGCGCCTCGCGGAACCCGCCGTTTCAGCGTCCCACCTCATCAAGATTGCCCTCCCTGTCACCCGCCCGCGCACGGTTCAGCCATTCGGAGATCTTGCGCAGCAACAGCGCGGAGTCGACGGGCTTGGTGATGAAGTCGTCCATGCCCGCGTCGCGGCAACGCAGCCAATCCTCGGCAAAAGCATTCGCCGTCATCGCGAGGATCGGCACGACCGAATAGCCGTCCATTTCCCTTATCCGCCGAGTCGCCTCCAACCCGTCCATCTCGGGCATCTGCATGTCCATCAGGATCAGGTCATAACGCTCGTGCTTCACCCGCTCCAGCGCTTCGACACCGTTGCAGGCAAGGTCGGGGACGATTCCCCCGTCTTTGAGAAATTCGAGTGCAATCTCGCGGTTGAAGGCATCGTCTTCGACGAGCAGCAGACGGGCATCGTGGGCAAGCGCATCGAAATTGTCCCGGCCTCCGCTCTCCGGCTCGCTGCCCGAGCCCGCCTCACTCTGGCCCACTTCCTTCTTCAGGCGCGCGGTCAGCCAGAAAGTGCTGCCCTGGCCCGTCGCGCTGATCACGCCGACATCGCCCCCCATAAGCCTTGCCAGCTGCTGGGTGATGGCCAGCCCCAGGCCCGTCCCTCCGTGGCGACGGGTGGTCGAGGCATCGAGCTGATCGAAGGCCGAGAAGAGCCCGTGCTGCAGCTCGGGCGCGATGCCCATTCCGGTGTCGCGCACGGCATAGCGGACTTGCAGAAACTCTTCGTCCTCGTCGAGGATCTCGAGCCTCAGCCTGACTTCGCCCCGCTCGGTGAACTTGATCGCATTGCTGACGAAGTTGAGCACGGCCTGGCGCAGACGGGTCGGATCTCCCTGAACTCGACGGTCGGCAGGAGGCTGCTCCAGGATGAGCGTCAGTCCCTTGGCCTGGGCCATCTCGGTCACCAGCGACTTGACTTCGGCGAGCACCTGGCAGACCGTCATCGGAATCTGTTCGAGGACGAGCCTTCCTGCCTCTATCTTGGAAAAGTCGAGGATGTCGTTGATCACCGAGAGCAGATGATGACCGGCCACGCGTATCCGTTCGAGACGCTCGGTCTGGTACTCGTCGAGACGGGTGCGCCGCAGCAGCTGCGCATTGCCGAGCAGTGCGTTCATGGGCGTGCGGATCTCGTGGCTCATATTGGCAACGAAGGCACTCTTTGCCTGACTGGCCCGGTCGGCCCGGTTGCGCGCCTCCTGAACCTGATCGAGGCGCTGATGCAACAGGGTCACATCGACATGGCATCCCACGGCCCGCCGAGGCTTGCCCTCCGGGGTCCATTCGACGACCTTGCCGGCGCACTGCACCCAGACCACGGAACCCTGCTTGTGCCGGAAGCGCACTTCGACCTGGAAAGCCCCGCGGCCACCTCCGGCGACATGCCTGTCAACGGCCTCGGCGAAACTGGGCAAATCCTCGGCGAAGATCAGGCTCCGCCAGGTTTCGACCCGGTTGGCAAGCTCACCGTCCTCGTATCCGAGCATCCGCTTCCAGACCGGACTCAGATAGAGGTGACCACTCACGAGGTCCCAGTCCCAGTAGCCGGCCATGCAGCTGTCGAAAACGTCCTTGGTGATCTGCAGCTCGCGTTCGAGCAGCTCGGCGCGAATCGTCTCGCCCATCCTGAGCCTTCGCTCACTGATGTCCATCACGATGCCGACGTAGAGCAGCTCACCCGTCTCACCGCGTTCGGGCGCCCCCCTGATCATCAACCAGCGTTCAGCTTCCCCAGGGGGAAGATTCACGCGGCATTCGAGTTCGAAGGGTTCGGCGCGACCGACCCGTTCGCGTATCCGCTCCCGGGCGCCCTCCCGGTCCGCGGGATGCATCGCCGCATAGATCGCATCAGCGCTCGCCAGACTGCTCGCCGAATCAACACCACACAGATCCCAGATCCGCGCCGACCACTCGCAGCGACCGCTCTGCGGCTCCCATATCCAGGTTCCGGCCCGGGAACTGTCGACGGCGAACTCCAGACGCCGTTCCGCACGTTCGACCTTGCTGTGCATCTGCCGCTCATTTGAGATGTCGGCGAGGCTTCCAACCATGCGCAAGGGCCTGCCCTGATCGTCGCGTTCGACGACTCTCCCGCTCTCCCTGACCCAGGTCACATAGCCATGGGAATGAATGAGGCGGTATTCGCAGCGATAGGTAGCGGTCTCCCCGGCCAGATGCGCGCAGATCGCGGCCCAGACCAAATCGCGATCCTCGGGGTGCAAGGGATCGGAGCTCTGCGCATATTCGCCCTCGAGGCCGAGAATTTCGAGGCAGCGCTCACTCCGATAACAGTGTCCGGAACCGAGCGACCACTCCCATATGCCGTCTCCCGTTGCCTCGACGACTTCCTTGTGCCGACGCGCCTCCCTCATCAGCTGCTCGCGTACCGCCATCTGCTCCGACAAGTCGAGCAGG
Source organism: Niveibacterium terrae (assembly GCF_048213115.1). GTDB lineage: Bacteria > Pseudomonadota > Gammaproteobacteria > Burkholderiales > Rhodocyclaceae > Niveibacterium > Niveibacterium terrae. Next base: position 1,854,791 of record NZ_CP172404.1, on the reverse strand, counting down.
ATGCCCGCCATCCTGACGGCTCGCCCTGAGCTGTCCCGTTCGAGAACTTTGCCCCGTTCGAACACAAAGGCATAGCCGCCGCTCTGTTGCCTGAGTCTGAGTTGGGCTTCATAGATCGGTGACTTGCCACTCAGATGGCTTTCGAGCAAAGCCTGAACCGACAGCAGATCATCGGGGTGGCAGCGCTCCAGCCACAGCTCCCGCCTCAGATGGTGCGGGCCAGAAGGGGGGAGTCCGAGAATCATCAACCACCTGTCATTGACCTGCATCAGATCCGACTCGAGCGCCCAATCCCAGGTCCCGGCATGGGTACCGTCGATCACCTGGCTGAGCCAGTGCTGCTGCTGTCGCACGGCTTCGACCTGGCCCCTCACCGCCCGGCGCAACAGCAGTGCCCAGACCAGCAACGCCAGACCACAGCCTGCCGCTCCGAGCAACACATAGACGCTCAGGCGATAGTCGGCCCAGTGCAGCGGACGGGATGGACCAAGCCATTTCTGACGCAGTGCCTCGCGTTCGGCGGGGCTGATCCTCGCCATCCCTGATTCGATGATCCGGAAAGTCTCAAGATCGCCCTTGCGCACGGCCCAGTTAAACTTCCCCGTGTAGAGAAAGAAAGCGCGTTTGAAAAGACCGTTGGCCTTGAGCTTGTAGAGGTAAAAATTGGCAGGGTACTCATCCATGCAGAAGAGCTTGATCTCTTCGCTGGATGCGGCGCGAATCACATCCTGGTAATCCCTAAAGAACCGGAGATCGGCGACACCCAGTTCGCGCAGATGCTCGATACAGGCATCGCCCGCCATGACGCCAATCCTGAAACCAGCCAGATCGCGTGGGCCTTGCAGCCCCGAGATCGACTTGTGGGCGAACATTCCGACCGGAACCGCTTCATAGGGGCCAGAAAAATCGTAGAGCGAATCCCGCCCTGGCGTATGAAAGATCAGATCGATCGCATCGTAGTGCCCGGCCAGCATGTCTCGCTGGGCCTGAGCCCAAATGGCTGGTGTCAGCTCGACATGGATGCCTGTCTTTTTTTCCCACAGCGACCACAAATCTACGACATAGCCCCTGGGCTGTCCATCCTCGCCGAGGAAGAGAAAAGGGGGGTAGTTGTTGTCGGAGACGACGCGAAGCGTGCCCAGATGGGCCTGGGCGACAAGGCTGATGGAGCACAGCAGGACGGTCAGCGCAATCCGCAGCGACATGGGCGCGAGGGCTCCCGAAGCGTTTGCCTTGGCAGAGGAGATCTTCTGTGGTGATCATAGACTGCCCAGCAGGCATTCTGCTGGAGAAATGCTCACACGGATCCGGCCGACTCGGCGCCAGCCTTGACGATCCCGCAGGACGCGGGATCAGACGTTCATGTTCATGATGTCCTGGTAGGCCGTGACGAGGCGGTTGCGGACCTGGACCATCTGCTGGAAGGACAGACTCGCCTTTTGCAGATCAACCATGACGTCCTGCAGATTGACGTTTGGGTCGCCCGCCGAGAACTTCTCGGCCATCGCGCGACCATCGTTCTGAGCCTGGCTGACCTGTTGCAGCGCGCCCTGGAGCACTTGCGAGAAGTCGGTTTCTCCTGCGGCAGGCGTACTCGACGTCTTGCCCGCAGCCGTTTCGGCCGTGGCGCGAAGCTGCCCGATCAGTTGGTCGATTCCGCGAGTGTCCATGATGTTCCCGTCCTTGTACGCCGAATACTAGCAGGTCGCGTGCCAGATCAGACGTCCAGCCCTTCGCTGCGGTATTGCTGGAGCTTGTAGCGCAGCGTCCGCTCGGAGATTCCGAGACGTTCGACGGCCAGTTTGCGCGATCCGCCGACCGCTTTCAAGGTTTCGAGGATGTGCCGGCGCTCCAGATCCTTCATGTTGTCGGAGTGTGCATCAACGCACTGCTGCACGGCATCCGGCGCATCCGGACCCGCCTCGTCCGCAGCGGCGGGAAGCTCGCCGACTCGCGGCAGGCAAAGCCGCATGTCCGCCTCCTCGATCCGCTCCCCCCGGGCGATGATCGCGGCCCGCTGCAGCGTATTCTCAAGCTCGCGGACATTGCCCGGCCAGGGCCAGACGGCAAGAATTGCCGCAGCGCCTGCCGATAGTTGCGCATGTTTGCCGATCCGCTCGCCGTGACGCAACAGGAAGTGATGAGCGAGCGGCACGATGTCAGCCGGACGCTCGCGCAGGCCTGGTATTGAGATCGGGAAAACGTTGAGACGATAGAACAGGTCTTCGCGGAAGCGCCCCGCGGCGACTTCGAGCGCCATGTCCCGGTTGGTCGTCGCGATCACGCGGATGTCGAGCGGCACCGGCTTCTTGCCGCCGACCCGCTCGACTTCCCGCTCCTGCAGCACGCGCAGCAGCTTGGCCTGCAGCGCGAGCGGCATCTCGGAAATTTCGTCGAGCAGCAGAGTGCCGCCTTCGGCCTGCTCGAACTTGCCGGCCTGGGCGGTCTGGGCGCCGGTGAAAGAGCCCTTCTCGTAACCGAACAGCGTCGCCTCGAGCAAGTTCTCCGGGATCGCCGCGCAGTTGATCGCAACGAAGGGTCCATCGGTTCGCCGCGAATGGCGGTGGATGTAGCGCGCAAACACTTCCTTGCCGGTACCCGACTCGCCGGAGAGCAGCACCGTCGCATCGGTCTCGGCGACGCGGGCGGCCAGCGCGAGCAGCTCACGGGTGCGCACGTCCTCGGCAACCATCTCGCTGTCGTCGGGGGCGACCGCCGCGTAACGCCTGACCTGTTCGAGCAGGGTCGAAGGCTCGAAAGGCTTGGGCAGGAAATCGCAGGCTCCGGCCCGCATCGCGGCGACCGCGGTACCGACATCGCCATAGGCGGTCATCAGCATCACCGGAAGCTGGGGGTGGGAGGCGCGGATCGCATCGAGCAGCTGCAGCCCGTCCATAGGCTGCATCCTCAGGTCGCTGATGACCAGATTGAAGACTCCGTCCGCAAGCGCGGCGAGCGCCTCGGGGCCGCCGCCGACTGCGACGACGGTATGACCCGCGGTCTCCAGCGTGAAGGCGACCGCGTCGCGGATGTCGGGATCGTCCTCGACGACCAGGATTCGCAGGGTGTTCAGCATCATCTCTCTCCGCTCGCCGGCAGGGGCAATTCAAACACGAAAGTGCTGCCCCGCCCGGGAACCGATTCCAGTGTAATTTCGCCGCCGTGCGCGCGGGCAACGCCGCGCGCGATCGCCAGCCCCAGGCCCGTGCCGTCGGCGCGGGTCGTGAAAAACGGATCGAAGAGCCGCGCCTGGATGGACGGATCTATCCCCTTTCCGGTGTCGGTCACCGCGAAGCGGACGCGCTCGGCGTCGCTTTCGGCTTCGAGCGCGACGCAGCCGCCTTCGCCGGTGGCCTGCAGCGCGTTCTCGAGCAGGTTGGTCAGCGCTCCGGCGATCTCCTTGCGGTTTCCGGCGAGGCGCACATCCGGACAGCCGCAGTGGCTATCGAAACGAACGGCGCGGCGCGCCGCGACCGGCTCTATCGTGGCCTCCAGCTCGGTCACCAGATCGCAGACTCCGAAAGCCTCCTGCCCGGTCGCCTCGCCGCGCGCGAAGGAAAGCATGTCGCGGATCAAACGCTCCAGATGGCGCAGCCTGTCGAGCGTGCGATCTACGCAGCGCGCGCGCTCGGCCGGCCCCAGCAGGCTTGGCTCGGCGAGATTGCCCGCGTAGAGCAGCGCCGCGGCCAAGGGCGTGCGCAGCTGGTGCGCGAGGCCCGCGACCATCTCGCCCATCGCGGCGAGCCGCTCGTTGCGGGCCGCGGCCGTGCGCATCCGGTGCGCTTCGGTCACATCGTGGAGCAGCACGATCCGCCCGCCGGCCGAATCCTCGGCGGTCTGCGCGAGCGAGAGCCGACGCGCTTCGCCCGTCGCACTGGCCCCACACTCCCATTCGCCGGGTGTATCGGTCTCGGCGAGCGCCGAGCGCGACAGCTCGCGCCAGTCCGAGCCCTCCAGCACCCTGTCCATCATCTGCCGTGCGGCAGGGTTAGCCTGTTCGATACGTCCCTGAGGGTCGAGCAGCACGACTCCGGCCGGCAACGCGTCCATCAGCAAGGACAGGCGTTCGTTGAGCCGTTCGACCTGACGCTCCAGCCCGGAATAGGCCTGGGTCAGCTGCGCGGAGGCCTCCGAGAACTGGCGGAAGGCTTCGGCGAGCTGGACGGCATCGAGGGGAGGAGAGGTCATCGTCTATCCTGACGGGCGCCGGAATCCGGCTCATGGAAGCAATTTAACCTCAGGCGGGCGACGGCTTGTTCCGACTAAGCGGCAAAAACTGCCGCTTATCCGCGCTTTGCTCTTGCCGCCCCCGGTCAATAATGCGTCATCCCCAATCGGGTCTGCGCGCCCACAGGAACAGACATGGCTGAAGCCGACCTCGCCTCGCCGGCCCCTCCACCGCAATCGCCACTGGAGCAGGTTCGCGCGAATTTCGATCGCCTGACTCCCCGCCAGAAGATGGCGGGCGCAGTCGCGATCGCCATCTGCGTCGCCCTGCTGGTCGGCATGTGGCTGTGGAGCCGCAAACCGGACTACGCGGTGCTCTTCTCCGGCCTCGAAGAGAAGGACGGGGGGGCGATCGTCACCGCGCTTCAGGCCCAGAACATCCCCTACAAGGTCTCGGATCAGAACGGCGCGATCCTGGTGCCGGCCGCCCAGGTCGGCGATCTTCGCTTGCGCCTGGCGAGCCAGGGCCTGCCCAAGGGCGGCAACGTCGGCTTCGAGCTGATGGAGAACGAGCGGATCGGCCTCTCCCAGTTCGCCGAACAGATCAATTACCAGAGGGCGCTCGAAGGCGAGCTGGGCCGCACGATCTCATCGCTATCCGAAGTCCAGGCTGCCCGCGTGCACCTGGCGATCCCGAAACAGACCTCCTTCCTGCGCGACGAACAGAAGCCGACCGCCTCGGTCGTGCTGACGCTGCGCAACGGACGCGCGCTCGACCCAAGCCAGGTCGCCGGTATCGCCCACCTGATCTCGTCGAGCGTTCCCCAGCTGACCACCGAATCGGTCAGCGTGCTCGACCAGAACGGCAAGCTGCTGAGCTCGGGAAGCGATCCGCTTCGCGAAGCGGGTCTCGATCCGACCCAGCTCAAGTATGTCCACGAAGTCGAGGATCGCTACATCAAACGGATCGAAGAAATCCTCGAACCGGTCGTCGGCCCGAACAACCTGCGCGCGCGCGTCAATGCCGACGTCGACTTCGACCAGCAGGAGCAGACCGCCGAGACCTACCGCCCGAACCCCAGCCCGCAGCAGGCAATCCGCAGCCAGCAGCTCGCCGACAGCACCACGCTGCAGCCCAATCCTGCAGGCGTTCCCGGAGCGCTGAGCAACCAGCCTCCGGTGCCGGCCACCGCGCCGCTGACGACTCCGGCTGCGCCGGGCACTCCGGGCGCCTCGGGACCGGTGGGGACACCGCTGTCGACGAACCGCAATTCGACGACGAACTACGAACTCGACAAGACGATCCAGCACGTCAAGAAGTCGCTCGGTCAGGTCAAGCGCCTGTCGGTCGCGGTCGTCGTCAACTACAAGGTCACGCGCGATGCGAAGGGCAATGAGCAGTCGACCGCGCTGACCCCGGTTCAGATGAAGCAGATCAACGATCTGGTTCGCGAAGCGGTCGGCTATAGCGCACAACGGGGAGACACGCTGAATATCGCGAACAGCCCATTCAACCTGCCCGCCAAGACCGACGACGCGCTGCCGTTCTGGAAGGACCCGGAAATGCAGTCGCTCGGCAAGGATCTGGGCCGCTGGCTGCTGATCGCGGCTATCCTGCTCTTCCTGTGGCTCGCGGTGCTGCGCCCGCTGGTACGCACGGTCGCCCCCCCCCCGCCGCCGCCGCCGCCCAAGAGCGAAGAAGCCGAACCCGGCGAGGAAGGCGAAGAAGGTCCGCAACTCAACGCGGAAGGCGAGATCATCGAGGAAGAACTGTTGCCACCGGAAGTGCGCGCCGAAGAGATCGCGCTGATGAGCTTCGAGAAGAAGCTCGCGAAAGCCCGGGAAATCGCGGTCAAGAATCCCAAGGTGATCGCGAACCTGCTCAAGGAATGGATGGGGACGAATACCAATGAGCGACGCTGAAGAAGGGATGAACAAGGCAGCACTGCTGCTGCTCTCGCTCGGCCCGGATGAGGCGGCCGAAGTGCTCAAGCACATGTCGCCACGCGAGGTGCAGAAGCTGGGGATGGCGATGACCAAGCTCCAGCCCCAGCCGCGCGAAGTGATCGAAACGCTGATCAACGAAGTCGCGATCTATGTCGTCAAGGCATCTCCGGTTCAGGCCGATGACGACAAGATCCGCCAGATGCTGACTCTGGCGCTCGGCGACGAGCGCGCGGCAAACCTGCTCTCGCGGGTACTGCAGGGCTCGGACACGGCCGGCATCGAGTCGCTCAAGTGGATGGACGCCGGTACGGCCGCCGACCTGATCAAGAACGAGCACCCGCAGATCATCGCGACCATCCTCGTGCACCTTGAATTCGACCACGCCGGCGAGATCCTCAAACACTTCACCGAACGCCAGAGGAACGACGTGTTGCTGCGGATCGCGACTCTCGACGGTGTTCAGCCCGGAGCGCTGAAGGAGCTCAATGAAGCGCTGACCCGGGTGCTGTCCGGATCGACCCAGCTCAAGAAGACCGCGATCGGCGGCGTGCGCCACGCCGCCGAGATCCTGAACTTCGTCGGCAGCACCGCCGAGACCGCGATCCTCGACAACGTCCGCGAATACGACCCGGATCTGGCTCAGCGCATCCTCGACGAGATGTTCGTGTTCGACAACCTGATCGACGTCGATGACCGCGGCATCCAGACGATCCTGCGCGAAGTGCAGTCTGATCAGCTGATCATCGCACTGAAGGGCGCAAGTCCGGACATGCGCGAGAAGGTGTTCAAGAACATGTCGCAACGGGCGGCGGAGAGCCTGCGCGAGGATCTCGATTCGAAGGGACCGGTGCGCCTGTCCGAAGTCGAATCGGCGCAGAAGGAAATCCTCAAAGTGGCTCGCCGCCTCGCCGAGGAAGGCCAGATCGTGATCGGCGGCAAGGGCGGAGACGATTTCGTCTGAGCCCGGAGAAGAAATGAGCACAGACAACATCATCCCCGCCAATCAGGCGTCCGGAGCCTATCGCCGCGCGAACTTCGAATCCTTCGACGAGCCGCGCGAGCAGCCCCCTGCCCCGGAGCCCGAAGTGCGCGAAGCGCCCCCTCCCCTCGCACAGGAAGAAGCGCTCGTCGAGCATGAAGAGCTTCAGCCGCTGGAGATCGCACCGGGGATCAAGCTGCCGACCGCCGACGAGATCGAGGCGATGCATCAGGAAGCCTTCAAACAGGGATTCGATGCCGGCTACGAGGAAGGCAGCGCGCGCGGGCGACTCGAAGCGTCCGAGCTGCATCAGCTGCTGACCCAGTTCGACGAGGCGTTGACGGGCTTTGACCAGCAGGTAGGCGAGGAGCTGCTTGCGCTCGCGCTCGAAGTCGCCCGTCAGGTCGTCCGCGACAGCCTCGCACAGAAACCGGAAGCGGTGCTCGGAGTCATCCGCGAAGCGCTGGGCCAGACGCCGCAGCAGCACGCCCAACTGCACGTTCATCCGGAAGACGCAGACCTGGTTCGCCAGTATCTGGGCGAGCAGATCGCCCACACCGGCCACCGGATCGTCGAGGACGCGAACATTGAGCGCGGCGGCTGCCGCATCGATTCGGCCGGCGCGCAGATGGATGCGACGATCGCGACCCGCTGGCGCCGCGTCGTCGAGACGTTGTCCGGGAATCACCCCTGGGCCGACGCTCCCGAGGAGAGCGATTCGTGAGCCACCTCGGAGAATCGTGGCGCGACTACCTCGTCGATTGCCGCAGGATGGCCGCAACAGCCCAGCCCTTCCAGATCGCCGGGCGGCTGACCCGCATCAACGGTCTGGTCATGGAAGCCTCGGGGATCAAACTGCCACTGGGCTCCAGCTGCCGGGTGCTGGTGCCGGGCGGAAGTTCGGTCGAAGCGGAAGTCGTCGGATTTACCGGCGACAAGCTGTTCATGATGCCGACCGACGATGTCTATGGTCTGGCACCCGGCGCAACGGTCATTCCTGACGATCCTTCCCAACCCACGCCACGCACGGGCGAGCGGGTCGAGCCGCGCCGCCGTTCCTCCGACCGCGCCAAACACCTTCCGGTCGGCAACGAGATGCTGGGGCGGGTCGTCGACGGAGCGGGACGTCCGCTCGACGGTCTCGGCCCCCTGGAGACCAAACACACCCGCTCGCTGCAGAGCCGTCCGATCAATCCGCTCGGCCGCGCGCCGATCTCGGCCAGCCTCGATGTCGGCATTCGCGCGATTAACGCGATGCTGACGGTCGGACGCGGCCAGCGGATGGGACTCTTCGCCGGATCCGGCGTCGGCAAATCGGTGCTGATCGGCATGATGACCAGCTTCACCGAAGCGGAGGTCATCGTCGTCGGGCTGATCGGCGAACGTGGCCGCGAAGTCAAGGAATTCATCGAGCAGAACCTCGGCCCGGTCGGCCGGGCGCGCTCGGTCGTCGTCGCCGCTCCGGCCGACACGAGCCCTTTGATGAGACTGCAGGGCGCGGTTTATGCAACGACGATCGCCGAGTATTTCCGCGATCAGGGCAAGCAGGTGCTGCTGATCATCGACTCGCTGACCCGTTATGCGATGGCTCAGCGCGAGATCGCGCTGGCGATCGGCGAACCTCCGGTGACCCGCGGCTATCCGCCTTCGGTCTTCGCCCGGCTACCGGCTCTGGTTGAGCGGGCCGGCAATGGTCCGGAAGGAGGTGGCTCGATCACCGCCTTCTACACGGTGCTGGCCGAAGGAGACGACCAGCAGGATCCGATCGCCGACTCGGCCCGCGCAATCCTCGACGGCCATATCGTGCTCTCGCGGACTCTGGCCGATGCCGGCCACTACCCGGCCATCGACATCGAGCAGTCGATCTCGCGAGCGATGCACGGGCTGATCAAGCCTTCGCATTTCGAGCTGGTTCGCCGCTTCAAACAGCTGTTCTCGCGCTACCAGCGCTCACGCGACCTGATCGCGGTCGGCGCCTACCAGGCCGGAGCGGATCCTCTGCTTGACGAAGCCGTGCGCAGCTACCCGGCCCTGGAAGCCTTCCTGCAGCAGGCGATCACCGAGCGCTCGAGCTACGAGGACAGCCTCGCCGCGCTGCACAAACTGTTCGGAGCGGAAATGTGATCGACCCGCCCCGGGCTGTCGTATGCTGGAAGAGATCTGATTGAACAAGACCGCAGCCGATGTCCAACGCCTTGCAGATGTTGATTGAACTGACCCAGACCCGCATGGACGATGCCGCCCGGCGGCTGGGCGAACTGCTGGCCAGCAGCAGCGCTCATGAGGAGCGCCTGCGCCTGCTCGAACAGTACCGCCTTGACTACAACAAGCGTTTCCGCGCGGCGCTGACCTCCGGAATAGGCCCGGACGCGCTGCGCAACTACACGGTATTTCTGGGCCGGCTCGACGACGCGATCGGCGAGCAGCAGCGCCTTCTCGATGCAGCACTCGAGCACGTCGTCGTCGGACGCCAGGCCTGGGTCGACCAGCGCAACCGCAAGAAAGCTTTCGACACCCTCGCCGACCGCCAGCATCAAGCCCTGATCAAGAAAGAGAACAAGGCCGAACAGCGGCTGACCGACGAGCATTCGGCCAAACTCTTCCGCGACAAGCCCGGGACCGACGAATCCTGATTCTGGCTGGCACGCAGATTGCTACGTCTCAGGAAAAATCCATCGGGGAGTCCCGAAATGCCCGCACTGAATCTCGCCCTGCCTTGCGCACAAACCCCGCCCGCCGCCCCTAAAGCAGCGGCATCAACTCCAGACAAGGCTCCACAGGGCGCCAGCGAGAACGTGCAGCCACAAGGCTTTGCCGAACAACTCGACGCGCGCGTCAAAGGCGGTCAAGCCAAGGACTCTTCCCAGGAAACCAGGGCTCAGGGACAAACCCAGAGCGATCAGGCTGAGCCCGCCGATCCGGCAGAATCCACCGATGCTGCGGCTGCCGCCGCGGCGGCTCTTGCCGCGCTGCTCGGCACCCCGACAAAGTCCGCAACGCCGGTCACCGGCGCCAGCGCGCAGACCTCACCTGTGGCGATCACCGCTGAGGCCAGCACAGACGCAGCGCAGAGCGCCGCACTCCAGGCAATCACTGCCGGCACGGCTCCGAATGCGGCGGCTCTTGCCGCGGCGACGGCAAAGCCGGCAACGCCTCAACCCGCCGCGACCTCTGGCGAAGACAAGGGAAGCGAAGTCCGCGACACGCCCCAGCTCGGACAACCCGTCGCCCGCGAGGCGCTGACGGCAACAGCGGCTCCCGTCACCCCGGAAGCGACTGAGCTGGGCGCCAAGCCTCAGGGCTCCCGCTCGACCGAACAAGGCACGGGCGAACTCTCGCCCCAGCAGACGAACCCGGCGCAGAACTTCGCCGAACAGCTCAATGCGCGCACCGCGCATCTCGCGCGCAGCGAAGCGCCCCAGATCGCCGTTCGCACCCAGGCGGCCCAAGCGGGCTGGGCCGAAGAAGTCGGCAACCGGATCTCTTGGATGGCCAGCAAGGACATGGGCAAGGCGGAGCTGGTGCTGACGCCGGCACACCTGGGCAGGGTCGAGATCAGCCTCTCGGTCGAAGGCGATCAGGCGAGCGCCGCCTTCGTCGCCGCGACGCCTGCCGCCCGCGAAGCACTCGAACAGTCCATCCCCCGCCTGCGCGAAGTGTTGACCCAGTCGGGGCTTAACCTCGGTCAGGTCAATGTCAGCGCCAACAATGCGAACTCTCAGGGGCGCCAGGACAACCGCGGCGGGGAAGCACGTTCGCGCGTGAGCTCATCGAGTGCGGTCGGGGGCGTGAGTGCGGGGGTCATGACCAGCCGGGCCCGGGAAGCCAACGGCCTCGTCGACACTTTCGTCTGACTGAGGCCACAATTGGCCAGGGCAAATCCCTCAGTTCCCGGGTTTGGCCGCCGTAATATCCAGGATAATCGGACATCGGAACCTGACCCGAGTCCGACCCCGGTTCGATAGATAGGATTTCAGAGATGTCCAGCAAGAGCGCAGCACCCGAGACCGCAGCCACACCTGCCCCGCCAAAGAGCAAGAAGATGCTCATCTTCATCGTGATCGGCGTGGCCGTCCTCGCGCTCGTCGCGACCGGCGCCCTGCTTCTGCTCAAGAAGAACAAGAAAGCGAGCGAGGAAGGTACCGACGACGAAGAACCGGCCAAGGTGGAAGTGGACAAGAAACACCCTCCGGTCTTCGTTCCGATGGAGCCCTTCACGGTCAATCTGCAGCCCGAGAACGGCGAGCAGTATCTACAGATCGTGCTGGCCCTGCAGATGTCCGATGCGAAGTCAGGTGAAGAGATCAAAACCTATACGCCGGAGATTCGCCATCGCATCCTGATGCTGCTCTCGGGCAAGAAGGCCTCCGAGATCGCAACGACGGCAGGCCGCGAAACGCTGGCCAAGGAAATCCGCTCCGAAGCCAACACCGCGCTCGGTTATGAACCCAAGGTTTCGAAGAAGAAGAAGGCAGCTGATGACGAAGAAGACTCCTCCGGCGGTCCGGTGATCGAAGTCTTTTTCACCTCCTTCATCGTTCAGTAGGAAAGGCAGCACTGGAGCAACACCATGGGCCAGGACTTTCTCTCTCAGGAAGAGGTCGACGCACTGCTGCGTGGCGTCAGCGGCGATGCGGACGAACCGGAAGGCGGCGCAGGCGATACCGCCGGCATACGCTCCTATAACCTGGCCACCCAGGAACGCATCGTCCGTGGGCGCATGCCCACGATGGAGCTGATCAACGAGCGTTTCGCGCGCAACCTGCGGATCGGCCTCTTCAACTACATGCACCGCAACACCGAAGTCTCGGTGGGGCCGATCAAGGTGCAGAAGTACAGCGAGTTCGTCCGCAACCTGGTTGTTCCGACCAACCTGAACATGATCCTCGCGAAGCCGCTGCGCGGCACCGGTCTGGTCGTGCTCGATCCGAATCTGGTCTTTCTCGTCGTCGACAACATGTTCGGCGGCGACGGCCGCTTCCATACCCGGGTCGAAGGTCGGGACTTCACCGCGACCGAGCAGCGCATCATCCGCGGGCTGCTCCAGGTCATCTTCGACGATATGGAAAAGGCCTGGGCACCGGTCTTCAACATCCAGTTCGAATATCTTCGCTCGGAGATGAACCCGCAGTTCGCGAATATCGCAACGCCGAGCGAAATCGTCGTCGCAACGTCTTTCTCGCTCGAATTCGGTGGCACCCAGGCCGAGATGCACTTCTGCCTGCCCTATTCGACTGTCGAGCCGATCCGCGATCTGCTCTACAGTTCGATGCAGTCGGATCACCTGACCCAGGACAAGCGCTGGGTGGGACTTCTGGGCCGGCAGATTCAGTCGATCGAGCTGGAGCTGGCCGTCGATCTGGGCAAGGCCAACATCTCTTTGCGCGACATCGTGCAGTTCAAGGTCGGCGATGTGATTCCTATCGACATTCCCGAAGCGGTCACTGGTCACGTCGATGGCGTACCGGCTTTCGAGGGACGCTACGGAACGATCAACGGGCGCTATGCGGTCAAGGTGGATCGGCTGGTGCCGCCCGAGGATCGTGAAATCAACCTCATCTCGATGAAACTGGGAGGCAATAATGGCGGACTCTGACCAGGACACGGACCAGATCAGCGAAGACGATTGGGCCGCTGCGATGCAGGAGCAGGCGGTCGCCGATGAGGCCGAAGCGGCGGTCGAAGAAGCGCCCCGCGCCGCTTTCCAGGATTTTGGCGGCAGCGTCGCCGACAAGCCAACGACGATCAACGACTACGACATGATCCTGGACATTCCGGTCCAGATCACGGTCGAGCTGGGACGCACGAAACTGTCGATCCGCAACCTGCTTCAGCTCGCGCACGGATCGGTCGTCGAACTCGAAGCGCTGGCAGGTGAGCCTATGGACGTTCTGGTCAATGGCACGCTGATCGCCCAGGGCGAAGTCGTCGTCGTCAACGACAAGTTCGGAATTCGGCTGACCGACATCATCACGCCATCGGAGCGGATGAGAAAAGTCCGCGGACTGTAGAAAACCGCCCTTCCGAATAGCGGGGGGTTTTCCTCGCTATTCGACCGGCCGGCAATTCTTGCCGCCCCTAAACTGGCATCGTGCTTTCCGGACACGATGCGATGCGCTTTCACTCCAAGTTCCTGCTGACCGCCCTCATTCCCGCCCCCGCCTTTGCGGGAAGCGCGACAGAGGCTATCGGCAGCACCCTGACGATGTTGCTGGGGCTGGCTGCCGTCCTCGCCGCGCTCTATGCCTGCCTGATTCTGCTCAAACGCGTCCAGCAAAAGACCGGATCAGCCCAGGCCAGGATGCAGGTGATCGGCGCGACCGCGGTCGGACCTCGCGAACGCGTCGTTCTGGTCGAAGTGGCCGATCGGGTGCTCGTGCTCGGCGTCGCGCCGGGCCGGGTCACCCGGCTAGACAGTCTGGATTCAGCCTCGGTACCCCGCGCGCCGGCGACTCCGCCGCCTTCCCTGCCCGACTTCCAGGCCAAGCTCAACGAACTGCTCAAAGGGGTGCGCCGTGCTCGCTGAACGCCGACTCGTGCGCGCGGCCCTGGGCCTCGCACTGCTGATCGCCAGCGGCGCAGCGCTGGCCGCGCTGCCCGCCTTCCAGAGCACGCCGGGACCGGGAGGAAGCCAGACCTACTCGATTCCGGTTCAGACCCTGGTCATGATGAGCTCGCTGGTCTTCATCCCGGCCGCCGTGCTGATGATGACCAGCTTCACGCGGATCATCATCGTCTTCACGCTGCTGCGTCAGGCGCTGGGCACCCAGTCCTCGCCGCCCAACCAGGTGCTGATCGGACTGACGCTGTTCCTGAGCTTTTTCATCATGAGTCCGGTCATCGATCGGGTCTATCAGGACGCGTATCTACCGCTGTCCGAGAACAAGATCCAGTTCGACGTCGCGGCCGAAAAAGCCGCGATACCGGTCAAGGCCTTCATGCTCAAGCAGGTCAGGGAAACCGATCTTTCGCTGTTCGCCCAGCTCGCCAAGACGCCGAAAGTGGCCAAGGCGGCCGACCTGCCGATGCGGGTCATCGTTCCGGCCTTCGTGACCAGCGAACTCAAGACCGCTTTTCAGATCGGTTTCATCGTCTTCCTGCCCTTCCTGGTCATCGACATGGTCGTCGCCTCGGTGCTGATGTCGATGGGGATGATGATGATGTCGCCCGTGATGGTTTCGCTGCCCTTCAAGCTGATGCTCTTCGTGCTGGTCGACGGCTGGGGCCTCGTGATCGGCACTCTGGTGCGCAGTTTTGGCTGAACCCTTGCCTCAAGGAGTGGATATGACCCCGACAACCGTTGTTGCGCTCGGCCGCGAGGCCTTCGAAGTGACCTTGATGATCTCCGCCCCGCTGCTGATCGCAGCGCTGGCGACCGGTCTGGTCGTCAGCATCTTCCAGGCGGCGACCCAGATCAACGAGATGACGCTCTCCTTCGTGCCCAAGCTGGTCGTGATGTTCGCGGTGATGATCTTCGCCGGCCCGTGGATGCTGACGGTGATGACCGACTACATCCATCGCCTGTTCAATGCGATCCCGGGCCTGATCGGATAAAGCCCCTCGATGCTTTCGGTCACCAATGATCAGCTGAACGCCTGGATCGCGCTCTACGCCTATCCGACCATCCGCATCCTGGCTCTGCTGGTCATCGCTCCGGTCTTCAACAATGTCGCGCTGCCCCGTCACCTGCGTCTGGTGATCGGCCTGGCGATCTCGGTCGCGATCGCCCCCGCCCTGCCGGTGAGCCCCGAAGCGATCGCTCCGGGCAGCGCGATCAGCTTCATCGGCATCCTGCGCGAAATGCTGATCGGCTTCGCGATCGGTTTTGCGATCCGCCTCGTCTTCGTCGCAATCGATCTGGCCGGAGATCTGATCGGTCTGCAGATGGGGCTCTCCTTCGCGGTCTTCTTCGACCCCCAGGCGGCCGGCCAGACGACGGTTCTGGCCCAGTTCCTGGGTCTCTTCGCAACGCTGACCTTCCTGGCGCTGGACGGCCACCTATTGACGATCAACGTGCTCGCCCACAGCTTCGAATGGCTTCCGGCGGGAGAAGCGAAGATGTCCGCGAGCGCGTTCATGGTCATCGTCAAGAGCGCGGCGGCGATCTTTTCGTCCGGTCTGCTGATCGCGCTACCGGCCGTCTCGGCGCTGCTCGTAACCAACATCGCGCTGGGCGTGCTGACCCGCGCCGCGCCGGCTCTGAACCTGTTTTCGCTGGGTTTTCCGATCACACTGGCGGTCGGGACTTTCGCGCTGATGTTCTCGCTACCGATGTTCGCGCCGGCCTTTCAGAGCCTTTACGAACGAGCCTTCGAGGCGGTCGGTCTATTTCTGAGGCTGGCCGCCCACGGTTGAAAGCCCGGCGAGATGGATCTCGCCGCGGGCAAAGCGCCGGGAGACCCAGTTCGACTCGAGCTCTTCCTCATAGCGGGTGATCGTATAGCCCTCCGCCTTTGTCTCGCGCACCAGGGACTCGGCGCGCCGGCGCAGTACCTGCATCGCCTCGCCGTCGCCCCCTTGGTGGAAGCGCTTCATCGTCAGCTCCAGCTTCACCGTGTCCGCAGATAGCCGGGTCTCCTGGAGGCTCCAGTTCGGAGCCAGGGGATCGATGACCGTATAGGCGACGCCGAGCACGACCGCACCCGCGACCAGATCGGCAAGCGCGATCTGCGAGCCCTGGGCGAGATTGACCGAGACATCGGGAATCAGCGACCAGCCGCGTGGATAGGTCTGCCCGGTCGAACAGGCACCCAGAGAAAAACAGCATGCGGCAAGAACGATCGCTCGGCTCATGATCAGCGTCAGCTGATGTAGTTGAACAGCGAGAGCCCGGTCGTCTTCAGGAAGGCTTTCTGGGCCGCTTCCAGCGCCGTGCTCTTCTGCATCAGATCCGAAGAAGCCTGAGCGTAATCGAGGTCGATCAGGCGCGAGTAAGTCGCCTGATACTGCACATTGGCCTGAGAGCCGATGCTCTCCAACGACTCGTTCTCGTTGAGTCGGGAGCCCACCGAGGAGGTCACGCGCAGAACATTCTCTTGCGACGCATCCAGACGCGTCAGGGACTGCGCAAGCAGCGAGTCGAAGCTCGCGCCCTGGGGGCCTTCCAGGCCGGAGATCAGGTTCTTCATCGTGCTGAAGATGTCGGTGCTGCCACCAGGGGCGACGCTGAAGCTATCGCTCGTCGCGGGGTTTCCGCTGATCGTGACCTGGATCCCTGCAAAAGAGATCGGCTGCCCGCTCGTATAGCTCCCACCGCTCACCACACTGGCCCCGGTGGTCGTATCGACGACGTCGTAAGTCCCGGGGGCCGAGAAGGTGATCTTGTACTGATCACCCGTATAGCTTCCGGTCACGCTACCGCCGTCTATCGTAGCGGTTCCGGTGTTGCTGTTCAGCGCCGAAGTGCTGAATTCGCCATTGACCCCGGGGATCTCCATGAAGATCTCGCTACCTGAATTGGTGACCGGCATGACCCGCGACGAAGAGACCTGCAGCGTCCGTGCCCCCTGGTCTCCGACATAGCTGACGCCGGAAGAGAGTGTTCCGACGAAGGGCTGGGTATCGCTCTGATAACCCGCGAAAATGTAGCCACCGAGTGCGTCGTTACTGTTGGCTAGCGCGGTCAGTTCGTCAAAGCGAGCCCGGATATCGGTCGCGATGGCCTGACGGTCGGCCGGGGTCATCGTTCCGACATTGGACTGGATCGCCCGCTGCTTGACGTAGATGAGCAGGTCATTGACCGAGTCGAGCTTGCCCTCCATCGAGGACAGCGCATCCTTGGCTGCCCCCTGGTTGGCCATGAACTGGGTGTTGATGTCCTTGGCCTGAGTGACCAGCAAGGCCGAGGAGGCAGCGATCGGATCATCCGACGGTGTGACAACCCGGCGCCCGGTAGCCATCTGGTTCTGGATCTTGAGCAGATCGGAGCTGCGATCCATCATCCGGCTTGTGCCGCTGTCATAGAGCAT
Source organism: Niveibacterium terrae (assembly GCF_048213115.1). GTDB lineage: Bacteria > Pseudomonadota > Gammaproteobacteria > Burkholderiales > Rhodocyclaceae > Niveibacterium > Niveibacterium terrae. The sequence continues at coordinate 1,837,730 of NZ_CP172404.1, read as the reverse complement.
CTGGGTCGAGATTCGCATCACATTTCTCCACGTCAGGCCGCGCTGGCAATCGCCAGGATCTGGTCGAACAGCTTGCTGGCAACTTCCATGACTTTTCCCGAAGCCTGGTATGCCTGTTGATAACGGATCAGGTTGCTGGCTTCTTCATCGAGATTGACACCGGAGACCGAATCCTTGGCCGTCTGGGTCTGCTCCAGCACGTTCTTCTGCGAAGTCGAAGTCACTTCCATCTCGCGGGTCTTCGCGCCGATGCTGGCGACCAACTGGGCATAGGCGGACGAGTAGGACGCGCCATCGCCAATCATCGTCTTCTCGGTCTGCAGGGCGCCCAGCAGCACCGCATTGCGGCTGTCGGCCACCCCCTTCGGATTCGCGCCGATCGAAAAGGTGTCGCCGTCCTTGGGAGCGCCGCTAAGCGTCACGGTCGCACCAGCAAAACTCAGTTTCGAGCCATCCGAGTACGGGATGGTCGAACCCGCGGCATAGCTGGTGACCACTCCGGTCGGCGAGGTCACCGTGATCGGGAAGCCCGCCGGAAAACCGCTGACCGTACCGGGAGAGCCAGCCGCATAAGTCAGCGTGACGCCCGCCTGCAGCGTCGCGATGTTGGTCGTGTTCTGCACTGAGCCGGCGTCGATCTTACCGGTTCCGGTGTTGCCGCTCGTCGCGGTCGTCCGGATCGGCGCAGCTGCGGCGATCTGGCGCGGGTCGGTGATCGCAACGCTGAACTGCGCAGAGGCGGTGCGGGTCGGCTCTATCGTGAAATGATCGCCAACCGACAGCGAGGTCGCGGTCATCGTCAGCGAAAATCCCTGGTTGCCTGCCGCGCTCATCACCGAGGCGAGTGCGCTCGTCGGATTAGCACCCGATCCCGTCCAGACCTGGCCATCCGAGCGGCGGACCAGCTGGAAAGTGTTCGCAGCCGTATAGCTCAGCGAGTAATCGCTGGTCGTCAGATCCGAAGCGCTGGTGATGCCAACGTCTATCGTCGCGTCGCCGGCATTGGCCGGGCTGTTCGGATAGATCGTCGTTCCCTTGAGCGGCGTGAAGAAATCCTTGCCCAGATTGCCGTCGAGATCCTGCCCCAGCTTGTGCTGGGCGTTGAAAGTCTCGGTGATCGATAGCGCAATCCTGCCCAGCGCGTTCTGCGTCGGATCCAGGGTCTGGCTGCGGAAACTGAGCAGGCCGGAGAGCTTGCCGCCGGAAAAACCCGCTTCCGACAACTCCAGTTGCTGCCCGGAAGGCAGCTTGATGCCGACCGCGACTCTGGAAATGTCGTCCTTCGAAGTGTCGGCAGTCAGCTCGGAAGTCACGGAACCGATCACGAGAGGCTGACCATTGCCGATGAAGACATTGATCGATCCATCGTTGTTGGCCTGGGTGCTGACCTGAACCTGTTCGTTGAGCTTGCTGACCAGCTCGTCGCGCTGGTCGAGCAGGTCATTGGGCGGCTGGCCGCTGCCGATGTTGGCCGCATAGATGATGCGCTGATTCAGCTCGCCCACCTGTTTGGCCAGCGAATTGATCTCGGTCACTGAACTCTTGATGTCGTTGCCGACCAGGTCGCGCAACTCGTTGAGGCGTGAATCGAGCGATTTGAAGCGCGATTGCAGCACCGAGGCGCCGGAGAGCATCGATTCCCGGGACGGGATGACGTCCGTGCCCGCCGCGACCTTCTGGACTCCGGTAAAGAAGCCCTGCAAGGCAGGAGAGAGCCCCGCCGTCGAGTCCCCAAACAGGTCGTCGACCTGCTTGATCTGCGTGTAATAGGTGTCGAGTTCCTGATAGCGCGCATCCGCTGTCATAACCTGGGTATTGAGGAAGTCGTCGTAGCTTCGCTTGACCGTGCTGAGCGTCGTGCCCTGACCGAAATAGCCGACGCCCGAGAACATCGGTGTATTGGTCGTCTGAACGATGGACTGACGGCTGTATCCATCTGTCGAAGCATTCGCGATGTTATGACTGGTCGTGATCAGGCCTGCCTGCGCCGCAGACAAACCGGTGATGCCAACCGAAAGAATGCTGTTACCCATGATCCCGACCCCTCACACAAGCGTTTACGGCGTAACAGAGCAAAAACTTTGCCTGTTCTCGAAAACCCTTGTCTGACTTGGGTTTGCACGGATGGAGAGAGGAAAGGGAAAGACCGGGCGGCAAGAACTGCAGGGAATGGACGGCAGAATTGCCGTCCGCGGCGAGGATTCTGCCGTTCAGCCCGACAGCGCGCTGCGCAGCGTCGCCCCGCCGATGATGCGGGCGAGCTTCTGCGCGTACATCGGATCGCTCGCGTACCCGGCCTGGCTCAGCGCCTGGGCGAAGCCTTCGGCGGAGTTCTGACCGCGTACGGCCGCATAGCGGGGGCTGTCGGCAATCAGCTTCGCGTAATCGCGAAAGGCTTCCGCATAGGACGAATAGGCCCGAAAACGCTCGACACGCTTCTGGGCTACTCCGCCGACGTATTCGGTCGTCACCGCTTCGACGACCGGGCCGTGCCAGCTGCCACCGGCCTTGATGTTGAAGAGGTTGTGCGCGCTCTCGCCATTGGGAAGGCGCAGTTCGGAGCGCCCCCAGCCAGTCTCCAGCGCAGCCTGACCGACGACGAAATGGGCCGGCACACCGAGCGTCCTTGAGGCCGACACTGCCCCGCTCCAGATCCGGTCGACGAAGCCGTTGGCGCCATCGCGATTGCGGGATTTCCCGCCCGCGAAAGCGCCGGCATCGGAACCCGCTGGGTCCTGATCCTCGATTCGGGGCGCGACCCGGGCCAGGGGACGGAGATTGAACAAGCCCATCTCAAGCGGGACTTTGCCGGTCTGCGCGACGGTCTTGAGCGGCTCGTCCGGCATCTCGACGCCCATGCTGCGGGCCATCTGCTGTTCGATGGAGCGGGCGAGCCCGATTCCGCCAGTCTTGCTCAGATTGCTCGCGAGCTGCTGATCGGCAAGCCCCCGGTAGAAGCCGACCTGCTCACCTTCGCCCTCGCCGCTCGCCATCGACTGACGCATCTGCTTGAGCATCATCTGCAAAAAAAGGGACTCGAACTGCTTCGCGACTGCCTTGATCGCCTCAGGCGAACGCTCTCCTGCCTGCCGCTTCAGATCGGCCAGCTTGCCCTGATCGAAAATCGAGTCCTGAGTCTGGTTCAGCATCGACTAGATGATCTCGAGTTCGGCGCGCAGCGCGCCGGAAGCCTTCATCGCCTGCAGAATCGCGATCATGTCCATCGGATTGGCGCCGACCGCGTTGAGCGCCTTGACCACGTCGGAGAGATTGCTCCCCGGCTTGACGCGGATGAGTTTGCCCCCGTCCTGCTTGATGTTGATCTGGCTGTTGGTCGTCGTCGTCGTCGTGCCGGCGGACAGCGGCGCGGGCTGACTGACGCTCTGATCGTTGTTCACGGTCACCGACAGGTTGCCATGGGCGATCGCGCATTCCTGGAGCTGAACCGCCCGGTTCATCACGACCGAGCCGGTACGCGAGTTGATGATGACCTTTGCAACGCCCTGAGACGGGGTCAGCTCGAGGTTTTCCAGACGCCCCATGAATACGACCCTGTCCTGCGAGGAAGCGGGAATGCGCACGCGCACCCGGCGACCATCGATCGCCTCGGCCGCGCCCGGGCCGAACACCTGGTTGACCGCTGCGCTCATCCTGCCCGCAGTCTCGAAATCGCTGTCGTGCAGTTCCAGCGTTGCGAATTCGCCCTGCCCCACCGACATCGGGATGGCCCGCTCGACGGTCGCCCCGGCCGGAATGCGGCCAGCCGACAGATGGTTGATCGTTGCCTTGCCGCCGGCCCCTGAAGCACCGGCACCGCTGACGACGAGGTTGCCCTGGGCCAGCGCATAGATGTTGCCGTCCGCGCCCTTCAGAGGCGTCATCAGCAATGTGCCTCCGCGCAGGCTCTTCGCATTGCCCAGCGAAGAGACCGTCACGTCGAGGGTCTGGCCGGGGCCGACGAATGCCGGCAGCGACGCGGTCACCATGACCGCAGCAACGTTCTTCAGTTGCAGGCTGGTTCCTGCCGGCAGCGCGACGCCCATGTTCGAGAGCATGTTGATGATGCTCTGCACCGTAAAGGGCGTCTGGGTCGTCTGATCCCCCGTACCATCGAGACCGACGATCAGGCCGTAGCCGACCAGCGGGTTGCTGCGCACACCGGCGACATCGGCGAGATCCTTGATCCGTTCGGCCTGAACACAGGAAGCCCCCAGAGCGAACAGCAAGGCGAGACAGAATCGGGGCAAACGCATCATGCACTCCTCAGAACGGCGAGATCACCTGGAAGAAACGCGACAGCCAGCCCATCTGCTGCGCTTCATCGAGGTAGCCGGCGCCCTTGTATTCGATCCGCGCATCGGCGACCTGGGTCGAGTTGACCGAGTTGGCCGAAGTCACATAGGCCGGGTTGACGACGCCCGAGAAGCGGATGAACTCGCTGCCCTGATTGATCGCGATCTGCTTTTCGCCCGAGACGAGAAGGTTGCCGTTCGGATAGACATCGATCACGGTGACCGTGATCGTGCCGGTGAAATTGTTGTTCGCTGACGAGGCGCCCTTGCCTTCGAACTTGTTGCCCGAAGTCGCACCGACATCGAGGCCTTGCAGAACCTTGAGCGGAACCCGGCTCATCGTCGGAATCGCCATCGAAAAATCGGTGGTGCGGTTCGACGAGCTGTCCGCGTTCTTCGCGGCCGCAGTGCGCTCGGTCAGGTTGATCGTCAGCGTGTCGCCGACCCTCTGTGCCCGCCTGTCCTCGAACAGGGTCTTCCCCGGCGTCGTGCTGTAGATCGACCCGGCGACGGGCGCGATCGCCTCGCGCGGCGCGGGCCGCACCGAGACCGGCTGATGGATCGCAGTCAAGGGAGTGCTCATGCAGCCGGACAGCAGGAACGCGGCAAAGACGGCAACAGTCCCTTTCATGATCGCCTCTCAGAGTTGAGCCAGGCGGCCGAGCATCGAGTCGGCGGTCGAAACGACCTTGGAATTGAACTCATAGGCGCGCTGGGTCTGGATCAGACCGACCAGTTCCTCGGCCACATTGACGTTCGAGGCTTCGACGTAGTTCTGGTTCAGCGTTCCCGCCCCGTTGGTTCCGGGGGTCTGCGGTGTTGCGGTGCCGCTTGAAGCCGTCTCAAGGAAGAGGTTCTCGCCGATCGCCTGGAGGCCGGCCGGATTGACGAACGTCGCGACCTGCAGCGATCCGATCTGGGTCGTCGCCGCATTGCCCTGGGTCGTGACGCTGACCGTGCCATCCTTCGCGATCGTCACCGAAGTCGCATTGGCTGGAATCGTGATCGCCGGTTCAACCGGATAACCGCTAGCCGTGATGATCTGCCCCTGACTGTCCTTCTGAAAGGAACCATCGCGGGTATAGGCGACCGTGCCATCGGGCATCGTCACCTGAAGGAAGCCTTCTCCCTGGACAGCCACATCGAGCGAATTACCGGTGTGCTGGACATTGCCCTGGGTATGCAGCTTGACCGTCGCAACGGGGCGCACGCCGGTGCCGTATTGCAAGCCGGAAGGGATCTGGGTCTGCTGCGAGGACTGCGCCCCCGGCTGGCGAACCGTCTGGTAGAGCAAATCCTCGAAGACCGCGCGCGAGCGCTTGTATCCGTTGGTACTGACGTTGGCAAGGTTGTTCGAAATGACGTCGAGCTGGTTTTGCTGCGCGTCGAGCCCGGTACGGGCCACCCATAGAGCGGGAATCATGCTGCGTCTCCTGTTCGCGAGCCAAACCCATTATCGCCTTCGGACTTTCCGTTCATTGACCGGAACAGAAGCCCTTTGGACCGCTTATTTCATCAAGTGATGCTCAGAACCTGATCGGCGGCTTTGGCATTGGTGTCCAGAGTCGTCAGCATCCGGGTCTGTGTTTCAAAGTGCCGGGCCAGTGAAATCATCTGCACCATCTGCTCGACCACATTGACGTTGCTCGCCTCGACGTAATTTCCGGCCACCTGGACGGCCGGATCAGCGTCCGCCGGATCGCCACTGGCGAGCCTGAAAAGACCATCATCGCCGCGCTTGAGTTCGGCCTCGTCCGGATTGACCAGCTTGAGCCGACCGACCACTTCACTCGCGTTGCGGTTGCCGGTGCGGGGCACTGCCGAGATCGTGCCATCGGCAGCGATCTCGTACCGGTTATCGGGCGGCAGCGCGATCGGGCCGCCCTCACCCATCACCTGGAGGCCGCGCTCGGTCACGAGTTCCCCGTTCGCGCTCACTTCCAGCCTTCCGGCACGGGTATAGGCTTCGTTGCCATCGGCCGTCTGCACGGTCAGCCACCCCTTGCCCTTGACCGCGACATCGAGCGAGCGCCCCGTGTACTGCAGCGGACCGGAAGAGTAATCGTTGGCGACGCTCGCATCGACCGTGAAGGCGCGCGAAGGCTGAGCCTCGCTCAGAACCGGCACGGCGCGCAGGCGATGGATTTCGGCCTTGAAGCCGTCGGTGCTGGCATTGGCGAGGTTGTGACCGACCGAAGTCTGTTGCGCCAGAGTGCTCTTGGCTCCGGTCATCGCGGTATAGATCGCACGATCCATTTTTTTCGTCCGTTTCCGTTGACTGTCTTACTGGGTCAGGATTTCCGTGCGGGTCACAGCCTCGCCTCAGCCACCGTTAGCGCAGATTGACCAGGGTCTGCATGATCTGGTCCTGCGTCTTGATCGATTGCGAATTGGCCTGATAGGAGCGCTGGTAGGTGATCATGTCGACCAAGGCCTTGGTCAGATCGACGTTCGAATCCTCGACCGATCCGGCCTGAATCGACCCGAGCGTTCCTGAATTCGGCGCACCGACCATCGGCTGCCCGGAATCGGGAGACTCGGCCCAGATGTTGTCGCCGAGCGAGGCGAGTCCGTTCGGATTAGCAAAATTCGCGAGCACGGTCTGACCCAGAACCTTGGACTGACCATTGCTGTAGCGCCCCTGTATCGTGCCGTCGCTGGCAACCGTCGTCCCCGACAGGCGGCCCGACGCATAGCCGTCCTGGATCTGCTTATTGACGCCGAACGCGTTGCCGTACTGGGTGCTTCCGGTGAAATCGAGGCTGAAGCTGAACGGATCGACTGCACCGATGCTGTTGGCGATATCCGCGGTCGCCGTCAGCGGCATCGCCGTCGTCATCTTGCCGGAGGTGTCGAAAGAGAGGTTGGTCGGACCGGTCGCCACGCCGCCATCGGTCGAGGCATACATGCTCCAGGAGCCTGCCGCAGCGCTGTCCTTGACGAAGTACATCGTCTCGATGTGCGAGTTGCCCAGCGAGTCGTAGATCGTGATCGACGTCGAAGAGTTGTAGGACAGCGGGTCGGGAATCGGGTTGGCAGCGGTGCTGGCGAACGCGACGGTCGGAACCTTGCTCCGGGAATCGAGGTTCAGGCCCAGACTTGCCTTGCTGGTCTGGGCCGGCTGCAGGTCGGAAGTATCGAGCTTGATCGGCGACGGCGTCGCCGGCAGGATCTGCCCTGCCGCATTGGCCGGATAGCCGAGCAACTGAAGACCTGCAGCATTGACCAGGTTGCCGTTCTTGTTCAGTTCATACTGACCGTTGCGCGTATAGGCCAGAGTGCCGTCGGTCTTCTGGACACAGAAGAAACCGTTGCCGTTGATCGCCAGATCGAGCGGATTGTTGGTCGTCGTCAGGTTGCCCTGGTTAAAACTCTGCGACACCGCACCGACCGACACGCCGATACCGATCTGGATGCCGGCGGCCGAGCCGTTCAGCGCCGAGGCATAGACGTCACCGAACTTGGTCACCGCATTTTTGAAACCGACGGTATTGGCGTTGGCGACGTTGTTGCTGATCACGTCAAGCGCTTTGGAGGCGCCGTCGAGTCCGCTGAGTCCTTGCTGGAATGCCATTTTCTTTCTCCCGCTTCGCGATCAGGACAAAATCTGCTGGATGTCGGACAGTTTGAAACTGCCCAGTTGCCCAACGGTCAGCGTTACACCCGAGCTCCCCCGGACGACGCTGGAGACAGTGCCCAGTTGCAGCGCGCTGCTCGTCACGGCCTTGTCGCCCTTGAACGCGCTGACTTTCAATGAGTACACACCGTCGGCTGCCGTCGCGCCGGAATCGGTCTTACCGTCCCAGGTGAAGGTGTGCGAACCCGCCGTCTGTGCGCCCATGTCCATCGTCTTGACGACATTACCGCTGGCATCGAGGACGGAGACGACGACCTTGTCCGCGCCGCTGTCCAGCGACACCCCGCCGAGCGAATTGCCCTGGGAGAGCTGAAGTTTGGAACCCGTTACCAGGACCGCATGTCCGACCAGGCCCGCGGCCTGGGTCGCTTCGGAGGACTGGATGCTGGAGATCATCGATTGCAGCGTCGTATTGACCTTGTTGATGCCGTCGACCATGTTGATCTGCGCCAGCTGCGAAGTCATCTGCGAGTTGTCCATCGGATTGAGCGGATCCTGATGCTTGAGCTGTTCGGTCAGCATCGTCAGGAACTGGCTCTGCTGATCCGTCGTTCCGGTCGTTGTCTTCTTGCGGGTATTGACGGCGTTGAGCAGATCGTCGCTGACCGTACCGCCCGTGTTCGTACCTGAAATCGTGCTCATGATCGCTTTCCTCAGCTCTGACCTATGGTCAGCGTGCGTTGCATCAGGGATTTCGCCGTGTTCATCACTTCGGCGTTGGTCTGGTAGGAGCGGGACGCGGAGATCATGTTCACCATCTCCTCGACGACATCGACGTTGGGCATCTGCACATAGCCGTCGACATTGGCTGCCGGGTTCTTGGGCTCATAGACCATGCGGCCCGGAGCCGCCGACTCGACGGTCTGCTTGACGCGCACGCCCATCGCCCCGGCGCTGCCCATCGGCGTTGCCTCGAAAACGACCTGCTTGGCGCGGTAGGGCTGACCGTTCGAGCTCGTCACGCTCTCAGCGTTGGCCATGTTGCTGGCCACCGCATTGAGACGGACCGACTGGGCGGTCAGCGCCGATCCGGCTACCTGGAAGACGTCGAGCATGCTCATGATCGCCCCCGCTTACTGGTTCGAAATCGCTTGCTGCATCGTGCGCAGCAGGCCGTTGATGAAAGTCAGACTGGCTTCGTACTGCACCGCGTTCTCGGTGAAAGCCGCACGTTCGACATCCATGTCGACGGTGTTGCCATCGACCGCGGACTGGGTCTCGGTGCGATAGCGCAGACTGGAATCGAGCGAACCGCCCGCCTTGGCTTCCAGATGCCGGGGCGAAGTCGTGCTCAGCGCCAGAGGGCTGAGCTTGCCATTGAGTGCGCCCATCAGGGCCTCCCTGAAGTCGATGTCACGCGCCTTGAAATGCGGCGTATCGGCGTTCGCGATGTTGGCGGCGAGCAGCTCCTGGCGCGCAGCGCGCACGTTCAGTGCGGTTTGCTGAAATCCAAGTTGGCGGTCTATCGCAGTCGTGGTCATCGCATCTCTCCAGGTGATCCGGTCTTTGCAAAGGCAGGACAGTCTCACCTGCCAGTCCTGTTTGCAGCTTCCGTGCCAGCATTGTGACCCGCCGGCAATGCTGGCTTTTCGTCGAATAGCAGGCATTTCAACCGGCAATTCGCTCCACCTGACCGGCAAGACAAAGAAAAGTCGGCAAGGCTTGCCGCCCCACCCCAGGGCGCGGGCTTCGTGGGAAAATCGCGCCATGAAACTTGAGCCCCTGCTGTTTCTGATCCTCGCCGGCCTCCCTATGGCTTGCCATGCTGGCGATGACGCTGCCTCCGTCCAGCGCGAAGCCGTGACCCGCTTTCTCGAAGCCGAGACCCGGAGCCTGGAAGGCCGGGTCACGATTGAAATCTCCGAAGCCGGGCTTCCCGGCGAGCGCCGCCCTTGCGCCGCGCCCGAGGCATTTCTGGCCGCCGGTCGACGGGCCTGGGGACGGATCACGGTTGGACTGCGCTGCCGTTCCCCGCTCTGGACGCTCTACATTCCCGCCCGGATCCGGGTCGAATCCGACTACCTGAGTGCGGCCCGCCCGCTTGGCGCGGGAGCCACGATCACGGAAGCCGATATCCGGATAGAGCACGGCGACATCGCCGCCCAGCCCCAGGGAACGCTGACCCGACGCGAGCAGGCGGTCGGACGCGCGCTCAGGATTGCGGTCTCGGGAGGCATCGCGCTGCGCACCGACCAGCTCCAGCCCGTCTATGCGATCGCCCGCGGCCAGAAGGTTCGCGTGCTCTCGCGCGGCAGCAACTTCGAAGTCAGCAACGAAGGAGAAGCCTTGGCCGCAGCGGTCGAAGGTCAGACGGTGCAGGTTCGGCTGACCTCGGGAAAAGTGGTTCAGGGAATCGCCCGTGCAGCCGGCATCGTCGAGATCCCGCGCTGAGAACAGTCGAATATCATTAAATCCGTTAAAGTTCCGGCCCTTGCCGCCGATAGCTAGGACAACAAGGATAAAACCGGAGCGACACCATGAAGATCGAAAACAGTTACAAGACCGTCGGCAACACCGGCGGCGACCTGAAGGCGCGAGCGACGCGGGCCAGCCCCGCGCAAGCCGGCGCGTCCTCGAGCGATGTCGAACTGTCTCCGCTGGCCTCCCAAATCTCAAAGCTCACCGGCACTTCCGAAGCCTCGCAAGTCGATGCGGCGAAGGTCAGAGAGATCAAGCAGGCCATCTCCGAAGGTCGGTTCGAAGTGCACGCCGAAAAGGTCGCCGACGGGCTGATCTCCAGCGTTCGCCAAATGCTGCAAGCCCAGGCGCGCAGTGCCTAAAGCTGACGCAGCAATGCCCTCTTTCGCCGCAATCCGTTTCTCGGCACTGCTGTCCGAGAACACGGGCCAGCTCGTCCATTTCGTCGAACTGCTCAAACACGAGCAGGAGCTGCTGGTCGAAGGACGGGTCGAGGAATTGCTCGCGCTCGCCGAGGACAAGACGGCCGCGGTGCGTCAGATGCAAAACGCTGAGAATTCCCGGGCACTGGCGCTGGGTGCGGACGGAATAGACCCTTCCGCCGAGAGCGTCGCGGCTTTTGTTCAAGGCAAGGGCAAGACACTGGAAGACGCCTGGGCGCGCTACCTGTCCCTGGCCAGGGAAGCGAGCGAGCTGAACCAGATCAACGGCAAGCTGATCCGCCAGCACATGCAGAACAATCAGCTCGCGCTGAGCGTGCTGCTCAGCGCAAGCGAAATCCCTCTCTACAACGCCGACGGCCTCAGCCCGGCGAAGCCGCCCGGTCGCCTGCTCGGTACCTTCTGAGCCCTAGCGGGAACTCGAAGCGCCAGCCTGCGGTTCGGAATCGAGCGGCGGCAACATCGATTCGATCAGGATGGCCACCCGACGGTTGCGCGAGCGCCCCTCGGCCGTCCGGTTGTCGGAAACCGGCCTCTGGTCGGCATATCCGGCCGCCGACAGGCGCTGAGGCGCGACACCCGACTGGACAAAGAGGCGCACGACCGCCGAAGCCCGCACCGCTGAAAGTTCCCAGTTCGAAGCGAAGAGCTGATTCGAGATCGGAAGCGTATCGGTATGGCCTTCGACCTTGATCGGAAAATCGCCAGCAGAGAGCACCTGACCGACCGCGCTCAGCGCCCGCTGCGCATTTACCCCGAGGACAGCCTCGCCGGGCGCAAACAGCGCGCTGGCGTTGATCTCTATGCTGATGCCGAAAGCCCCTTCATTGACGGTAACCTTTCCGTCGCGAACCAGAGGCGCGAGCACCCGGCGAACCTCATCGGCCATGTTCTGCATCTTCTGCATCGTCTGGGCGCGTCGGGGATCGGCCTTGGCAGGCGAAGACGGGCGCACGCTGGGCACGGGAACATTGATCGGAGTCAGCGGAGCGATCTGCATGCCCTCGGCATTGGTCGCGCTGCGAAAAGCGCTGACCAGGGAATTGGACAGAACGCGATACTTGCCTTCATTGACCGAGCTGATCGCATACATGACGACGAAGAACGCGAACATCAGGGTCAGAAAGTCGGCATATGAGACCATCCAGCGTTCGAGGTTCTCATGCTCATCCTCTTTTTTGCGCCGGCTCATCCCTGTCCCCTCAGACCAGATAGCCCTGCAGACGGTTCTCGATGATCCGCGGATTGTCGCCGTGGGCGATGCCGACCAGGCCGTCGACCAACATCTCGCGCATCGCGACCATCTGCGCGATCTGGGTCAACAACTTCTTCGCGATCGGCAGGAAGATCAGGTTCGCGGCCCCAACCCCGTAGATCGTCGCAACAAAAGCGACCGCAATCCCGGCTCCGAGCTTGGAAGGGTCGGACAAATTCTCCATCACATGGATCAGCCCCATCACCGCGCCGAGAATACCGATGGTCGGCGAATAGCCCCCCGCCGCTTCCCAGACCTTCGCACAGGCCTTGAGCTGGGCTTCCCAGGCATCGATCTCGACTTCGAGCACTTCGCGCAGCCTGTCCGGTTCGATGCCATCGACGAGAAGCTGCAGCCCACGTGCGGTGAAGGGGTCGCGCAGAGTGTTCGCCTGATTTTCCAGCGCCAGCAGACCTTCCTTGCGCGCCGTATGGCTCCACGACACCACCTGATCGATCACGCGACGAAAAGGCGGGACGGGCGGCACGAAGACCCATTTACCCATCGCGACCCCTTTGCGGAACACCTGGAAGGGGCTTTGCAGCATGACCGCCCCTATCGTTCCGCCCATCACGATCATGAAAGCGGTCGGCTGGAGCAGCGAGGAGAGATGGCCGCCTTCGAGAATCTGCCCGGCCAGGATCGCCGTGATTCCGAGGATCAGACCCACAAAGCTGATTTTGTCCATGAACGCTCTTTCAGGCGCGGCTGCGGCGGCGAGCGCCACCCACGCTGCGCGCCACTCCGGTGATCCGCGAGCGCAGGCGGGCGATCGCCTGGCTGTGCAACTGACAGACGCGTGATTCGGACACGCCCAGCACTTCGCCGATCTCGCGCAGGTTCAGATCTTCTTCGTAGTAAAGCCCCATCACCATCTTTTCGCGCTCGGGAAGATCCTCGATTGCGCGCACCAGGCCTTCGCGCATCGTCTTGTCTTCGAGCATTTCGAGCGGATCCATGCCGGTGCTGACGACGTTGCGGTCGAGAAAATCGTCCTCGTCATCGCCGGAGAAATCCTCGAAATAGACGAGCTGATAACCGCGCGCCTCCTGGAGCATCTTCTGGTAGTCGGCGAGGCTCATCGCGAGCGCTTCAGCGAGTTCCTTCTCGGTCGGCTGACGGCCGTTCTGCTGTTCGAGCTGGTGGATCGCACCTTCGATGCGGCGCATCTCGCGCCTCAGGCTGCGCGGCAGCCAGTCGTTTTCGCGCAGCCCGTCGAGCATCGCTCCGCGGATGCGCTGAACGGCATAGGTCTCGAACTGGGCGCCCAGGCCTTCCTCGTAGCGACCGATCGCATCGAGCAGACCCAGCATGCCATTCTGGATGATGTCTTCCACCTGTACGCTGGCAGGCAGCTTGGCCATCAGGTGATACGCGATCCGCTTGACCAGCGGAGCGTATTGCGTCACGAGTTGATTTTTATCCAGCGTTCCCGACGCGGTATACATGAGCGGCTCTTTTCTCCGTGCAGCGCGCGCGGAAACTGCGCGATCGCTTTTCGCCCCGTTTGAGCAGGGCACGGCTTTTCATTTCACAACGGCGAAAGGGTCGAGCCTTCGGGCATCCACGATCGCCTGTCCGCATTAACGGCCGCCAGAGGGGAAAATTGAGCCCGAATGACGACCGCCTGAATTCGACTAGACACTGAGGGCCATCGGCGCCCTCTGGGCAATGACCATCACGCGTTCGAGGTAACGCTGATCGCGCCGCCCAAGCACCGCGTTCGCCGCCGCGACACAGGCGTCCAGGCCCCTGACGCGCCTGACCGCCAGCGGGGTATTCTGCTGCACGACATCGATCAGATTGGCAACGAGCGTCTCCTCGGCCTTGGCGCCATCGCCGGCGACCGCCAGATCGATCTGGGGCCAGGGGCCGCGCCGAATCTGCTTGAGCAGCGCATAAGCCTCGGTCACCGAACGGGCATTGCCTTCGACGACGACCATCATCCGGTGCGCGGCCATCGCCAGCGCCGACAGGCCATTGCCCGCGCCCGGCCGCGAATGCACCAGCCACAGATCTGCACCCAGCTGCAGGCGGCGGCAGGTATCGGCGAGACGGGCCGCGAAGCGCCGGTCCGCGCCCGGCAAAGCGCGCGAGAGTCTGGCCGTCGAAAGAAGATGCAGCCCCCGGCCGACGGCCAGCCGGGCCATCTCGAGCGGAACTTCGCGTTCGACGGCCTGGAGCAGATCGAAGCGCGGCGCGGCGCCGAGCGCATCGGCGAGGTTTCCGCAGCAATCGAGTTCATCGAAAGCGACGACGCTGCTCCCCTGTGCCGCCTTGAGCCTGGCCTGATCGGCGAGCCAGCTCACCGCATGGGGGCCGCAGCAGACGACGCTTAAGACCTGGGGCGGCGCCCGGTGCAAGAGCCGGCGCAGGCCGGCCGCCTGGTCTTCGAAGCCCGGCCTCATGCGCGCCCCCCCAGAGCGGAGTGTTCATGGACCGCCGAGGCGAGCAGCCCCGCATCTTCGGGGTCGAGCCGGAACGGCGAGTCGGGAACCTGCTCGCGCAAGGCGCGGTGCGCAAGCCAGCTGCGGCTGGGCAGATGCAGGTCTTCGGGGACGCGCTGACCGTTGGCGATGTAGTAAGTGCGCAGCTCGTGACGGATCGCGACATCGAGTGCGGGCGCGAGCGAAGCCGCTTCATCGCTCTTGGACAGGATGCAACCCGCCAGATCCGGGCCTTCATAGGCTTTGACGACGTCTTCGAGCGTATCACCGCGGCTCGTCGCATTGAGCAGCAGCAGGCGGCGCACACAACCAGCGCCGGAGAGCATCGCGGCCTGATCGGCGACCATCTTGTCGCGCTGGCTCATGCCTATCGTGTCGATCAGAACCATGTGCTTGCCGGACAGATCCTGCAGCGTGCGGCGCAGATCAGATGCATCGCGAACCGCGTGGACCGTGACGCCGAGAATGCGGCCGTAGATACGCAGCTGTTCGTGCGCGCCGATCCGGTAGCCGTCGGTCGTGATCAGCGCGAGGCGGTCGGCGCCGTGCCGGACGACGCAGCGGGCGGCCAGCTTGGCCGTCGTCGTCGTCTTGCCGACGCCGGTCGGCCCGACCAGCGCATAGACTCCGCCGCGCTCGATCAGATCCGATTCCGAATCGAGAGTCAGCAGACGGCGGGTGATCTGGGCACGGATCTGGTTGCGCGCGCTCTCGAGCGTCGCATCGGCCGCGACAGCCGCAGTCAGATCGCGAGCCAGAGCCGCCGAGAAACCGGCCTCGAGCAGATCGCTCATGATCTGGGCGCGCACCGGAGCGCCGCGGGTCAGCTCGCCCCAGGCAAAGCCGGCGAGCTGGCGTTCGAGCAGACCGCGGATCGCGCCGACTTCATCCATCAGCCGGGAATTTGCCGCTTCGAGCGCCTTGACCCGTTCGGCATCGGCCTCAGCGGCAGCAATTGCCGGCGCGCGCAGCTCTTCACGCGGTGCCGGACGCGGAGCGGGAGCGGACTCGGCCGCTTCAGCGCGCAACTCCTCGCGCTGAGCCCAGATCGGTTCGGGCGTGCGCTGCGGCAGAGGCGCTTCGACCGGATTGCCATAGTGATCGACGCGCGGCGGGATGAAGGGACGGATCTCGGCGTGACGGTCGCTGACCATGTGCGGTACGCCTTCGACAAGCCCCTTGCCATAGGCTTCGTCGGCCTGAGCCGAACGCGCGACGCGGGTGCTCAGGCTGACCTGGAAATCTTCCTCTTCGTCGAAAACCGCGGGGCGAGGAGCGGCTGGCCGAGCCACGGCGGGCCGGGCGGGCGCAGCAGGACGGCTCACGGCAGGACGGGCGGAGGCTGCGGGTCGGGCGGCGACAGCCGGAGCAGGACGGGCAACGGGCGCGGGTGCCGCCGCAGGCCGGACGGCCGGTTGGGGTCTCGTTGCCGCCTGAACAGCACCGACTTCTTCGGCCGGCAAAGCGAGGATTTCGACGCCACCATCGACCGCGCGGTTGGAAAGGACGACGGCATCCGGGCCGAGTTCTTCCTTGACCAGACGAAGGGCTTCGCGAGCCGTGCGTCCGTAGTAGCGCTTGACGTTGATCATCTGAAAATCCTCCGCAACCGAACGGCAAACCGCCGCTCCGACAACCGGCACGCAGCAAGGCGCGTGCCCATGGTCAGATTATCAGCCAGGAGGCCCGAAACAAAGTCCGGGATAAGAGGGGAAAATGGCTCCCTATTCCAGATCGAGACTCAGGACGGGGCTCAACCCTGGCCTCCGATGATCGCAGTGACACGGATGTTGCGCGATTCGGGCACCTCGGAGTTGGCCAGCACGCGCAGGTTGGGCACGGCACGGCGCAGGAAGCGGGCGAGCAGCCAACGCAGCGAGTTCGGCACCAGAATCACCGCCGGCAAGCCCAGATCTTCCTGACGCTGCGCCGCGCTCGCGGTCTCGCGCAGCAGGTTGTCGGCAAGGCTCGGTTCGAGCACGCCATCCGCGCCACCCGCCGCGACCGCCTGAGCGAGGATGCGCTCCAGCCCCGGATCGAGCGCCATGACCTGCAGCTCGACATTGCCCGGGAAGAGCTGCTGAACGATCGCCCGCCCCAAAGCCGTACGCACCCGGCCCGCCAGCTCCAGCGGATCCTGGCTCCGCGTCGCATGCTCGGACAGCGATTCGACGATCGTCCGCATGTCGCGGATATTGACGCCCTCCTCGAGCAGGCACTGAAGCACGCGCTGCAGCACATGAAGAGGCAACAGCTTGGGCACCAGATCCTCGACGAGCTTGGGCGACTCCTTCGCGATGTGATCGAGCAGCGCCTGGGTCTCCTGACGACCCAGCAGGTCGGACGAATTGCTGAGGATCAGGTGGTTCAGGTGGGTGGCGACGACCGTGCTCGCATCGACGACCGTATAGCCCATCGCATGCGCCTGCTCGCGCATTCCCGCCTCGATCCAGGTCGCCGGCAGACCAAAGGCCGGATCCCGGGTCGCAGCCCCCGGCAACTGACCGCTGACCCGGCCCGGATTGATCGCGAGGAACATGCCCGGATAGGCTTCGCCGGAACCGGCCTCGACGCCCTTGAGCGTGATCCGGTAGGCGTTGGGTCTGAGTTCCAGGTTGTCGCGGATGTGCACCGGCGCGGCGAGGAAGCCGACGTCCTGCGCGAACTTCTTGCGCAAACCCCGGATCCGGCGCAGCAGCTCACCGTCCTGCCCCTTGTCCACCATCGGGATCAGCCGGTAGCCCACTTCCAGACCCAGCACATCGACCGGCGTCACGTCCGCCCACGAAGCATCGCCACTCTCCCCTGTCGTGACCGGCTGAGCACCGGCTTCCTCGGCGCTGGCGGCCTCCTCGGCCTCCTGCCTCTGCCGTTTCGCGACATACCACCCCCCTGCCCCGAATACCGCGGCGAGGAACAGGAAGACCAGATTGGGCATACCGGGGATCAGGCCCAGCAGACCGAGAATGCCCGCCGTCAGCATCAGCACCGCGGGATTCGCCCCCATCTGGCCGATCAGCTGGGAACCGACGTCCTGGTCGTCGCCGACCCGCGAGACGACCATGCCCGCCGCGACCGAGATGATCAGCGCCGGCAACTGGGCGACCAGGCCATCGCCGATCGTCAGCAGCGTGTAGTTCTCCATCGCCCGCGCGGCGCTCATGTTGTGCTGGACCACGCCGACGATCAGCCCGCCGACGATATTGATCAGCAGGATCATGATCGCGGCCATCGCATCGCCGCGGACGAACTTCGACGCGCCGTCCATCGCGCCGTAGAAGTCGGCTTCCTGGGCCACTTCGCCGCGCCGCCGCTTCGCTTCCTTGTCGTCGATCAGGCCGGCATTCAGATCCGCGTCGATCGCCATCTGCTTGCCAGGCATCGCATCGAGTGTGAAGCGGGCGCCGACCTCGGCGATCCGCCCCGCGCCCTTCGTGATCACGACGAAGTTGATCACGGTCAGGATCACGAACACGACAACGCCGACCGCGGTGTTGCCGCCAACCAGGAAGTGGCCGAAGGCCTCAATCACCTTGCCCGCCGCATCCGGCCCGGTATGGCCTTCGAGCAGCACGATCCGGGTCGAGGCGACGTTCAGCGACAGGCGCAGCAGCGTCGTCGTCAGCAGCACGGTCGGAAAGGCCGAGAAGTCGAGCGGCTTGCGCGTATACATCGCGACCAGCAGCACCATGATCGAGACCGCGAGGTTGAAGGTGAAGAAGAAGTCGAGCAGGAATGCCGGCAGAGGCAGAACCATCATTGCCAGCACCAGCATCACGAGGACGGGGGCGGCGAGCTGACGGAGGTTTGCGCGCGAGAAGAACTGTCGCAGATCGAAAACCTGGGTTTCGTTGGCCATGATTCAGGTTCCGGGAGATTCAGGCATTGGCGCTCTCGGCCGGGTCCATGCCCGCCGGAACGCTCAGATGATCGGGTTCAACGGGCGCGGGAACGCCGGCCGCGGCGGCCTGGCGCAGCGTATACACCCAGGCCATCACTTCGGCGACAGCGGTGTAGAGCGCAGCGGGAACGTCCTCGTTGATCTCGGTGTGGCGGAAGAGCGCGCGCGCCAGAGGCGGAGCTTCGAGCAGGGGCACGTTGTTCGAACGAGCGATCTCGCGGATCTGCGCAGCGACGAGATCCGCGCCCTTCGCGACGACGCGCGGCGCGCGCATCGAAGCGCCGTCGTACTTGAGGGCAACCGCGTAGTGGGTCGGGTTCGTCACGACGACATCGGCCTTGGGGACTTCCTGCATCATCCTGCCCCGCGCCATCTCGCGCTGGCGCTGGCGGATCTGTCCCTTGATCTTCGGGTCGCCTTCGGATTCCTTGTATTCCTGCTTGACCTCTTCCTTGGTCATCCTCAAGCCCTTGTAGTACTGCCAGAGCTGGAAGGGCACATCGACCGCCGCGACCAGGGCGAGCCCGGAGACCATCGCGACCGTCGCGCCGAACACGATCTCGCCGAACGAGACGATCGCGCTATTGACCGACATCGAGAGCAGCGCCAGCGACTTCTCGCTGCGCGAGAGCACGACCCAGACGCCGATTCCGCCGATCATCAGCGCCTTCAGCAAGGCCTTGACCAGCTCGGCGACTCCGTTCATCGAGAACACGCGGGTCAGGCCCGAGATCGGATTGAGGCGCGAAGCCTTGAACGAAAAGGCGGTCGCCGAGAAGTGAAAACCGCTGAGCAGCATCGGGCCGATGATCGCCGCGATGATCAGCGCGGCGAAGAGCGGCACCAGCAGCGTCAGTCCGTCGCTGGTCAGCGAGTGGAGCATCACCGTCAGCTGTCCCGCCTCGAAAACCTGGCGGCGATCGAGCGTCAGCCCGTGGCGCATGATCGCGGCGGCGCGGACCGACATCCAGCTCCCCGCAGCCCAGAGGGTCACGACGCCGGTGATCAGCACGAGGAAAGTGCCCAGCTCGCGCGAGGCCGGGACATTGCCCTCCTCGCGAGCCTTGCTCAATCGTCGTTCTGATGCTGGTTCTGTTTTCTCGAGATCGCTGTCTTCGGCCATGGGGTGCTCCGCAGGACGATTATCGACGCAACGCGCAAAGACAAGGCGCGAAACAGAAGCGGAAAAGCCCGCCTATTCGCGCCCCCCCCTGGAAACTGCGAAGCAGAAAAAAGGCCGCCCGCGGGCGGCCTCGGCACAAAGCGCGGCGGCGTTCAGCCCTTCGCGACGGCGTCGATGCCCGAGTTGATCTCGTTGAGCGCGTCTTCACGCGTTCCCCAACCCAGAACCTTGACCCACTTGCCCGCTTCGAGATCCTTGTAGTGCTCGAAGAAGTGAACGATCTGATCGAGCAGCAGCTTGGGCAGATCGTCGGTCGTCTGGATGTGGTCGTACCAGGTCGTCGTCTTGCTGACCGGAACCGCGATCACTTTTGCGTCCTCGCCCGATTCGTCCTGCATCTTCAGCATGCCGATCGGACGGCTGCGCACGACGACTCCGGGCAGCAGCGGGAAAGGCGTGACAACCAGCACATCGACCGGGTCGCCGTCGCCCGCGATCGTCCCCGGCACATAACCGTAGTTGCAGGGGTAGTGCATAGAGGTGCCGAGGAAGCGATCGACGAACAGCGCACCGGTTTCCTTGTCGACTTCGTACTTGATCGGATCCGAACGGGCCGGGATCTCGATCACGACATTGACTTCTTCCGGCGCTTTGCTGCCCGCGCGAACATTGAACAAACTCATTGTGGACTCTCTGTTGGTTGGTCTTTTCTACGCAAAAAAGCGCGTGAAATCGCATTTTACCATCCGCGACGGACAAGCACGCACGGAACTGGCTCACGGATGCCCTTGCGCTGCATCAGAAGGGAAAGCCCGATGCGTTGCGACCGATACGCCACAGCCTTACGATAGGTCAGCGCCCGCCCGTGGTCGCATCGCAAGTGGACGCCTTTCAACGTTGTAACAATTCAATCGTTCTGAAGGAGACCCCCTATATGTCATCGTCCTTGGCGTTGTACTTCGCCTTGGCTTGCGGCCTCGCCGCAGTGTTGTACGGCTTTGTGTCACGGAGCTGGATCCTTTCCCGGGATCCCGGCAATGCGCGGATGCAGGAGATCGCCAACGCGATCCAGCAAGGCGCTGCCGCCTATCTCGCCAGGCAGTACAAGACCATTGCCATCGTCGGCATCGTGCTCGCGGTCCTGATCGCGATCTTCCTCGACAGGACCACTGCTGCGGGCTTCGTGCTCGGGGCTCTCCTCTCCGGCGCCTGCGGCTTCATCGGCATGAACGTGTCGGTTCGCGCAAACGTGCGCACCGCTCAGGCCGCGACCCAAGGCATCGCTCCCGCGCTCAACGTCGCCTTCAAGGGCGGCGCGATCACCGGCATGCTGGTCGTCGGTCTGGGCCTGCTCGGAGTCGGCGCGTTCTTCTGGCTGATCGGCGGTCTGGCGACGCCCGACTCGGCCACGCTGAAGCCCTTGCTGGGCTTCGCCTTCGGCTCCTCGCTGATCTCGATCTTCGCCCGTCTGGGCGGCGGCATCTTCACGAAGGGCGCTGACGTCGGCGCCGACCTGGTCGGCAAGGTCGAAGCCGGCATCCCCGAGGATGACCCGCGCAACCCGGCCGTGATCGCCGACAACGTCGGTGACAACGTCGGCGACTGCGCCGGCATGGCGGCCGACCTGTTCGAGACCTACGCGGTGACGCTGATCGCGACAATGACACTGGGCGTGCTGGCCTTCTCGGCCGCCCAGGCTGCGACCGCGGTGATCTATCCGCTGGTGCTCGGCGGCGTCTCGATCATCGCGTCGATCATCGGCGTGTCCTTCGTCAAGGCGAGCCCCGGCATGAAGAACGTGATGCCGGCCCTGTACCGCGGCCTGATCGTCGCCGGCGTGATCTCGCTCGTCGCCTTCGCGGGCGTGACCTGGACCCTGTTCCCGACTGAAGTGACGCTTGCGGACGGCAAGAGCATCGGCGCCCCGGCGCTGTTCGGCGCCTGCACCGTCGGCCTCGTGCTGACCGCGCTGCTGGTCTGGATCACCGAGTACTACACCGGTACCGACTACAAGCCCGTCCAGCACATCGCCCAGGCTTCGACCACCGGTCACGGCACCAACATCATCGCCGGCCTCGGCGTTTCGATGAAGTCCACCGCCTGGCCCGTGCTCTTCGTCTGCGCCGCGATCGGAGTGGCTTTCTTCCTGGGCGGCCTCTACGGCATCGCGATCGCCGCAACCTCGATGCTGAGCATGGCGGGCATCGTCGTCGCGCTCGACGCCTACGGTCCGATCACCGACAACGCCGGCGGCATCGCCGAGATGGCCGAGCTGCCCGACAGCGTCCGCGACATCACCGACCCGCTCGACGCGGTCGGCAACACGACCAAGGCCGTCACCAAGGGCTACGCGATCGGCTCGGCGGGGCTTGCCGCGCTGGTACTGTTCGCCGACTACACCCACGCGCTCGCCGCGCACGGTCAGCACCTGTCCTTCGACCTGTCGAACCCGCAAGTGATCATCGGCCTCTTCATCGGCGGCCTGATCCCCTACCTGTTCGGTGCGATGGCGATGGAAGCGGTCGGCCGCGCTGCCGGCTCGGTCGTCGAGGAAGTGCGCCGTCAGTTCCGCGACATCCCCGGCATCATGGAAGGCACGGGCAAACCTGAATACGGCAAGGCCGTCGACATGCTGACCTCCGCCGCGATCAAGGAGATGATCATCCCGTCGCTGCTGCCGGTCGTCGCGCCGATCCTGGTCGGCCTGATCCTCGGCCCGGTCGCGCTCGGTGGTCTGCTGATGGGCACGATCGTGACCGGCCTCTTCGTCGCAATCTCGATGTGCACCGGCGGCGGTGCCTGGGACAACGCGAAGAAGTACATCGAAGATGGTCACTTCGGCGGCAAGGGTTCGGAAGCCCACAAGGCGGCAGTGACCGGCGATACGGTCGGCGACCCGTACAAGGACACGGCCGGCCCGGCCGTGAACCCGCTGATCAAGATCATCAACATCGTCGCGCTGCTGATCGTTCCGCTGCTGCCGATCGCGACGGTCGCCGCTCCAGCGGCCGTCCAGACCCCGGTCGCGGTCAGCGCCTCGGCTCCGGCCGATGCCGCCTCCGCGCCGGTCGCGCCGGAAGCGTCGGCTCCTGCGGCGGAAGACTCGGCCCCTCAGGCCGCGCAGTCGGAAGCCGCTCCGCAATAAGCCTGCAGCAAGGCCAGAAAACGGGCACCCTCGGGTGCCCGTTTTTTTTGCGGAAATCGTCAAAAGAGAAGCTGTTTCTCCTTATCTGACAAGGAAAAAACAGACTTTTCCGGGCTCCGGTTCTTCGTTCTTGCTTGTGCTCCTCCGCCATCCTAATAATTCAGATCGGGTATCCACTACCCCCCCCTTCTGACACAAGCCCCACTCTCCAAGGAGGCACACCATGGCTGCGAATCCCGGCACCGAACTCTCCAGTCTCAATTTCGGCAACATGATCGGCGGACCGCTGTGCGCGGTCATCGAAGCCCAGACCATGGCCGCCCGCGCGACGGCCGACTTCATCAAGACCGTCGGTTTCGACAAGGAAAACAAGCCGGTCTATGTTGAATTCAAGTATCCAAAAGAAGTCGCCCCCTACCAGCCCGCCGTCCCCGCCCATGTCTCGGGCGTCGCGCTGAGCAACGGCGGCGCCGGTTACGACGATGCGAATCCGCCGGCGGTCACCTTCACGGCCGGCACCGGCGAGACCGCGGCCCAGGCCCGCGCCGTCGTCGAAGGCGGCAAAGTGACCCGGATCGAGCTGACCGACGCCGGAGTCTACAAGTCGGCGCCGACGGTCGCGATCGCGGCTCCGCCGTCCGGAACCGGCACGGTCATGGCCACGGCAACGGTCTCGTTCGCGGAAAGCAAGGACGCGGTCGAAGCGCGCTTCCAGGAGATGAAGATCGAAGTACCGCTCCTGACCATCCTGCCCATCCCCTTCATCCGGGTCGAGGAAGCCACGATCGACTTCAACGCGAAGATCAACTCGATCGAGACCCAGAGCGAGAGCTCGGATCTGGCGATCGGCGGCAGCCTCGAAGTCAAGCAGCGCTGGCCCGGCGGATCGGCCAAGCTCAACGTGTCCTGCTCCTACAAGAAGACGACCGCAAGCGGCAGCAACGTCGAACGCACCTACTCGATGCACATCTTCGTGAAAGCCTCCCAGGACGAGATGCCAGCCGGCATGGAAAAATTGCTGGGCATTCTGGAAGGCGCAATGCGCTCGACTCCGGTCGGAGAAGTGCAATAGCAGCTGACCCCCTCACAGGCGGACTGGAAAATGAATGATCTCGGTGAAACGCTCGGACATATCCTGTGCGAAGTCACTCGCGCCCGAATGGCCGCCGACCTCGAAGCCGTCAGGATCGCCAAGTCCTATGCGGAGGATCCCGACGGCCTCCTCCGCCATTTCCCGGTTCCGCGGATGAGGATGCCGACTATCGAGATGACGCTGCCGGTCATCGTCGGGCAGATCCCGGAAGGCTATGTCGCGTCGGTCTCGACCTCGATGCTCGCCGCCTCGCTTTCCGAGAACCTCGGGGAAGCGCTGAAAGCCCAGTCCATTCACGTCAGCACGGCCGAGATCAACAAGATCATCAAGGCCGATCCGAATCTTAGCCGGGGCCTCGTCAGCGACAGCCTCGCGCAGAAGCTCGCCGAGGAGCTGATCGACCACACCCGGGTGCGCACGATCCAGGCCGAGGACAAAAAGGCGGGCAGCTCGGAGCGCTTCAAGAAAATCTGCGCGATCATCCGCGCCCAGGTCGGCCGCACGCTGGACGCGCTGCCGCAGCGCGCGATCGGCATCGCGGTCGATGCGCGCACGCAACAGATCAAGGATCTCGGCGCGGCAGGACAGTGCCTGAACCTGAAGCTGAGCGTTCAGGAGGACGGCCTGGACATGGTGTTCGAAGATCCGGTCGAAGGCCAGAACACACCGCCGGCGCTGAAGAACCTCGTTCCCGAGTGATCCGCGATGCAGATCGTCGTAACCGCTTTTCTCGATGAAGCCGAGGCGCTGGTTCGCGCCTCGCTGGCGCTCGTCGACCGCTACCAGAGCCGCGATCCGGACTTTCTCGCTGCGCTGATCGGCTGGCTCAAACAGGGGGAAGCGCTTCTTGAGAAATATCGTCGCCCCCAGCTCGCGGCCTTCGCGGCGCTGCGCGCCCGCGCCCTCGCGGCCCAGGCCGGAGTCAATAGTCAGGAAGGGCGGCGCCTCGCGCAGCGCAAACAGAGCGCCGGAGCCGGCGCGCTGATCCTCGGCGAAGCCCAGGCCTTGCTCGCAGATGTGCAGACGAAGCTCGTCGCGCAGCGCGATGAGGCATCGCGGCTGATCCTGCAGATGCTGCAGATCCTGATCCAGAACGGCAGCCTGACGCCGTTGCTCGCGGCGCCGGCCGCCGAGCGCATCGCACCGATCTGGCAGTGCTGCCTCGCCCGCCCCGAAGTCGCAACCGGCGCCCGCCAGGTCCTCGGCCTCGTCGCCTGGCCCGACGCGCTGCGCCTCGTCGACGAGACGCTCGCCGCGTGGAGGCTGTGAGGCCGGCCCCTGCGACGAAGATCAAAAGCTTCGCCGCGGAGTGCGCAGATCAAAAAATCAGCAGATCCCCAGCGCGCGGCGCACCATCAGCAGCGCCGCGATGGTCTTGCCGTCGGTGATCAGGCCGTCGAAGACGGCCTGTTCGGCTTCCGAATAGGACATCTCGACCAGCTCGACGTACTCGCCGTGGTCGAGCTTCTGGCCGACCTGCTTGAGGCCATGCGCGAAATACACTTCGATCCGCTCGTTCGAATAGCCGACCGCCGGGTGCAGCGTGCCCAGCTTCTGCCAGTGCGCGGCCTGATAGCCGGTCTCTTCCTCGAGTTCGCGGGCCGCGCAGACTTCGTCCGCCTCGCCCGGATCGATCTTGCCGGCCGGGAATTCGATCAGCACCCGATCGAGCGGATAGCGGTACTGACGCTCGAGGATCAGCTTGCCGTTCGCGCTCTGCGCGACGACCATCGTCGCCCCGCCGTGGCGGATGTACTCGCGGCTCAGCTCCCCTTCGACACCGTCCTTGCGGACCTTGTCACGCCGGACTTCGAGGATGCGGCCGGAATAGATCAGTTCGCTGGACTGTTTGTGTTCACGAAAGTGCGCTTCGCTCATCGGGGGACTCCTTGTCGCCTCGTCCCACACATCGCCAGGCGAAGCCGGGAAAGGCAAAAATCATCAAAAGAATGACGGTCGCAGCATAGAAACGCCAGCCTTGGCGATGGACCGCGCCGTAGCGTTGATATTCCAGCGCGATCGCGACGAGGGCGATCAGCGCATAGCCGACCGCCCATTCGAGCACGGAGAGGCGCAGGGTCTTGGCTCCGACCCGCGGTCCCACCCACATCAGGCGGGGAGACAGGAAAGGCCCGTTGGCTACGAGGCCCGCCGCGAGGATCAGGGCCCAGCCCCCCCAGTGGGCGCTCACCCCTCGCTCATCAGAAGCGCAGCGTGAAGGCGCAGATCTGCATCAGGCCGTCCGGGCGAAGGCCGATCAGCGCGATCAGCAACGCGTTGACCGAGAGCAGGACCCGGGTTCCGGTCGTCGCGAAGATCGGCGCCGTCTCGCGGGCGCTGTCGAAATACATCAGCTTGACGATGCGCAGATAGTAGAAGGTGCCGACCACCGACATCAGCACAGCGAGCACGGCGAGCCAGTACTGGCCGGCGATCACGACGGCCTGCAGCACCGAGAGCTTGGCCCAGAAGCCGACGAAGAACGGGATGCCGGCCATCGAGAACATCGTTATCAGCATCATCGCAGCGAACCACGGGCTGCGTTCGTTCAGACCCTTAAAATCGTCGATCTCCTCGGCTTCGTAGCCGGAGCGCGAGAGCAGGATCACCATGCCGAACGAAGCGAGCGTCATCAGCACATAGGCGAGCACATAGAACATCGCCGAGCTGTAGGCGTTGATCGCGGTGCTGGCGATGTCGCCGACCTTGACGACGCCGGAGAGCAGGCCCAGCAGCACGAAGCCCATGTGCGAGATGCCCGAATAGGCGAGCATACGCTTGATGTTGGTCTGCGCCGCGGCGGCGAGGTTGCCGAGCACGATCGAGCCGACCGCGAGCACGGTCAGCATCATCTGCCATTGCTCGGCCAGATCGATCAGACCGAACACCAGGATGCGCAAGGCCATCGCGAAACCGGCGAGCTTCGGGGCCGAGGCGACGAGCAGCGTCACCGCGGTCGGCGCGCCGTGATAGACGTCAGGCACCCACATGTGGAAAGGCACCAGGCCGAGCTTGAAGCCGATGCCGGCGAGCAGGAAGACGAGGCCGAAGACGACGACCGAATCCTTCGCGCCGTGCTCGTAGATCTTGCGCGCGATCAGCGGGATTTCGAGCGTTCCGGTCGCGCCGTAGAGCATCGACATGCCGTAGAGCAGCAGACCGCTGGCCAGAGCGCCGAGCACGAAGTACTTCATGCCCGCTTCGGTCGAGCGCGGGTTGTCGCGGTCGATCGCGACCAGCGCGTAGAGCGCCAGCGACATCAGCTCCAGACCCAGATAGATCGTGACGAGATGGCTGGCCGAGATCAGCACCATCATGCCCAGCGTCGAGAGCAGCACCAGCAGGTAGTACTCGGGGCTGTCGAGCTTGCGTGCCGCCATATAGGCCCGACCATACTGCAGCACCGTCGCGACGGACAGGCAGACCACGGCCTTGAGCGCGGTGCCGAACAGGTCGGAGACGTACATGCCGCTGAAGGTCAGGGTTCGCTGTATCCCGCTGAAACCCATCAGCAGCAGAGCGCCGAGCAAAGTGGCCTGGCACAGCCAGAAGGCAGCCGGACGCGCTCGTCGCTTCATGAACGTGGTGGCCATCAGGGTAAGGAGCGCCATCGCGGCGATGAACAGCTCCGGAGCGGCAGGCCGGAAATCCGGCATCACGAAATCCATCATCAGTTCCTGGATGCTTTCAGATTGGATCGGTCACAGCTTGCTGATCGAAACGTGTTCGAGCAAATGCTGAACACTGGTGTGCATGACATCGGTGAGCGGCTTCGGGTAGAGCCCGATCGCGAGCACGCAGGCCGCCAGAAGCGCGAGGAAGAGAAACTCCCGCCGTCCGATGTCCTGCAGCGCGGCGACCTTCGGATTGACGGCCGCCCCGAAGATGACCCGCTTGTACATCCACAGCGTATAGGAAGCGCCGAGGATCAGCGTCGTCGCAGCGATCAGCGCGATCCAGAAGTTGCTGCGCATCGCACCGAGGATCACGAGGAACTCGCCGACGAAACCGCTGGTGCCGGGGAGACCGGAATTGGCCATCGCGAAGAGCATGAAGAAGGCAGCGAAGCGCGGCATCGCATTGACGACGCCACCGTAGTCGGCGATCTGCCGGCTGTGCAGGCGGTCATAGAGGACGCCGATGCACAGGAACATCGCGCCGGCGA
This sequence comes from Niveibacterium terrae, assembly GCF_048213115.1. GTDB lineage: Bacteria > Pseudomonadota > Gammaproteobacteria > Burkholderiales > Rhodocyclaceae > Niveibacterium > Niveibacterium terrae. Next base: position 1,809,814 of record NZ_CP172404.1, on the reverse strand, counting down.
CGAAGCCGTGCGAGATCATCTGGATCAGCGCGCCCTCCGCGCCCTGCGTGTTGAACACGAAGAAGCCCAGGGTCACGAAGCCCATGTGCGAGATCGACGAATACGCAACGAGCTTCTTCATGTCGGTCTGGACCAGCGCGACGAGGCCGATATAGACGACCGCGATCAAGGAGAGCGCGATCATCAGCGGCGCGTAGTGGTGCGACGCGTCGGGCACGATCGGCAGCGAGAACCTCAGGAAACCGTAGGCGCCCAGCTTCAGCGCGATCGCGGCGAGCACGACCGAGCCTCCGGTCGGCGCTTCGACGTGGGCGTCGGGCAGCCAGGTATGGACCGGCCACATCGGAACCTTGACCGCGAAGGACGCGAGGAAGGCGAGGAAGACGAGCTTCTGCGCGTCCATCCCTATCTTCATCTGGTGCCAGGCGAGGATGTCGAAGCTGCCTCCGGCCTGCATGAACAGGTAGAGCAGCGCGATCAGCATCAGCAGCGAGCCGAGCAGCGTGTAGAGGAAGAACTTGATCGCCGCATAGACCCGGTTCGGCCCGCCCCAGATGCCGATGACGAGGTAGAGCGGGATCAGCGACGCTTCGAAGAACACATAGAACAGGATGCCGTCGAGCGCGCAGAAGATGCCGTTGAGCAGACCCGACATGATCAGGAATGCGCCCATGTACTGGCCGACCTTCTTCTGGATCACGACCCAGCCGGCGACGACGACGATCAGCGTGATGAAGCTGTTGAGCAGCAGGAAGGGCATCGAGAGCCCATCGACACCCAGGTAGTACTCGATCGAGAAGCGCTCAATCCACGGCGAGCGTTCGACGAACTGCATCGCCGCGGTCGAGGCATCGAAGCCCGACCACAGCGGCAGCACGACCGCGAGGCCGGCAAGCGCCGCGATCAGCGCGGCAAGGCGCACAAGGGCCGCCTTCGCGTCCGGGATCGCAAGACAGAGCAGGCCGCCCAGGATGGGAACCCAGATTGCAAGGCTGAGGAAAGGAACACCCGTCATCGTTTCTAATCCGTGTTGGTCGCCGCGACTGCGGCGCTGTCATGAGCTGCTCGGTCCGATCAGATGCCCCGGCCCCAGAACCACAGCAAAACCACGACCCCGATGATCGTCGAGAACGCGTACTGATAGATGTGTCCGGTCTGCACGAGGCGCGAGAGCCGGGCGATGCCGCCGACCAGGCGCGCCGTCCCATTGACCGCGACTCCGTCGATCAGCGCGACATCCCCCCCCTTCCACAAACCACGCCCCAGAGCCCGGGCTCCGGCGGCGATGACGCCTTCGTAGAACTTGTCGAAGTAGTACTTGTTCTCGAGCACAGTGTTCACCAGCGTCAGCCGGGCACGGATCGCGGCCGGAATCGCCGGCGCCTTGATATAGAAGACCCAGGCGAGGACGAGGCCGGACAGAGCGAGCGCAAAAGGCAGGCTCAGGAAACCGTGCAAGGCCATCGCCGCCGCGCCGTGGAATTCGTGGCCCATCTCGGCAAGCACGTTGTTCGGAGCATTGACGACGATGGACGGGCCGAACCAGGACCCGAACAGCATCGGCTCGATCGCGAGATAACCGATCACGACCGAAGGGATCGCGAGCAGAACCAACGGCACGGTGACGACCCAAGGCGATTCCACCGGTGCATGCGCATGGCCGTGCTCCTCGTCGTGTTCAGGCGGGAAAGGCTTGTGGTGGAAGCGCTCCTCGCCGTGGAAGACCAAGAAGTACATCCGGAACGAATAGAACGCGGTGACGAAGACGCCGACGATCACGCAGAAGTACGCATACCCCGCGCCGGGGATCTTCGACAGCGCGACAGCTTCGATGATCGCATCCTTCGAGAAGAAGCCCGCGAAGAACGGGAAGCCGATCAGCGCCAGCGATCCGATCAACGACGTGATCCAGGTGACCGGCATCTTGCGCCAGAGTCCGCCCATGTTGCGGATGTCCTGGTCGTGGTGCATGCCGATGATCACCGAGCCCGCGGCGAGGAAGAGCAGCGCCTTGAAGAAGGCGTGGGTCATCAGGTGGAAGACGCCGGCCGAGTAGGCCGACACGCCCAGCGCGACGGTCATGTAGCCGAGCTGGGACAGCGTCGAATAGGCGACGACGCGCTTGATATCGTTCTGGATGATGCCCAAGAGGCCCATGAACAGCGCGGTCGTCGCGCCGATCACCAGCACGAAGGCGCGCGCGGATTCGGATGTCTCGAAGATCGGCGACATCCGGCTGACCATGAAGATACCGGCCGTGACCATCGTCGCAGCGTGGATCAGCGCCGAGATCGGCGTCGGACCTTCCATCGAATCGGGCAGCCAGACGTGCAGAGGGATCTGCGCCGACTTGCCCATCGCGCCGATGAACAGGCAGATCGCGATCACGGTCGTCAGCGCCCAGGGGGCGCCCGGGAACAGCGTGATCGTCTGGTTCACGAGCTCGGGTACTTTCGCGAACACTTCCGCGTAGTGCAGGCTGCCGGTCGAAGCGGCGATCAGCGCGATGCCGAGCAGGAAACCGAAGTCGCCGACCCGGTTCGCGAGAAAGGCCTTCAGGCTCGCGAAGATCGCGGTCGGCTTCGTGAACCAGAAGCCGATCAGCAGATAGGAGACGAGACCCACCGCTTCCCAGCCGAAGAAGAGCTGGAGGAAGTTGTTGCTCATCACCAGCATCAGCATTGAGAACGTGAACAGCGATATGTAGCTGAAGAAGCGCTGATAGCCCGGATCGTCCTTCATGTAGCCGACCGTGTAGATATGCACCATCAGCGAGACGAAGCTGACGACGAGCATCATCATCACGGTCAGCGGATCGATCAGGAAGCCCACTTCGAGCTTCAGCGTCCCGACCGTAGCCCAGGTGTAGAGCGCACCGTCGAAGACGTGGCCAGCGGCGACATCCTGCGCGATCACGATCGACGCGAAGAAAGCGAGCGCGACGCCGAGGATGGTCACGACGTGGGACGCGGTGCGTCCGATCAGGCGCCCGGCGAGGCCAGCGAGAAGGCAGCCGAAGAGCGGCGCGAGCGGGACGAGGAGATAGAGCTTCTGCATCGCGGTCATCGCTCAGCCCTTCAGTTTGTCGAGGTCATCGACGTGGATCGTGCGCAGGTTGCGGAACAGCGCGACCAAGATCGCCAGACCGATCGCCGACTCGGCCGCCGCGACAGTCAGGATGAAGAACACGAAGATCTGGCCCGAACGGTCGCCCAGCGCATGCGAGAAGGCGACGAAGTTCATGTTCACCGACAGCAGCATCAGCTCGATCGCCATCAGCAGGATGATCAGGTTCTTCCGGTTCAGAAAGAGCCCGACCACGCCGATCGCGAAGATCAGCGAACTCAGGATCAGTACATGTGAAAGCGGCAGCATCTGGCTTTCCTGTTCAGTTCTTGGGAAGGACGTCGCGGGCTTCCGACGGCATCTGGACGATGCGCAGTCGGTCATTACGCTTGACCGCGATCTGCACGGCCGGATCGACCGCCTTGTTGCCGGGGCGATGCCTCAGGGTCAGGATCACGGCGGCGAGGATCGCGACGAGCAGCACGAAGGACGCGATCTCGAACGGGTACATGTAGTCGGTGAAGAGCAGCCAGGCCAGCGACTTCGTATTGCTGCCCGCCGCCGCCGCGACCGGTGGCATGTTCGCGAAGGACTGGCCGCCGACGGCCAGAACCATCTCGAAGACCAGCACGCCGGCCACCGCGAGTCCCAGCGGCAGATAACTCCAGAAGCCTTCGCGGATCCGCACCAAATCGATGTCGAGCATCATCACGACGAACAGGAAGAGCACCATCACCGCGCCGACATAGACGACGATCAGCGCGATCGCGAGGAACTCGGCCTGCAGCAGCATCCAGATCCCGGCCGCGTTGAAAAACGCGAGCACCAGAAACAGCGCCGCATGGACAGGGTTGCGCGCGGTGATCACGAGCACCGAGGCCGCGGTCATCACCGCAGCGAAGACGTAGAACAGAATCAGGGTCAGATCCATGGTTGCCTTCTCAGCGATAGCGCGCGTCGGCGGCGCGGTCACGGGCGATCTCTTCTTCATTGCGATCGCCTACGGCCAGCAGCATCTGCTTCGTGTAATGGAGGTCGCCGCGCGTCTCTCCGTGGTAATCGAAGATCCGCGTCTCGACGATCGCATCGACCGGACAGGCTTCCTCGCAGAAGCCGCAGAAGATGCACTTGGTCAGGTCGATGTCGTAGCGCGTCGTGCGCCGCGAACCGTCCTCGCGCTGAGCCGACTCGATCGTGATCGCCATCGCTGGGCAGATCGCCTCACAGAGCTTGCAGGCGATACAGCGTTCCTCGCCGTTCGGGTAGCGGCGCAGCGCGTGCAGCCCCCGGAAGCGCGGCGACTGCGGCGTGCGTTCCTCAGGGTACTGAACCGTGATCTTGCGCTGGAACATGTGCCGCCAGGTGATCCCGAGGCCCTTGAAAAGCTCGCGCAGCAGATAGGTATTGAAGAGGTCGTTCATGGCCGACATGCCTTACCTCCAGATCGACCAGGGCGACATCATCCAGATGCCGACCAGCAGAATCCAGACGAGCGTCAGCGGAATGAACACCTTCCAGCCCAAGCGCATGATCTGGTCGTAACGGAAACGGGGGAACGTGGCGCGGAACCACAGGAACAGGAAGAGCACCAGCAGGATCTTCGCGACCAGCCAGTGGAAGCCGTCCGGAATACCCCCCACCGGCGAGAGCCAACCGCCGAGGAAGAAGATCGAGCACATCGCCGAGACGAGGATCATGTTCGCGTATTCGGCGAGGAAGAAGAGCGCGAAGCCCATCCCCGAATACTCGACCATGTGGCCGGCGACGATCTCCGATTCGCCCTCGACGACGTCGAAAGGGGCGCGGTTCGTCTCGGCGATTCCCGAGACGAGATAGATCACGCACAGCGGCAGCAGCGGCAGCCAGTTCCAGCTCAGGAACTTCAGGCCGTAGCCGGCGAACCAGCCCTTGGCCTGCCCTTCGACGATGTCCGACAGGTTCAGCGATCCCGAGACCATCAGCACCGCGATCAGCGAAAAGCCCATCGCGAGCTCGTACGAGATCATCTGCGCGCCCGAGCGCATTGCGCCAAGGAAAGCGTACTTCGAGTTCGAAGCCCAGCCGGCGATGATCACGCCATAGACGCCCAGAGACGTGATCGCCATCATGTAGAGCATGCCGGCGTCGATGTTCGCGAGCACCCAGCCCTTGTGAAACGGAATCACTGCCCAGGGCGCGAGCGCGACCGCGATCACGATGATCGGGCCGATGAAGAACAACACCTTGTTCGCGCGAGCCGGGACGATCAGCTCCTTGAACATCAGCTTGACCGCGTCGGCGATCGGCTGCAGCCAGCCCTTGGGGCCGACCCGGTTCGGACCGATCCGGATCTGCATGTAGCCGATGATCTTGCGCTCGGCGAAAGTCAGGTAGGCCACGCAGAGGATCAGCGGCAGCACGATCAGCACGATGCGGACCAGGGTCCAGACCAGGGGCCAGAGCGGGCCGAAGAAAGGCGAGACGAATTGAAGAAGGGCGTCCATCAGACACGCTCCACGGTGATTTGACCGGACAGCGCGCCCAGCGTGGCGGTCTGTCCTATGCCCGCGGGGACGCGGACACAGCCTGCGGCGACGCCGTCATCGCGCTCGAGATCGAGCTCGACCCCCTCGCCGCCCATCGCGAGCCTGACCCGGCTCGCGCCGTCGAGACCCAGCTTCGCGATCGTCACCCCGGCGATCCTCGCCGAGAGCCGGCGCGCATCTGCTGTCTTCTGCAGCGACGGGGCGCGGCGGACCAGAGCGTCGGTCGCGTAGATTGGCACATCGGCGATGCGTTCGAGTCCGCAGACGGGCAACGCTTCGCCGGTGAGCGGGGCGATGTGGTTGGACAGCCCGGGCTTGGCGGCGAGCACTTCGTCGCGTATCGCTTCCGAGCTCTCGTACTCGAAGCCTTCGAGTTCGAGCAGGTTCGCGAGCACTCTCAGCACTTTCCAGCCCGGCCGGGTTTCGTCCTGCGGGCGGACCACCGCGTTGAAACTCTGCGCCGTGCCCACCGCATTGACGAAAGTGCCGCTGGTCTCGGTGAAGGGCGAGATCGGCAACATCGCATCGGCGAACCCGGCGACCGCCGAGCGGAAAGCGCTCAGTGCGATCACGGTCTCGGCTTGGCTGAATGCGGCGCGCGCGGCCACCGGGTCGGCGAAATCGAGCCCGGGCTCGACGCCGACCAGCAGGTAGGCCTTGCGCGGCGTCGCGAAAGGCGCACCGCTGCAGGCCCCGGCCAGATAACCGCCGACCGTGTTCGCCGCTTCGGTCAGATGACCGAACTTTGCGGAGGCGAGTTCGGCGATCTGCTCGAGCAAGAACCAGATCAGCGCGTACTGCGGATGTTGGGTCACGGCGTTGCCGGCCAGCACGGCGCGCCGCTCACCCGAGAGCAGAGCGTTGGCCAGCGCTTCGGCGATCGCCCCATCGGCGCTCGCGGCCAGAGCCGCATGCTCGGCCGCAATCGGCCTGCCCGCCTGCGCGGCGAGCTTGACCAGCACCGCGGCCAGCGCGGCCGGCCACTGCGAGGGCGCGATCGCGACATTGTTCGCGAGCGGCATCAGTTGATCGTCGGCCGAACCCGACAGCAGGCTCAGCTTCGCACCGCGGCGGGCGGCCTGACGCAGGCGCTGCGCGAGCAGCGGATGATCCTTGCGCAGGAAGCTGCCGACGACGAGCGCGGAGTCGAGCTGCGCGACTTCGTCGATCGCGAGCCCCAGCCACGGAGTTCCCGCACGCAGGCCATCGACCGTGAAGTCGCTCTGCCTCAGCCGGAACTCGACGTTCGCCGAGCCGAGAGCGCGCGCGAGCTTGGCGGCGAGGCTCATCTCTTCGAGCGTCGCGTTCGGCGAGACGAGCACCGCGAAGGAATCCTTGCCGTGATCGGCGATCACGCCGCGGATCGCCTTGACCGCATAGGCCAGAGCGGCCTGCCAGTCCGTCTCAATCCACTCTCCGCCCTGCTTGACGGCCGGGCGGGTCAATCGGTCTTCGCTCGCCAGCGCTTCATAAGAAAAGCGGTCACGGTCGGAGAGCCAGCATTCGTTGATCGCCTCATTTTCCAGAGGCAGGACCCGCTTGACCCGGTCGTGCTGGACCTGGACGGCCAGGTTCGAGCCGAGCGAGTCGTGCGGCGCGATCGCGCGGCGGCGGGACATCTCCCAGGTCCGGGCGCCGAAACGGAAGGGTTTGGAAGTCAGCGCGCCGACCGGGCACAGATCGATCGCATTGCCGGAGAGCTCGGAATCGACCGTGCGGCCGACGAAAGTCATGATCTCGGATTGGTCGCCGCGGTTCGCGACGCCCAGCTCCATGATTCCGGCGATCTCTTGGCCGAAGCGCACGCAGCGCGTGCAGTGGATGCAGCGAGTCATGTCGGTCGCGATCAGCGGACCGAGATCCTTATTGACGACGACGCGCTTCTCTTCCTTGTAGCGCGACTCTCCCGCGCCATAGCCAACGGCGACATCCTGGAGCTGGCACTCGCCCCCCTGATCGCAGATCGGACAGTCGAGCGGGTGGTTGATCAGCAGGAATTCCATCACCGCCTTCTGCGCAGCGACCGCCTTCTCCGAATGGGTCGAGACCTTCATCCCGTTCGTGACCGCGGTCGCGCAGGCCGGCAAGGGCTTGGGCGCTTTCTCGACTTCGACCAGGCACATCCGGCAGCTGGCCGCGATCGAGAGCTTCTTGTGGTAGCAGAAATGAGGGATGAATGTGCCCGCCTGGCCCGCGGCCTCCATCACGGAGCTGCCTTCGGCCACTTCGAGCTTTTTGCCGTCGATCTCGATATCGAGCATGTTCAGCCTACGTAGATCTTGCTGCCTTCACGCTGCAACTCAAGCGGCACCAGGCACCGTTTGTGTTCGACGTGATATTCGAATTCGCTCCGGAAGTGCTTGATGAAGCTGCGCACCGGCATCGCGGCGGCATCTCCCAAGGCACAGATCGTGCGACCCATGATGTTCTCTGCAACGCTGTCGAGCAGATCCAGATCTTCCGGCCGCCCTTCCCCGTTCTCGATCCGGTGCAGTACGCGGTAGAGCCAGCCCGTGCCTTCCCGGCAAGGCGTGCATTGACCGCAGGATTCTTCGTGATAGAAGCGGGACAGGCGCTCCAGCGCCTTGACCATGCAGGTGCTCTCGTCCATCACGATCACCGCGCCCGAGCCGAGCATCGAGCCCGCTTTCGCGATCGAGTCGTAGTCGAGCGTGCAGCCCATCATGATCTCGGCGGGAAGCACCGGTGACGAAGAGCCCCCCGGAATCACCGCCTTCAGGCGACGACCACCGCGCACGCCTCCGGCCAGTTCCAGCAGCTCGGGGAAAGGCGTGCCCAGAGGCAGCTCGTAGTTACCCGGCTTGCTCACATGGCCCGAGATCGAGAAGAGTTTGGTACCGCCGTTGTTCGGCTTGCCCAGATTCAAAAAAGCTTCCGCGCCCTCGTTGATGATGTAGGGAATGGACGCGAAGGTCTCGGTGTTGTTGATCGTCGTCGGACGGCCGAACAGACCGACGCTGGCAGGGAAAGGCGGCTTGAAGCGAGGCTGGCCTTTCTTGCCCTCTATCGATTCAAGCAGCGCGGTTTCCTCGCCGCAGATGTAGGCGCCATAGCCGTGATGCGCGAACAGTTCGAACGAGAAGTCGGTCCCGAGGATCGACGCGCCAAGCAGATTCTCGGCTCTGGCCTCGGCGAGCGCTTCCTCGAAGCGTTCATAGATTTCGAAGATCTCGCCGTGAATGTAGTTGTAGCCGCGTTCGCAGCCCATCGCGTAGCCGGCGATGATCAGGCCCTCGATGACTGCGTGCGGGTTGTAACGGAGCAGGTCGCGATCCTTGAAAGTCCCCGGCTCGCCTTCGTCCGAATTACAGCAGACGTATTTCGCACCGTCGGTCTGCCGCGGCATGAAGCTCCACTTGAGTCCGGTCGGGAAACCGGCGCCGCCGCGTCCGCGCAGCGATGAAGCCTTGACCTCAGCGATCACGGCCTCGGGCGTGAGCTTCTCGGCGAGGATCTTCTTCAGCGCCCGATAGCCGCCGCGCCTGACGTAGTCGGCGAGGTGCCAGCCCTGGTCGCCGTCCAGCCCTTCCAGCAGAAAGCCGCTCATTCGCTCAGCTCCGCGATCAGCTTGTCGATTTCGGCTTCGCTCATCTTGCAGCACATCTTGTGATTGTTGTGCAGAAAGACCGGAGCATCGCCGCAAGCTCCCATGCACTCGCCTTCCTTCAGCGTGAAGCGGCCGTCCGGCGTCGTCTCGCCGTATTCGATACCGAGCTTCTTCTTCAGGTATTCCCCCGCCTCGACGCCGCCCGAGAGCGCGCAGGGCAGATTCGTGCACACCGTCAGCTTGTGACGACCGACCGGAGCGAGATCGTACATGTTGTAGAAGCTCGCCACTTCGAGGACGGCGATCGCGGGCATGCCCAGATAATCCGCAATGAATTCGAGCGTTTCCTTCGCGAGCCAGCCCTTCTCCTGCTGCGCAATCCGCAGCGCCGACATCACGGCCGACTGCTTCTGCGCGGGTGGATATTTGGCTATCTCCGCATCGATTTTCTTCAGCGATTCCGCATTCAGCATCTTGCCAGTTCCAATTGAGGACGGAGGGTTCAGCGGTCGACGTCGCCGAACACGATATCCATCGTACCGATGATCGCGACAACGTCGGCGATCATGTGTCCGCGCGCCATCTCGTCCATCGCCGCCAGATGGGGGAAACCCGGAGAACGCAGTTTCAGGCGATAAGGCTTGTTGGCCCCGTCGGAGATCGCATAGACGCCGAATTCACCTTTCGGATGCTCGACCGCCGCATAGACTTCGCCCGCCGGCACATGGATGCCTTCGCTGAAGAGCTTGAAGTGGTGAATCAAGCCTTCCATGCTTTCCTTCATCACGGCGCGCGACGGCGGCGCAACCTTGCGGTTCTCGGTGATGACCGGTCCCGGATTCTCGCGCAGCCATTTGATGCACTGACGGATGATCCGGTTCGATTGGCGCATTTCCTCGATCCGCACCAGGTATCGATCGTAACAATCGCCATTGGTTCCGACCGGAATATCAAAATCGAGTCGGTCATAGACTTCGTAGGGCTGCTTTTTGCGCAAATCCCATTCGATTCCCGAGCCGCGCAGCATCGGACCGGTGAAGCCCAGCGCCCTCGCCTGCTCGGGCGTCACGACGCCGATTCCGACCGTGCGCTGCTTCCAGATCCGGTTGTCGGTCAGCAGCGTCTCGTAATCGTCGACATAGCCGGGGAAGCGTTCGGTGAAGGCCTCGAGGAAATCGAGCAGAGAGCCTTCCCGCGTGCTGTTCATGTCCGCTACGGTCTTCGCATCGCGAAAACGCGAGACCTTGTATTTGGGCATCGTATCGGGCAGATCGCGATAGACGCCGCCCGGACGGAAATAGGCCGCGTGCATCCGCGCACCCGAAACCGCCTCATAGACATCGAGAAGGTCTTCGCGCTCACGGAAGGTGTAGAGCATCACCGTCATCGCGCCGATATCGAGGCCGTGCGAACCGATGCCGATCAGGTGATTCAAGAGGCGCGTGATCTCGTCGAACATCACGCGGATGTATTGGGCGCGCAGCGGCACATCGATGCCGAGCAGCTTCTCGACCGCGAGGCAGTAGGCGTGCTCGTTGCTCATCATCGACACATAGTCGAGCCGATCCATGTAGGGAACGGACTGGATCCAGGTGCGCGTCTCGGCGAGCTTTTCGGTCCCGCGGTGGAGCAAGCCGATATGCGGATCGGCACGCTCGACGACTTCGCCGTCGAGTTCGAGGATCAGGCGTAAAACCCCATGCGCAGAAGGGTGTTGTGGCCCGAAATTGATCGAATAATTGCGAATTTCAGCCATGATGAGCCTGCCCGTAATTCTCTTCGCGAACGATGCGCGGCGTCACTTCCCGCGGCGCTATCGTAACCGGCTGATAGACGATCCGCCCTTGTTCTGGGTCATAGCTCATCTCGACATAGCCAGAGATCGGGAAATCCTTGCGGAAAGGATGGCCGACGAAGCCGTAGTCGGTCAGGATCCGGCGCAGATCCGGGTGGCCATCGAACATCAGGCCGAACAGGTCGTAGGCCTCGCGCTCGTACCAGTTCGCGCAGCGCCACACCTCGACCAGCGAGGGGAGCACAGGGAAACCGTCATCGGGAGCGAAGACCTTCAGGCGCAGGCGGACATTGTGCGCGAGCGACAGCAGATGAACGACCACCGCGTAGCGGGGCTTGTCCTGATAGCCGGCGTGCGTCGAGTAGTCGACGCCCGTGAGATCGATCAGCTGTTCGAAGCCGAGCTCGGGGGTATCGCGCAGCGCGAGGGCGACGCCAAGATAATCGGCGGCCGCGACTTCGGCCGTCAGCTCTCCGCGATCGAGGACGAGACCGACAATCTTCTCGCCCAAGCTGGTCTGCAGCGATTCGCGCAGCCTTTCAATTTTCGTCATGACTACCCCGGGCGCTCAGCGCGCAATCGTGCTTGTCCGCTTGATCTTGTTTTGCAGCTGGATGATGCCGTAGAGCAGAGCCTCGGCGGTCGGCGGGCAGCCGGGGACATATACATCGACCGGAACGATGCGGTCGCAACCCCGGACAACCGAATAGGAATAGTGGTAGTAGCCGCCGCCATTGGCACAGGAGCCCATCGACAGAACCCAGCGCGGCTCGGACATCTGGTCGTAGACGCGCCGAAAAGCCGGCGCCATCTTGTTGCACAGAGTTCCGGCAACGATCATCAGGTCGGATTGACGCGGACTCGGGCGGAAGATGATCCCGAAACGGTCCAGGTCATAGCGCGCGCAACCGGCATGGATCATTTCCATCGCGCAACAGGCCAGGCCAAACGTGACCGGCCACAGCGAACCGGTTCGCGTCCAATTGATGACCGTGTCGATGTTCGTCGTGACGAACCCTTCGGACAGCACACCTTCGATACTCATGAATCCCCCAGACGACCAGCCCCCGCCAGCCGAAAGACCTTATTCCCAGTCCAACGCTCCGCGCGCCCGCACATAGATGTAGCCGACGACCAGAACAGCCAGGAAAACAAGCATTTCGAAGAAACCAAAGACGCGCATGGAATCATTCGCCGCGATGTCGCGGACGATTGAAGCCCAGGGCAGCAGGAAAGCGATTTCGATATCGAACAGGATAAACAGAATTGCGATCAGATAATAGCGAACATCGAATTTGACGCGCGCATTTTCGAAAGTATCGAAACCGCACTCATAGGGAGCGCATTTATTCTGATCGGGATTGAAGCGTCCGAAGATGCGGCCACAGAGGACCATCGAAACGCCGACCGCAAGACCAACAACAATGAAAACCAATACCGGGAAATAGTTTTCTAGCATGATCGCGGATATTTCAGGAATTGTGATCTTGCAGAAAAACGCCCGCTGAATCGCGGGCGTTTCCGAATTTCTGGTGCCGACGATGAGACTCGAACTCATACGGCTTGCGCCACCACCCCCTCAAGATGGCGTGTCTACCAATTTCACCACGTCGGCACTCTCACAACAGAAACGAATTATACAGACTACAAAAAAAAACGCAATTCCTAAATGAAAATTATTTAGGAACGTCCTGGTTCGCGGATTGCGCCGCAACCGGAGCGGAAGCCGCAGCAGGCACACTCTTCGTGGCGGCCGGCGTCTTGGGCAGCACAACGCCTTCGAGCGCACTACCGCCCTGGCGATTCGCGTGGCTCGCGATATAGGTCAGCGTCAGGCTGGTCACAAAAAAGAGTGCCGCCAGAACCGCCGTCGTCCGGCTCAGAAAGTTTGCCGAGCCCGAGGACCCGAACACGCTCCCCGATGCGCCACCGCCAAACGATGCGCCGACATCGGCGCCTTTGCCGTGTTGCAACAAAACCAGACCGATCACCGCAAGGCCGACCAGCACATGGACAGTAAGGATGAGACCAAACAGGAAACCGCTCACATCAGACTCCGACTCGATTCGTCGCTAAACGCGTGAATGTACTCTGATCCGGGGCCATGACACAAGGCTTGACCCCTCCCCTTTACATCAAAAATCCTCGCAGACTTTATGAACCCGCCTATCCGGGCAGGCTCAGGTGTGGCCGCCCGGAGAAATCCGGCGCCTTGACCGGCCTGCGCGCGAGCGCCTCCAGCGCCAGCGCCACCGCCCTTTCGAGCTGTGGATCGCGTCCCGCCGCATGATCCTGGGGCGAGACATCGACTTCATGATCGGGCTCGGCGCCGCGGTTTTCAACTCCCCAGCCGACATCGGCGAACCAGAAGCTGAATTCGGGCTGGGTCGTGACCGTCCCGTCGACCAGCGTATGGCGCGGCCAGATCCCGATCACGCCCCCCCAGGTCCGGGTCCCGACCAGCGGCCCCAGCTTCATCAGCTTGAAACAGTGCGAGAAGATGTCGCCATCGGAGCCCGCGTGCTGGTTCGTGATGCAGACCAGCGGACCGGCGATCGCATTCTGCGGATAAGGCTCGGGCGCGCCCCAGCGCGACACGTCGTAGCCGAGCACCTGGCGCGCGAGCTTTTCGAGCAGCAGCTGGGAAACGTGCCCGCCGCGGTTGAAGCGCGCATCGACGATCAGACCTTCGCGCAGGCTCTCGGTGCGCAGATAGCGGTGAAACTCGGCAAAGCCCCAGGTCACCATGTCCGGGATGTGCAGATAGCCCAGCCGCCCGCCTGATGCCTGATGAACCTGCGCGCGGCGCGCCTCGACCCACTCGCGATAGCGCACCGGCTCCTCGGAAGCGAGCGCGCGCGCGACGACGCGGCGCCGCTTGCTGCCGTCCTCGTTCGCGACCAGCAGTTCGACCTTGCGCCCGGCCCGCGAAACGAGCCTCGCCTGAGGCGGATGAAGCCGGTCGCAGGCGAGACCGTCGATCGCGAGCAGACGCTCGCCCGCCTTGACCGAGACGCCGATCGCGGCGAGCGGCGAGGCGTGCGCGGGCCGCCAGACATCGCCCTTGAGCACGCGGGCGACGCGGTAGACCTGCGTCTCGTCGTCCCAGGCGAAATCGGCGCCCAGATAGCCCAGAGGCAGCGGCGCGCTTCGCTTGCGATCGCCGCCGAATTCGTAGCAGTGCGAAGTGCCCAGCTCGCCCTGCATCTCCCAGATCAGATCGGAGAGCTCTTCGCGGGTGCTGATCGCGTCGAGCAGGGGCGCGTAGCGCGACCAGATCCTTGCCCAGTCGACTCCACTCATGTCCGCGGTCCAGAACTGGTCGCGCTGCAGGCGCCAGACTTCGCGCAGCATCTGCCGCCACTCGGCTGCCGGATCGATTTCAACCTGGACCCGGTCCAGATCCACCCAGCCGGTCTCGCGCGAGAACTCCTCGGCGGCCAGATCGTCCTTGGGCTTCTCGCCGATCTTGAAGGCGCGCAGACCGTCCGCGGTATCCGCCAGCAGAGCCTCTCCGTCCGGTGCCAGCTGGAAGCAGGCGACGGAGTCGAGCACGGTCTCGACCTGCCGGGTCTCGAAGTTCCAGTTCTGCAGCAACGCGTCGGGCTCCTCGTCCTCGGCCGAATCGCTCTCGGCGACGACCGGGTGCAGAGTCCAGTAGACGAGTTCTCCGGCGGCCTCGATCCGCCCGTAGCGGCCGGCCGGAACAGGGAAGGGGCGGATCCGCGCGATCAGCCCTTCGCGGTCGATCGCCAGCGGGGGCTTTTCCTTCTCGGCCTCGCCCTCACCCTCCTCATCCTCGCCGTCGTCCTCGTCGCCGAAACCGCGCGGCGCGGGCTCGAAGGGGTCGGCAGCATCCTCCTGCAGAGCGACCAGGAAAGGCTGGGTCGCGCGCGGAAAGCCCAGATCGAAAACCACCTCGTCGTAGACCGGCTCGAAGAGCCGCGTCGACAGGAAATACAGGTATTTGCCCTGCGGATCCCAGGCCGGCGAGAAGTCGTCGAAATCCTGGCCGCTCGCGAAGATCTGCTCGCCGCTCTCCAGATTCATCAGCTTGATCGCCCGCGTCGAGCGCGAGACGCCGAAGTCATAAGCGAGCCAGCGCCCGTCCGGCGAGAAGGCCGGCTCCTCGATGCGCCGGAAATCGCAGCGGTCGAGCTGGCGCGCCTCGGATGTCGCGAAGTCGACCAGCCACAGCTCGTTGCGGTGATTGGTCAGCGCCAGCTTCTGGCCAGAAGGTGCAGCGTAGAGGCCGATCGCGCGGCCGAAGTCGCCCTTGAGCGTCTTGACGCCGTCCTCGCTGTGCAGTTCAAGGTGCTCCTCGCCGCCCTCGTCCGAGATCATCGCGACGCCGGACGCGTCGGCGAGCCACAACGGCAGCCGGTAACGCACCCCCTGGGCTTCGCCGTACTGGCGCATCGCGCCTTCCCACAAAGGCAGGGTCACCGGTTTGCCGCGCACACACAGCGCCAGCGAATGGCCGTCGGGATGGAGGCTGAACGAATCGAGCGCCGCCTCGCCCGACACGAACTTGCGGGCGAGCTGAGGCCGGGCGGCGGGCACTTCGAGCGGAACGGGGGCGTTCGCACCATCGGCGACGGACAGGCGCCAGATCGCGCCCCCGCACTGATAGACGATGTTCACGCCATCGGTGCTCGCGTTGCGCACATAGTGTTCGCTGTGTCCGGTATGGCGGCGCAGCTCCTGGCCGTCGACGGCGCAGGAATACAGATTGCCTATGCCTTCGTGATCGGAGATGAACCAGATCCTGTTCCCTATCCACATCGGACAGGCGAGGTTGCTGCCCCCCTCACCCATCCCGGCGATCGCGAGGCGGGTGAAGTCGCCTGAGCCTTCGCGGTCGATCCAGAAGTGACCCGCCGTGCCGCCCCGGTAGCGCTTCCACAGCGCCGGATCGCGCGTATCGCGGCCGATCACGCAGGCGCCGTCCGGCCCGAAGGCGATGTCGCTGGCCATCCCCCAGGGCAGCACGGTCGGCAGCGGATCGTCGAGACCGATCGTGAAGAGCTGGCGCAGATGGAAGAAAGGCTGATTCGCGTTGCTCGAAAAGAGGATCTTGCCGTCCGTAGTCCAGCCCGCGACGTGGGTCTGTCCGCCCAGCCAGGTCAGCCGGCGAGCCGGCCCACCCTGAGCGGGCATCACATAGAGCTCGGAATGGGTCTCGTCGGTCGCGATGAAGGCGAGCCACTGCCCGCAGGGCGAGAGCCTCGGGAAGCCGACCAGCCCCCTGCCCCCCGAGATCCTTCGCGCGACTCCGCCCGAGAGCGGCGCCGACCAGAGGTCGTCGTCGGTCACGAAGACCAAGGAGTCACCACAGACGGAAGGAAAGCGAAGGTAAGCCGGATAACGCGCCATGTATGCTCCAGAAACACCGCAGCCCGGGCCCGGGCGATGCGGGAAAGACCTCGATTATGCCACCCGGACAAGGCCGGCGAAAAAAAGTGCTTGCCAGGCAGCAAAATTGCCCGCTATAATGCGCTTCTCTTGTGGGGGGGTAGCTCAGCTGGGAGAGCGCCGCGTTCGCAATGCGGAGGTCGTGAGTTCGATCCTCATCCTCTCCACCACAGGATTCAAAGCCGCTGATTCGAAAGAATCAGCGGCTTTTTCGTTTTGGTCCAACAGATCGAAGAAAGCCAGCAAGGAAGCCGCACCGGCCGCTGTCTGCGCCCCGGGTTCTCGATGACTCCGCGACCTGAGTGGATTCTCCCGCCGCCCCAGAACCCAGCCCGGAAGGGTGGCGGACGCCATGAAACCTGATGTAGGCTTTTATCCTGCAGAAATAAGACCACTCGAAGGCCGTCTGTAGCAAAGGAGCGACAGACATATCAAGTTAGCCTTTTATGAAATCCGCCCAGCCCCCGTACTATCTAAATGGCGACGAGCCACCGGTCCTTGGTGCTTCGTGCTCTGGTTTTTATCTCATGCAGCATCAAGTTGATGGTGTGCTATCTGACCCAGCCAACTCGGCATATTTCAAGTTCAACGATGCCTGGTTACAGCTCTGCTTCGATGGAAACACGATCTTCTGGCGCAAAACAGAAATACCAGGAGAGCCTGTCAATGATCGGATTTCAAGCGTACTTGTGCTTCTCAATCTCAATGAGATGAAGGGCGTTGTCGGCTCTACGCTTGATGATGTTCGCTACTGGGGTTCCGCTGTAGAAGTCGGGGCACTCCTCCATTTTTCTAGCGGGGTAGAGCTTACGTTCACACATCAAAGCCTCCGCGATGCAACCCTCGTCGCGACTAGTAATTCCTACTAGACGAATCGTCCAAAAGCTGCGTTTGCGACGTTCCTTCGCGTCAAACGAAAGATGGTTATGCAGAATTCTTCACCCGAAAAGCTATCGATTCGACGCATCGTCGGATGGGCTTCGTTTGTGGTTACGATTGTGCTGTTTGCGTTCGTCAGCTCACGTGCCGGAATGCGGTGGCTTGGCGCCGCCACTCTGGCTGGAGCGGTAGTTCAACTTTATCGGCGACGTATTGCCTATGGCTGGGAAGGCCAAGAGCCTTCTGGCTACATCACGGGAATCCCAGCTATCCTCTTTGGCCTCTTGCTCGGTGCCTTGGGTCTAGCCATGCTCGGTCAGCCTGATATTGTGCTTGCCCTCTTTGGTTGGGATAACCAATGAACCATCCAACTCTTCGCTCCAACTGAGCTCTTTCAATGGCCGCTGAGCTCAAGTGTTGAGGCAGCAAGAAATCAATGCGCACCTTCACGTTCGAGAAGCTTGGCTAGTCGCGCCACAGCATGGCGCCAGTCACGAAGTAGTTGCCGCGAGAAGTTCCGACCACCAAATGCCACTCGCCCTGCGCCGGAGACGGAGGACAAGTGCTCACTCTATTCAGGGTTTGCCGAAACTCATGATGTAGTGATCCGGACAGCCCACGAGATCGAGCTGCCGGACAGCGAAGCCCGCCTGCCTGACTTCGGCTTCGGCCTGCTGCGGCCCGACCCAGCTGCTCTCGCCTTTGAAGTCGACGAACACGATCCGGGTCTGGAGACCGACCTGCTCGGCGAGTCGGGTGAGAAAACCCGACCTGTCCTCGATGAAGCGATAGACGTTGGCGAGGAAGACCAGATCGAGGTCTTCCGGCAGACAGGGGTTCGCCGGAAGACAGGCCCCGACGCGGACCCGGGCAAAGCGCTCGCGCATGTGCGCCTGCATGTTCGGCTCAGGGTCGAGGGCGTGGATCACGCCCTCGATGATCTCGCGCGCGAAGAGTTCGGTGAAGTAGCCGGTGCCCGCGCCGACGTCCGCGACCCGCATCCCGGCCGTCAACGCCAGATGCTCGAGGATGTATCCGGTGTTCTGCCATTCGGCGCGGTTTTCCGCGTCGAAGATCAGGCTCAGGCGCTCCGGGTCGGCAAAGCTGATGCGTCGAGGAAGGCTCACCGCAGTCCTCCCCCGGCCGTCGCCGGCTGCATCAGCTCCCTGAGCCGCGCGAAAGCCTGGGGATGATTCCGACAGATCCTGCCTTACTTGCGAATGATTCTCATTTGCATATAATTCGCCCCATGCCCTGACAGCAGACCGCATCCGGGCCGGGAAGGGTTGGAACAGAGCCACGGCCCCTCCCCCTTTGCGCAAGCCAGCGGCCATCGCCCGCAAGCCAGCGTTCTTTCTCACAGGAACGATCACGATGGCAAAAAAAGACAGCGCCGCGCGCCGCGCAGCCCCCCAGACCGAACGATTCAGGCCTCAGCGCCTCGCGCTGGCAATCCTCTGCGCCTGGCCACTGGCCAGCCAAGTGCAAGCGGCCACGCCGACCGAGACCGAACTGAAGGACGTCGTCGTCACGGCCACCCGCTCCGAAGCCCAGACCAAGGACGTGGCCGGCACCGTGACCGCGACGACGCGCAAGCAGATCGAGCGAAGCGGCGCGACCTCGTTGACCCGCGCGCTGGCCGACGAGCCCGACGTGAGTCTGCCGGGCGATTCGCGCCGCTTCGGCGAGGGCACCATCAACATTCGCGGCATCGAGGACAATCGCGTGCTGATGCTGACCGATGGCGTACGCGGCGCAGATTTCCGCAGCCCGGGCACGACCAACTACGACGCGAACAACCGCGACCTGCCTTTCGTCGAATTTCTCAAACAGATCGAGATCGTGCGCGGCCCGAGCTCCAGCCTCTACGGCTCGGATGCGATCGGTGGCGTGGTCGGCTTCCTGACCCTGGACCCCGCGGATCTGCTCAAGGGCCGCAGCTTCGCGACCGGCGCCTCGCTGGGCTATTACTCGGCCGACAAGAGCACGCGGAGCACCGCCTACCTCGCGACTGGCGGCGACAAGCTCCAGAGCCTGCTGATGGTCGGTCAAGCCCACGGCCAGGAGACCGACAACCAGGGCGACGTCGCAGTGCAGGGCCGCACGCGCAGCGCACCGAACCCGCTCTCCTGGAAAAAGACCGACCTGCTCGGCAAAGTCGTCTTCACGCCCAGCGCCGCGCACCGCTTCAAACTAACGCTGGAGCACAAGGAGAGCCAGACCGACGTCGACGCCCAGCGCGTCGGCAACACCGCGAGCCTCGCGCGGATCACGACCAACCTCGGCTCCGACTCGCTGCAGCGCGACCGCATCGTGCTCGACTACGACTACACGCCGACCGCGAGCTGGTTCGACAGCCTCGCGGTCCGGCTCTACGCGCAGCGCCAGGCCACCGACAACGAGAACCTGCAGCTGCGCACGAACACCTCTTCGAGCTGCTCGGCATCGAGCGCCGGCACGACGAACTGCCGCGTCGATCAGAACTTCGCTTACCGGCAGAGCCACACCGGTCTCTCGGTGCAGCAGGAGAAAGCCTTCACGCTGTGGCTGCCCCAGCAGGCCACCTGGGGAGCGGACCTACTGCGCACGCGGACCGAGGAAGCCAAATACATGACCTGGACCAACCTGGCCACCGGTGCGAGCTCGAACACGCTGATCGGCGACACCTATCCGCGCACCGACTATCCGCGCGGTCACACCGACCAGCTCGGCCTCTTCGCCCAGGACGAGATCCGTGTCGGCGCCCTCAGCCTGGTCCCCGGCCTGCGCTTCGACAGCTTCAAGCTCTCTCCCGAAGACGATCCGCTCTACAAGCGCACCGACGGGCGCAGCGCGGTCAGCAAGTCGGACAGCCACCTCTCGCCCAAGCTCGCCGCGCTCTATGCGATGAGCCCGGACTGGAACCTCTATGCGCAGTACGTCGAGGGCTACCGCGGTCCGAACTACGAGGAGCTGAACCGCTGGTTCGCGAACGGATCGCAGCGCTACGCGGTAATCGGCAACCCCGAGCTCGAGCCCGAGACCAGCCGCAGCGTCGAGATCGGCTCCAAGTATGCGGGCCCGCGCTGGGGCGGCCAGTTCTCGCTCTACCAGAACCACTACAGCAAATTCATCGAATACACGCTGCTCCCCTCGGGAGACCCCAGAGGCGTCACCGGCTACTCGACCTACCAGTACCAGAACCTCGACGGCGTCGTGATCCGCGGCGGCGAGCTGCGCGGCTACTGGCAGGCTCTGCCGGCCCTGCGCCTGAGCGCCGCGCTGGCGGTCACGCAGGGCTCGGTCACCTCGACCGGCGAGCCGCTCAACAGCGTCGAGCCCAAGCGCATCAGCGTCGCCGCGGCCTGGACCCCGTCCGACAAGTGGGGCGCCGAGTGGCGGCTGCGCGCGGCTTCGGGCAAGGAGCACATCGACACGTCCAGCACCGACTACTACCGTCCCTCGGGCTACGGGGTCAATGACCTGTCGGCCTGGTGGCAGATCCAGTCCAGGGTCAGGATCAACGTCGCGCTGAACAACGTGTTCGACAAGAGCTACTACCTGTGGGGCGATGTGCGCCGCGCCGGCCTGACCGCGAACGATCTGGCGCCGGAGTTCTATACGCAACCCGGTCGCAACTTCGCGCTGACCGTGAAACTGGACTACTGAGATGGGTTGGACACGTCTGCTGCGTGCTGTCTGGCTCGGTCTGGCTCTGCTCGTAGCCGTTCCGGCCTTCGCGGCCGCCCCCCGCATCGCAATCCTCAGCAGCGCGCCAGCACCGGTCGGCAAGTACGAGGTTCTCGCCGAAGCCGCTCAGAGGCGCGGTCTGCGGGTCGAGGCGCGCTACATCGAACGCCTCGACGATGCGGCGCTGACGAGCTTCGTCGCAGGCGCTGATCTGCTGATCGTCGAGACGCCCCGCCCCGGTCTGCTCGAAGCGATGCTGGGCCGGCTCGGCGCGAAGTGGAGCGAGCGCAGCGGAGCCCGGCTGCTGATCGACGGCGGTCGCAGCGAAGCGAAGGGCCTCGCGGCCGGCGTCGCGACCGCACTCCCCCTCTACCTCGCCCACGGCGGCCGGAGCAACCTCGAAGCGGCGGCCCGCCTGCTCGCCGCGCGCCAGTTCAACCTCGGCGAGGACAAGGACATCCCGCCGCCGCTTCTGATGCCCGATGCGGGTTACTACCACCCCCGCCTCGCCGGGGCCGTGACGAGCAGCCCCGATGAAGCTCTGGCCGTCTCGGGCGAGGTGGGGCAACCGGTCGTGGGCGTCAGCATCCACCAGACCTATGTGTCGGGCGTCGATACCGCCTACATCGACGCGCTGATCGGGGCGATCGAAGCGCGCGGCGGCCGCGCCTTGGTCTTCTACACGCCGATGAGCGGCGAGGACCAGTTCCTGAAGATGGCCGCACCAAACGGCAAGCGCCTCGTCGACGTACTGATCAACAACCAGATCATGTACGACGCAACGGGCCGACGCAGCGAGTTCGCGCGTCTGGGCGTTCCGGTGCTGCAGGCCATCCCCTACCGCCGCGGAGACGCCGCCGACTGGCACGCCGACCCGCAGGGCATGCGCCTGATCGATCTGCCCTTCTACCTCGTGCAGAGCGAGATCGCCGGCAGCATGGACCCGATGATCGTCTCGGCGATCAACAAGGCCAGCGGCAAGGTCGAAGCCATCCTGCCGCAGGTGGCCAGCGTCGCGAGCAAGGCGATGAAGCTCGCCCGTCTGCACCGCACTGACAACGCCGAAAAGCGCGTCACCATCCTGTTCTACAACTACCCGCCCGGCGAGAAGAACCTGTCGGCCTCTTTCCTGAACCAGCCCAAGAGCCTCGCCGCAACGCTGGCGGCGCTGAAGGCGGCCGGCTACCGCACCGAGACGCGCGACGCCCAGACGCTGACCCGCGAACTCGGCCGCCTGCTCGCGCCCTTCTACCGCGACGGTGAACTTGAACCTCTGCTCGATGCGGGCCTCGCAGTCTGGATGCCGATCAGCGAATACCGCCGCTGGTTCGACGCCCAGCCTCCGGCCCTCAAAGCCCAGATCACGACGCGTTGGGGCGAGCCCGAGCACAGTGCGATGGTTCTGCGCCGCGATGGCGAAGCCGGTTTCGTGATCCCCCGCCTCGAGCTGGGCAAGGTCGCCTTGATGCCGGTGCCCCCACGCGGCGATCGCCGCGACGACAAGGAAGCAGCGCTCTACCACTCGACCAAGGAGCCGCTGAACCACTTCTATCTGGCCGCCTATCTGTGGGCGCGCAATGGCCGCGATGCATTGGTGCACTTCGGCACTCACGGCACCCAGGAATGGACGCCGGGCAAGGAGCGCGGCCTCTCCGTCGACGACCAGCCCTTCCTCGCCGTCGGTGACGTGCCCGTCGTCTATCCCTACATCATCGACGACGTCGGTGAAGCGTTGCAGGCCAAGCGCCGCGGTCGCGCGACGATCATCAGCCACCAGACCCCGAGCTTCCGCCCGGCCGGCCTGCACACCGAACTCAACGCCACCCACGAGTTGCTCCACCAGTACCTGGGCCAGGACGAAGGCGGGGTCCGCGATGCGCTGCGCCGCGATCTGCTCAAACGCGGCACGGAGCTGCACCTCTTTGAGGACATGGGCTGGCCGCGGTCGCGCGCCGAGGCGAACTTCGCTGACTGGCTCACTGCGCTGCACGATCACCTGCACGCACTGGCCGCCCAGCTCCAGCCTTACGGCCTGCACAGCTTCGGCGAGAACAAGTCCGACGAGCTTCGCCTCTACACGGTGATGACGATGCTGGGCCAGGACTTCTACAAGCGCCTGGAACCCGCCGAACCCCAGGAGCTGTTCGCAATCGACTACGAGAAACTTGCCGCGAGCCGCCCCTTTGCGCTGCTGCGCCACCATCTGATCGAAGGCGCGCCGGACGACGAGGTCCGCGACGCGGCGCTGCGCGCCGATCTCGCACGCGCCCGGGCGCTGTGGGCGAGCCTCGATGCGACGCCTGAACTCGCGGGCCTGCTCGCCGGCCTCAATGGCGAATATGTGCCTGCGCACACCGGGGGAGACCCGGTGCGCAACCCCGAGTCGCTGCCGACCGGGCGCAACCTCTACGGTTTCGACCCCGCGAAGATCCCGACCCGCCAGGCTTGGGAGGCCGGCCGGGAAGCGACCGAAGCGATGATCGCCGAGTATCGTCAGCGTCACGGCCAGGCGCCGAAGAAGCTCGCCTTCTCGCTGTGGAGCGTTGAGACGATGCGCCACGCCGGCGTGCTCGAAGCCCAGGCCATGGCCGCGCTGGGCGTCAGGCCGAAGTGGGACGAGGGCGGACGCCTCGCCGGCGTCGAGCTGATCCCGGCCAAGGAGCTGAAAAGACCTCGCGTCGACGTCGTGCTGTCGGCCACCGGCCTATATCGCGACCACTTCCCGAACGTGATCAAGTGGCTCGCCGAAGCGGTCAGGCTCGCCGCGGCCGAGAAGGAGCCGGACAACGCAGTCCGCGCCAGCTCGGAGGCGATCCGCAGCGCACTCGCCGGCCGTGGCCTGCCCGAGGCCAGGCTCGCCGCACTGGCCGACACCCGGATCTTCAGCAACGAGTCGGGCGGCTACGGCACCGGGCTCAACGACGCGACACTCGCCTCCGACAGCTTCGCGGGCAAGGGCGCGGCGGCCGATGCGAAGCTCGCCAAACTTTATCTCGCGCGGATGCAGTACGCCTATGGCCCGGACGAGAAGGAATGGGGGCAGAAGCTGGACGGCTTGAACCTCTATGCCGAGAACCTGAAGGGCGTCGAAGCGGCGCTGCTGGCCCGCTCCTCGAACCTCTACGGCATGCTGACCACCGACGACCCCTTCCAGTATCTGGGCGGGATCGGCCTCGCGGTGCGCCACCTGACAGGCAAGGCACCCGAGCTCTTGATCTCGAACCTGCGCGATCCGCGCGCCTCGCGCACCGAGAGCGCGGCGGGCTTTCTCGCCGCCGAGCTCGCGACCCGCAACTTCCATCCGGGCTGGATCAAAGGCATGCAGGCCGAAGGCTATTCGGGCGCGCTGCACATGCTCGACGCGCTGAACAACTTCTGGGGCTGGACCGCGACCTCGCCCGAGATCGTCCGCGACGATCAGTGGCAGCAGTTCGCCGACGTCTATGTCCGCGACAAGTACAAACTGGGCATGGACAAGTGGTTCGAGAAAAACGCGCCCCAGGCTCAGGCACAGATGATCGAAAGGATGCTTGAGGCCGCCCGTAAGGACTACTGGAAGGCCGACGACGCGACGGTCCGCGAACTCTCCCGCCGCTGGCAGGAGCTCTCCCGCCGCTTCGACATCCGGAGCGGCAACAAGACCTTCCTCGCCTACGTCGATTCCCGTTCGGCACCGCGCGGGACCGGCTTTGGCCTGCGGGCGGCTGCGGTGCGCCCCGCTACCGGTGCGGCGAAGCCGGGGGCGGCGAAAACGAACGCGCAGGCTCAGAGCCGCCCGGTCGCCCCCCAGGCTCCGGTGCGCGGCATCCGCCTCGAAAAAGTGGCACCCCCGGTCCCGCCGCCCCCCTCTATCGCCTGGCTCTTCGGCGGCTCGTTGATGCTGCTCGCGCTCAGTGGCGGCGCGCTGCGCCGCCTCCTCTTCTCACCCCATCCCGTTTTACACAAGGACTTCGCATGACCCCCAATCCGCTCGAATCGATGATGTACGACATCGGCCAGCTCTTCCTGCTGCCGGTGCTGACCCTGGTCGCCATCCTGTTCCTCTATGCTTTCTGGGCGCTGGGCGACTTCCTGATCCAGGCCGCCCTGAGGGCCCGCAACGCACCGGAGAGCGGCCGCGGCTACAGCCTGATCGCGCTCGCCCGAGCCCGTCGCCTGATCGATCCGGAAGCGCTCGACGTGGCCGCCCACAAGCTGCTCGAAAAGCCGCGGATCGCGACCCGCGTCGCGCCGATGCTGGGTCTGGTGGCAACGATGATCCCGATGGGGCCGGCGCTGCGCTCGCTCTCCGACGGCAAGATCGGCAACGTCGGCATGAGCCTGACGATCGCGTTCTCGGCGGTGATCCTGGCCCTGATCGCGGCCGCAATCACCTTTCTGATCGTCGGCGTGCGCCGGCGCTGGCTGGCCGAAGAGATGCTGTGGCTGAACCGGCAGGTGCAAGCGTGAACGCGCCCGCCAGCGCCATCGAGACCGCGCCGGCCGTCGCGCCGCCGCGCCGCGCCGCACCGTCGAGCTTCCTGCACGAGGATGAGGGAGACGATCCGATCCTGTCGGTCGTGAACCTGATCGACGTCTTCCTCGTGATCATCGCCGCGCTGCTGATCAGCGTGATCCAGAGCCCGGCCAACCCGTTCTCGTCCGCCGACGTCACGGTCATCAGGAACGCAGGCAAGCCGGACATGGAGATCACGGTCAAACAGGGCGAGAAGATCACCCATTACCAGGCCAAGGGCCAGATCGGCGGAGGCGACGGCGAAAAGGCCGGCGTGGCCTACCGGCTCAAGGACGGCGCGATGGTCTATGTGCCCGAAGCTCAGGCCCGCGCGCCCGCAGTCAAACCCTGACAGAGGAGAAAGCAGATGGACATGGATCCCGATTTCGCCCAGACCCGCTCGGCCACGCTGATGGCCGCCGCGCTTCACCTGCTCAGCTGCTCGGCCGCCCACGGCTTGAGCAGCGCCAAGGCTCAGGCCCTGGTCAAGCACCTGACGGCGCTCGCCGAGCGCGCCGACACCGACCCGCTGCTGGCCAGGACCTGCGAAGAGCTCGCCGAAGTCTGGCAGCGCCTGGAGGCGGAACTCGAAGCGCACAAACGCGAGGAAGCGGCCCGACTGAGCGCCCAGCTCGGGTTTGCACCCACGCCAATGCTGCACTGAGGAGTTCGCGATGAGCACTCCCGCCCCAAACCCCGCTCCGCTCCCGATCGAAGCTCCACGAACCCTGTCCAGCGCTGAACTGCTGCGCGGAGAGACGACTCTGGTCATCGAGCACCAGGGCATGCGTTACACGCTGCGGGCGACCCGCAGCGGCAAGCTGATTCTGACCAAATAGAAGGAGAACACGATGTCCCGTTACACCGGCCCCCGCCTGAAAGTCATGCGCGCCCTGGGCGTCGATCTGCCTGGCCTGTCGCGCAAGAGCATCAGTGAGCGCCCGAACCCGCCCGGCCAGCACGGCGCCCGCCCGCAGCGCAAGTCCGGCTTCGGCCTGCAGCTTCAGGAGAAGCAGAAGCTGCGCTTTAACTACGGACTCACCGAGCACCAGATGCGCCGCCTGGTGCTCGACGCGCGCCGCGATCGCGGCTCGACCGGTGACAAGCTCGCCGAACTGCTCGAGCGCCGGCTAGACAACGCGGTCTTTCGCTCGGGCTTCGCGCCGACCGTGATGGCCGCGCGCCAGCTGGTCAATCACGGCCACGTCGAGGTCAACGGCCGCGCCGTGGACATCCCGTCCTATCGGCTCCGCTTCGGCGACGTCATCACTCTGCGCGAGAGGAGCCGCAAGCTCGCTGCCGTCCAGGCCAGCCTCGCCGAGCCGGCGCTGTCGCGTCCCGAGTGGCTCGCCTTCGACGAAGCGAAAAAGCTCGCCAGCGTCGCTCACCTGCCCGCCGTCAGCGACATCCCCTTCCCGATCGAGATGCAGCTGGTCGTCGAGTACTACTCGCAACGCATCTGATCCGGCAAACACGATGAGCGCCCAAACCCACCCCCTCCTCGCCCCCACACTGACCGCGGCGCACGGACTCGACCGCCCGTCGCCGGGCGAGTTCAGGGCGGGTGGGCGGCAAGGCGGCCCGGTCGCGTTCCACTGCCGCGCGCTGGCGCTGGTTGTGCTGGTCCATGGCCTCGCGCTCGCCGCCTGCCTCGCCTCGCGCAGCGAAGCCGCTGTGAGCCTCGCGAACCGGGTGAGCGAGGGCGTGACGATCAGCTTGATCCCTGATCGGGAAACCGCTGAGCCGCCCTCCCCGCCACCAGCACAGCGGGAAGTGCGCATCATGAACACAGAGTTGGCGAACAGCGAAGTGATGGTGCAGATTGCCGCCGAGCCCCCCGCTGCACCGCGAAGCGAAGCCACGGCAACCGAGCCGCCCGCAGCGACTTCGCCGCAAACTGCGGCACCGCAAGCCGCAGCGCCGCCAGCCCTGCCCGTCAGATCCGAGGCCAAGCAGGCTCCGCGCGAAATACACCAACTGAGCTGCGAAGTGCCCAAGCCCGAATATCCCGCAAGATCGAAGCGGCGCGGCGAGACCGGGCGCGTCATCATGCGCATCTTTGTCGATGAGCAGGGCTCGGTCAGCCGGATCAGCCTCGTTCGCAGCAGCGGCTATCCGGCTCTGGATCAGGCGGCGCTGCGTGCCGCTCAGCAGGCGCGTTGCGCCGCCTATATCGAGAACGGGCAGGCGCTCGCGGTCAGCGCACTGCAGAATTTCAACTTCGAGTGGGCGGAGTGAGCCCAGCGCGGCTGACCGAATGCTTGTGCCCCCCCTTAGACTCAAGTTCCAAGTGCAACACCCCTGCGAGGATAGAGTGTTGCGATGGGAAAAACCTACAGCCATATGAGCCCCGAAGAGCGTGCGGCGATCATGATCGAGCAGGCGCGTCAAACGAGTTGCCGGGGGATAGCCCGGCTGCTGGGTCGAAGCGAATCGACGGTCTCGCGCGAGCTCTCCAGAAACAAGACAGAACAGGGCGAAGCGTACGACGCCACGGCTGCGGCCAAGGACTATCGCGCCCGGCGTGAGCGCAGCGTGCGGCGCCCTGAAGCATGAGATGATCCAGGCGCTGCGCCAGGAGAAGAGTGTGCGCGGGGCGCGCCGAACGAGCGCGGCCGGTGCAAGCTTTGTCCCAGAGGAGCTGCGCATCGTCAATCGCCCCGAGGAGATTGCGCAGCGGCTCGTTCCGGGACACAGGGAAGGCGACATCATCAAAGGGGCGTTCAACCGCTCGGCGGTCGGCACGCTGGTCGAACGTGAGACGCGTTTTGTAGTGCTCTGCAAGATGGAGGGCTTTACGCGTCAGATGAAGAGGCTGCCCGCATTCCTGCGCGAGAGTTTGCCCTACGACCGGGGAAACGAACTGGCCCGCCTCGCCAAACTTTCAAAGCGGCTGAACATCGACATATGGTTCTGCGATCCGCATGCGCCTTGGCAGCGCGGCAGCAACGAAAACACCAATGGCCTGCTGCGCCAATTCCTGCCCAAGGGCGCGGATCTATCAAGCGTCAGCCAAACTCAGCTCAACGAAATTGCCCGATTGCTCAATCAGCGACCCCGGCAAACGCTCGACTGGAACACCCCGGAAGAGGCGCAGGCCAGGGAGATTCAAGAATTTCAAAACCGTGTTGCACTTGATTCTTGAGACCGCCCTGTTTCAGAGCAAAACCGGGTGAATGCAAGACTTTCCCCCGGGTCTCGTATGGCGCTTCAGATTTGCTCATCCAGATACTTGAACCAGTCAAAATCTCCCGCCTTGAATGTCTGAATCCCAAGCTAGAAGTTCTTGAAAATACTGTCATTCCATGCTGTTGGCGCTGAACATTCGAGCAGTTTCGGACTGAAAATTGCAAACCCTCTCGGATTGTCAGCGTGACGATAGGGACAGGCTACGGTCATGGAGAGTCCCTCTTTTGCCGCAGGCCATTTTCCCGGGTAAATGCGCAGATCAATCGTCAGTGCATCGGTGCGCCCGGTATGCAGATTGGCATACCCGTCAAAGCTCATGATTTGAAACGGCACGTTGTGCGGATTGCCGCTCATCTGGCCATCCGTTGCCGCAAAGGCTTCCTCTTGAGTCCCGTAGAAGGAGAAATCCTTGAATGTACCGGTATCGCCTTCGCCAGGCACAAACACGGTGGGCGCACCAGTGCCGCCCCCCTCAACCGCATACATGCTCCATGCCGCCATGAACCCCGCCTTCTTTACGGCAAATGCAATCTGGCCATCGAGAGGGATGGCCGGATTCGACAGCAAGCTGTTGCGCAGGATGGACGGGGTCGGGGCTGACGCAAACCGAAGCGCCTCGCGAGCCCATTCCGCCACGGTCCGCTGCGGGGCCGGTTGCAGCAGGATTTCGGTAACCAGCCCCAAGGGGAGATACACACGCCCATTGAGCACACATACCGAGGTCGTCTCAAACGCAAACTCCAGATCGGGAATTCCTTCTCGCGCCTGCTGAAAATCCAGCCATTTCACGGACATGTTTCCGGTGCGCGCCACCGTCATGCCGATGTAGAAAGCCACCAGACGCAGGAAGTTCTGCGTATCCGCATTGTTGACGAATTCCTCATACTGTGGCGCGAGACGTGCGCGTATGGATCTCAGCAACTGATCCAGCCGTTCCAGACTTGGGGCGGAATAGTCGGGCTGAATGAGTTTGAGCTGTTCCCTGAATTTCAGACCGCCCTTGATGTCCCTGTCTGCAAAGAATGCTTCGAGCATTGTTTCGCAACGCTGGTTCTCGTCGGCAGGCGAAGCTTCCGGAAGCCTTGCAACCAGGCGTTCGACATATCCCCGGCACGTCATGTCGCCAGGTTCGTCGAACAGCTTGTCTTCGATCAAGCCCAGCGGAACGCATGCCGATGTGCCGATGATTCCGACCACTCTGGACCAGTCCGCTTCGGGAATGGGCATGTCCGCTGGCATGAATGAAGCCGCCTGTTCGCGGGAACACCATTGAATCGGGATCTTGGTCTGCCTGGAAATCACCGTTCCCATATAGAACGCCAGCATGAGGCAGAAATTTCCGGCACTTGGCCGGCTCTTCCAGTTCTCGCGTTGTGGCGAGTAGCGGAGTCTGATCTGCTTCAATAGCCGTTCGACACGATCCAGACTCTCCAGCGTGTAATCCAGTCTGCTCTGCTGCAACGCCTTCCGGAAGTCCAGCCCGCCCGGCAAATCCGCCCCCTCGTCGAGCGCAGTCAGAAATACCCGCGCCTGTTGATTCAAATCGACGCCGGTCTTCATGGGCTGGCTCAGGGCCTGCGGGGCGGTGGTGGCGGGGTTGCTCCGCTGCGTGTCCGAGGTGTTGCGGCGGGCTTGCTGGGCGACAATTTTTGACTGTCCATGGCGTCGTCCAAGCCACTCGAAAGCGGCGAAGAAGCCCAGCACCACCAGCACCATAAGGCCCAGCTTTCCGAATAGACCAGGTCCAGTGCGCACCTGCCCCGCGTCCGGCACCGGTGCGGCAGAAGCCGACGTCGCAGTGGCTGCCTGTTGTACGGCGGGCACTTCGAGCCGCACCGGTTCAGACTGGGCTGCCGGCGAGCTTGCCGGCTGGGACGCAGCTTGCCGGACGCTCGGAATTGCCTGCTGGGCGTACTCAGTGGTTCGTGTGTCGGTGTCCGAAGGGCATTCCCCTGAGCGAATCACTGTGCTGTAACTGCCGTCCGCAGCGGTGCACCGGTAGAAGGGTAAGCCACGCCTCTCGGCAGCCAGAGCATCCGCCATCTCTTGCTCGGTCAGGGGCTCGCGCTTATCAGTGTCCGAATGGCAAGAGCCGGGCGACGTATAGGATTCGCTGCCATCGGCCGGAATGCAGCGGAAGCGGTCACGCGCATGCGCCAGCGCATCCGTGCTCTGCATCAACGCCAGGACGGCGCCCAGCAGGATCCAACCCGTCACTCGGCTCGCCTCAGCACAGAGCCTTGCTGCCGGGCTGGCCACTCTTTCGGGTATCAACATGCCGTCGCAGTTCCTAGCGTTCATTTGAAGTCAATAAATTCAGTTAGTCCGAGAAGCCAAACTTTCGCATAGACCACGCCGCAGGACGGGCACTGCCACTCGGGAGCGGTATCGGCGGGCGTTCGGTCATTTTGGCACTTCGGACACTGCATCGTTTTCCTCTCCACAGAGCGTCCGGACATTCTATCGGCATTGCCGCCAGACGGCCTCCACGGCGTAGCCGTCGCGCGAGACCGCTTGAGCGTCAGCCCAAGTCCTTAGCGCTGCGGCGCCTGCGATAGATGAGCAGAGCCCAGATGCAAATGGCCAGCTCAACGCCAAATGACCAGTGCAGGATGAAATTCAGCCACCACGGCTCGAAAGTGGCCGGCACGACAAACATCGCGAACGGCCGATCGACAAAGGGCGCGAACCACCAGATATCGCCGACCAGGCTGTCGAGGACAAGGTGAAGCATGCCGCCTGAGCAAAAGACCAGAGCCAGAATGGGGACTTTCGAAAATCGAGACAGCCGCAGCCAGACAGCTGAGGCCGCAAGCAGAATCAGCCAGACGATGGGCCAATGGGAAAAGTACCTGTGATGGTGGGTTTGGCGGTGATCAAGCAAATAGAAATACGCCATATCGAAGTCGGGCGCCCAAGCCCCGAGCATGCCGGACGAGATCACGGCGGAGGCGCTGGCCCGCAGATTGCGGACCCTCTCGACGAGCAATGAGGAGAACACGTAGCCGGACGGAATATGCGCGATGAACATCTGAACTCTATCGTTTGCGAAGAAAGCACTCGATCGACTGTGCGAGCGAATCCTAATCCGTTTCCAAGCTTGACCCCTGTTGGCCGGCGTGCCGCTCTCGACGAGCGGCTTGCCCCAGGCGTCGAACAGCGTCTCGCTGTGGATCAGCCCGACCGGCTCGCGCCCGCGAACTCGTAGCGCGCCACGACGTGCGCGTCACCGTCGCTGTCCTGCAGCGCGGCGCGATCGTCCCAGAAGGTCGTGCGGCGCACCGGCGGCGCTCCCGGGTGGATCGGGTCGGTGGCTTCTCTCTCGACGCGCAGCCCGAACGCGTCGTTCCGGTAGCGGCCCAGCGCCGTGCCGTCGCGCGAGACCGACACCTGTTAGGCATTGCCGTCGTAGGCGAAGCGCGTCAGCGCTGCGCCGCGCCGTTTCTCGATCAGCTTGCCCTGAGCGTCGTAGCCTTGGTTGTCGGCGCGCCCAAAGGATCGGTCTTGGCGCTGACCCGATCAAAGTGAGCTCACGCCCCCGGATGACTTACTTCGCAATCAGCAGCAGCACGCCGCGCCCGCACAGGCCGTAGCGGACGCCCTGCCCGCCCAGCCAAGCCTCGTTGCCGGGCATCGCGACCGAGTTGGCGCCTTCGTTCCAGCTGCAGGTATCGGTGACGCGGTGCCAGCTTCGCCCCGCCCCAGGATCGGGCAGCGTGAAGTCGACGCGATCCGACCACCCGTTGTAGGCGACGTAGATCGCCGATGCGCTGTCGCCGAGCTCGGTGCCGTCCAGCGCCCAGGCCAGCGCGTGATTCGTCGTGTCGATCCAGAATGCCGCATCGGCGCGTGCGCCGCTCGCTGAATACCAGGCGAGCTGAGGCCGGCCGTTGCCATTGTTGTCGCTGTCCGAATAGAAGCCGAGCGGATGGAGCGCCAGGTGCGCCGTGCGGAAGGCGATCAGGCGCTGCGCGAACGCGAAGAAGTTCGCCTGATCGTTCGTCAGGCTCCAGTTCAGCCAGTTGGCCTGGGAGTCGAGGTTGTAGGGATTGTTGTTGCAGCGCAGTGTGCGCAGAAATTCGTCGCCCCCGACTATCATCGGCACGCCGGCCGACAGCATCAGCAGCGCGAAACCGGTCCGCGCGGCCTGACGTTGATCGAAAGCGCTGCCGCCCTGATCCCAGCTGCGATTGTTGTCCTCGCCGCCGTTCGAAGGACCGTAAGGCCAGGCCTGTCCGTTGTCTTTCGCCGAACAGGAATACAGATCCTTCAGCGTGAAGCCGTCGTGGGCGACCAGAAAGTTCACCGAATGCCCAGGCAGGCGGCCGTCATCGCCATAAAGGTCGGACGAGCCGGCCAACCGGGTCGCCAGCTCCCCGATGGGCACGGGTTCGACGCCCAGCTTGTTCTGCGCGGCACGCAGGCGGTCGCGGTAGATCCCGTTCCACTCGGCCCATCCTGCCGGAAAGCCGCCGACCTGATAGGAGTTGCCGCCGATCGCCCACGGTTCGGCGATCAGCTCGACGCCGGGGCCACCGTTGACCGGACGCGGAGCGAGCTCGCGGACGATCCGGTTCAGCGCGTTGTCCGGATCCATCTTGTCGAAGTTGAAACAGGCGTGTTCGCAGGAATTGCCGAGCACCGGGGCGAGGTCGAAGCGGAAGCCATCGACGCCCAGTTCGTCCCGCCACCAGGCGAGCGAGTCGACGATCAGATCCTGGGCGAGCGGATTGTGGGTGTTGAAATTGCCGCCGACTCCGGTGTTGTCCCACGAGTACTGCTTATCCGTAGTCAGAGAATAGTAGCCCGGGTTATCCAGCCCCCGGAAAGAGAAGATCGAATAGAGGGTCTTGTCGGAAGAGCGCCAGGCTCCGCCCTCCCCCGTATGGTTGTAGACGACGTCGATCAGCACCTTGATGCCGGCGTCGTGAAAAGCCCTGACCATCGCCTTGAACTCGCGGGTCGGCCCGCCCGGACTCCTGTCGAAGGCATAGCGGCGATCCGGCGCGAAGAACGCGAGCGTCATGTAGCCCCAATAGTTCGCGCCTTCCGTGCTCTCGGCATTGACGTCGTTGCTGTCGTTCTGGGTCTCCTGAACCGGCAGGAACTCGACCGCGGTGACTCCGAGGCTCGCGAGGTAGGCGGCTTTGAGCGCCGCCCCGGCATAGCTGCCGCGCAGCTCGGGTGGCACAGAGGGATCGTTCATCGTCAGGCCGCGGACATGGACCTCATAGACAATGTCGTCCTTGAAGGGGCGGACAGGCTTCGCGCCGGTCGACGACGGATCGTCCGCGAGCACGATCGCCTTGCTCGCGACGCGGCCGCTGTCGCGGATCCGGCTCTTGTCGCCCGACGTATAGATCTCCGCATCGAGGTTCCGCGCATTGAGCGGATCGTGGCTGATCTCGCGCGCATAGGGGTCGAGCAGCAGCTTGTTCGGATTGAAGCGGTTACCCTCGGCGTCGACGTCGGAGATGAAACCGGCCAACGAGCCCTTCTTCCAGGCAGGATCGTAAGGCCAGTTGGGCCCCCAGGCGCGGTAGCCGTAATAAACGGCACCGGTGACGCCGACGGCCCTCAGTGCGGCGAGCGGCCGGCTCGCCATCCAGACTCCGTCCGCCCCTTTGGCAAGAGGGATGCTCGCGACTTCGTCGGCATCCTGGGCCTGGGCGTAGATCTCCAGTTCAACCCGCGTCGCCCGCGCCGCAGCGACCCGGAAGCTGATCTGGCCCGCCTGCGCGTCTATCCGCGCGCCCAGCCTTTGCGCGTCGAGCGCCGGGTGCGCGGAAAAGGAGAGGATCAGCAGAGCGGCACAGACGAAGCAGCGACGGAAGTGAGCGTTCATGATTTCCTCGTCAGCGGCGGCGCGGTCGAACCGCGGCAATGCGTCCAGCATAGACAGGAATTTCGCCCGCGCCGGGCGCAGAACAAAAAAACCCGGCACGGGGCCGGGCTTTTTTGTGGGGTATAAACCGTCCCCGCCGATCAGAATGCCTTCTTCAAGGTCGCCTTGAGGCTGTGCGCGCGCGTAGACTCCGATCCCTGGTTGTACTGGTAGGACAGACCCAGATCCCAGATCTTGCGGAAGTCGAAGTTGCAGCCCAGCCCGAGCACCGCCGCATTCCGGTCTACCGCGAGCGGCAGAAGCGAATAGACCTGTCCTGTCGGTTGATCCGCATAGACCAGAGCCGCCGCGGCTGGCGCCTCAAGATCGTGCTGATACTCGAACTTCAGGAATGGTCTGGCCGTGGCGGAAGAGAGCTCGATGTTGGCCTCGCCGCGCATCCCCAAGGCCAAGCGCTTGTTCTTGACGGTCTGCTCGAGATAGATCAGGTCGTAGCGCCCGGCCCCGCTCTCCTGGCTCTGATGAAGCCGCGTCGAGATCCAGTCAAAGCGCAGGTAGGGAGAGAGCAACAAGCCTCGATTCAGGAACTCGTAGCCGCCGCTCAGCGACGCAAACAACTGGTTCCCGGACCGCTGCGAAGTGGCGATCTGGTCGACCGCGCTCGCATAACGCTGGGAATCGAAGTCAAGCCACTGATGCCCAGCCAGACCATCGAGGAAGAAGCCTTCACCGGGCTGATAGCTGCCGTAGAGCGCAAGCGCCTGGCTGTTCGCGCTCTCCTTCGTCCCGCTCGAACCGACTCGGGTGCGCTCATAACCCAGACCCGCTCCAAGACCCAGCGTCAGCTTCTCCGTTGCACGCCAGTCCGCGCCGAGCGAAAGACCCGAGCTCGTGAAGCGGCTGTCCGTGCTGCCGATGTGCCCGAGGTTGATCGCGCCAGCGCTCCAGGCCTCGATGCCGGAATCCCAGAGTTCCCCGCTCTGCCGATTCAGGTTCAGCGACGACAAGGGAAGCTCCGACAGTCCCTGGGTTCTGGCCTTGGGCGCCCCGGTCGAGTCCTGTCCGTCGAGCAGAACCGGCTGAAGACCGCGTTCATCCTGTTCCGGCAGAACTGCCGGCCGCATCCCGACCGAAGACGGAGCAGAAACAGCGTCCGCAGATGAGCCATCGGAATTTCCTGCCAGAGCGGAGGAAGAGGCGAACAGACTCCGTTCTTTGGCACGACCAGATCGCGCCGCGTCTCCTCGTGCGAGATTCTTTGACTGAGCCAGGCCCTGGCTTCGTGTGTGCATACTCTCCAGGCGGTGCAGGAAGTTTTCGCTCTGGGCCTGAGCGAAACGCTTCGCGGTCGCCAGCTGAGCCGAGACGAGTCCGATCACTTCCGGATCCTTGCTCGGGTCGGGACGCGCACGAACCGTGATGCTGACCATTGCAGGCTCAGAACTCCCGCCTGCGTTCGCCGCCGTGTAGGTGAAGCTGTCCTCGCCGGAGAATCCCGCAGCGGGCGAATAGGTGATCGAGAGCCCGTTGACACTGGCCGTACCATGATTCGGCGCACGGCCGATCGCCACGCTGGTGGCGCTCCCACCGCTCAGCGCAAGAGGAACGACATTGCCCGAGCTGTCCGCTTCGACGCTGAGACTGACCGCCCCTGCCGTCGGCAACGGCTGACTGACCGAGATCGTGACCACCGCAGCTGCGGAGGTGCCGGTAGCGTTCGTCGCAGTGTAGCTGAAGGAGTCGGAGCCCGAATAACCCGCAGCGGGCGTGTAGGTGATCGCCGTGCCGCTCGCGCTGGCCGTGCCATGGCTTGGCGAACCCGCAACTGCGACGCTCGCCGCTGCACCGCCGCTCAAGGCGAGCGGAACAGCGTTGTTCGCGCTGTTCGCCTTGACGCTGACGGAGACTGCCCCCGCCACGGGAATCTGCGGCGCAACCGTGATCGTGATCATCGCCGGGGCAGACGTGCCCGAAGCATTGGTCGCCGTATAGGTAAAGGAATCCGAGCCCGAGTAAGCCGCCGCCGGCGTGTAGGTGATGTGGGTGCCACTCGCGGCGGCCGTACCGTGGCTCGCCGAAGAAGCGACCGCGACGCTGGTCGCTGCGCCCCCGGAAAGATTCAACGTAATCGCATTGCCGCTGCTGCCATAGGCGACCGTCGCGCTGGTCGCGTTGGCAACCGGAGGGGCCAACAGCGAAACAGAATTGGAGGCTGCCGAAGCCGCTCCCATCCCGGCCGAGTTCATCGCTGTGACGGTGAAGGTATAGGCCGTCCCACCCGAGAGCCCCGTCACAGTGAGCGGGCTGGAAGAGCCCGTCGCGGTGACGTTGCCGGGGCTGGACGTGACCGTATAGCTCGTAATCGCTGCGCCTCCGGTCGATGCTGGCGCGGTGAAGCTCACCGTGGCCTGACCGTTGCCCGCCGTCACCGTGCCAATCGCGGGGGCGCCAGGTGCAACTGCGTTCACGGTGAAGGTCTGGCTCACCGTCGCCGCGGCGGAATAGCTGGCATTTCCAGGCTGATTCGCGTTGATCGTGCAGCTTCCGGCCGTCAGGAAAGTCAGCACGTTACCGCCGACCGTGCAGACACCCGTCGAGCTGGAAGTGAAGCTGATAGCCAAACCCGAGCTCGCCGTCGCCGTCAAGGTCAGCGCCGAGCCGAAGTTCTGCGTTCCGGGATTCACAAAGGAGATCGTCTGACTCGTCAGCGACATCACCGTGATCGAGACCGTCGCAGGGGCTGATGTGCCGCCCCCGTTCGTCGCCGTGTAGGTGAAGAAGTCGGAGCCCGAATAGCCTGCCGCCGGCGTATAGGTGATGCTGGTGCCGCTCGCGGTGGCCGTGCCGTGGCTCGCTGCCCCCACGACCGCGACGCTGGTCGCCGTGCCCCCGGAGAGGTTCAACGTGATCGCATTGGCGCTGCTACCGTAGGCCACCGTCGCGCTGACCGCGCTCGCGACCGGAGCTTGCGGCGCCACCGTGATCGAGACCGTTGCAGGGGCTGATGTGCCGCCCCCGTTCGTCGCCGTGTAGGAGAAGAAGTCGGAGCCCGAATAGCCTGCCGCCGGCGTGTAGGTGATGCTGGTGCCACTCGCGGTGGCCGTGCCGTGGCTCGCAGCCCCCGCGACCGCGACGCTGGTCGCGGCGCCCCCGGAGAGGTTCAACGTGATCGCATTGCCGCTGCTACCGTAGGCCACCGTCGCGCTGACCGCGCTCGCGACCGGAGCTTGCGGCGCCACCGTGATCGAGACCGTCGCAGGGGCTGATGTGCCGCCCCCGTTCGTCGCCGTGTAGGAGAAGAAGTCGGAGCCCGAATAGCCTGCCGCCGGCGTGTAGGTGATGCTGGTGCCACTCGCGGTGGCCGTGCCGTGGCTCGCAGCCCCCGCGACCGCGACGCTGGTCGCCGCGCCCCCGGAGAGGTTCAACGTGATCGCATTGCCGTTGCTGCCGTAAGCGACTGTCGCGCTGACCGCGCTCGCGACCGGCAAAGCGATGGGGGAGACCGGATTGGAAGCCGCCGAAGCTGCCCCGCTCCCAGCCGAGTTCGTCGCGGTGACGGTAAACGTATAAGCCGTACCGTTCGTGAGCCCGCTCACCGTGATCGGGCCACTCGCCCCTGTGCCCGTGAAACCGCCCGGGTTGGACGTGACCGTATAGCCGGTGATCGCCGCGCCGCCGTTCGAGCTCGGCGCGGTGAAGCTCACCGAAGCCTGACCGTTGCCTGCCGTTGCGGTGCCTATCGTCGGAGCGCCAGGCGCGACCGCGTTCACGGCGAAGCTACGGCTCACCGTCGTTGCGGCGGAAAGACTGCTATCTCCAGCCTGATCCGCGTTGATCGTGCAGGTCCCCGTCGTTACGAAGCCCAGGACTCCCCCCGTCGTGACCGTGCAGACGCCAGTCGTGGCGGAAGAAAAGCTGACGGTCAGGCCCGAGCTTGCCGTCGCCGTCAAGCTCGGCGTCGTGCCGAAGCTCTGCGCACCCGGATTCGCAAACGTGATCGTCTGGCCCGCCTTCGGCGTCACGCTGCTCGACGCCGCCGAAGCCGCCCCGCTCCCAGCCGAGTTCGACGCCGTGACGGTAAACGTATAAGCCGTACCGTTCGTGAGCCCGCTCACCGTGATCGGGGCACTCGCCCCTGTACCCGTGAAACCGCCCGGGCTGGACGTGACCGTATAGCCGGTGATCGCTGTGCCGCCGTTCGAGCTCGGCGCAGTGAAGCTCACCGAAGCCTGACCGTTGCCTGCCGTCGCACTGACCCCCGTCGGCGCGCCGGGCGCGACCGCGTTCACGGCGAAGCTACGACTCACCGTCGTTGCGGCGGAATAGCTGCTGTTACCGATCTGATCTGCGTCGATCGTGCAGGTCCCCGTCGTTACGAAGCTCAGGACTCCCCCCGTCGTGACCGTGCAGACGCCAGTCGTGGCGGAAGAAAAGCTGACGGTCAGGCCCGAGCTTGCCGTCGCCGTCAAACTCGGCGTCGTGCCGAAGCTCTGCGCACCCGGATTCGCAAACGTGATCGTCTGGCCCGCCTTCGGCGTCACGCTGCTCGACGCCGCCGAAGCCGCCCCGCTCCCGACTGAGTTCGACGCCGTGACGGTAAACGTATAAGCCGTACCGTTCGTGAGCCCGCTCACCGTGATCGGGCCACTCGCCCCTGTACCCGTGAAACCGCCCGGGTTGGACGTGACCGTATAGCCGGTGATCGCTGTGCCGCCGTTCGAGCTCGGCGCAGTGAAGCTCACCGAAGCCTGACCGTTGCCTGCCGTCGCACTGACCCCCGTCGGCGCGCCAGGCACAACCGGAGCAACAGCCAGCGTATAGGCTTTGCTGCCGAAGGCCTGCTGAGTCGCCGAATCTGTAGCGGTCACCGTGAAGCTGGAATTACCGCTCGTGGTGGGGATACCACTCAGAACGCCGGCGCTGGAGAGACTCAAGCCTGCCGGCAGGCTGCCGCTCGTCACCGCATAGGCATAAGGTGCGGTTCCCCCGCTGGCGGAAATCGTCGCGCTATAGGCAGAACCAACCGCCGCAGCGCTCAAGCTGCTGGGCGAGACGGTGAGCGGAGCGACATAGGGTGCAACGGCCAGATCGTCGAGCGCGAAATCGCCCGTATTGCTGTAAAAGTGGACTTCGTCGATGTCGGTAAAGTTGATCGAACAGAAATTGAAGCTGCTCGCGGGGATAGAGCAGCTCGTCGACGCGACCGCCCCCCCCGACCTGTACCCGACAATCGTCACGAACGGATCCGAGCCAGAGCCACCGACCCGCACCGAAGTCAGGCTGAATGCATCGCCTGTGCTGGCGACCTTGATGATGCCCGGGTTTGAACTTGTGCCGGGACCAGTGCTTGATGCCGCCTGATAACTTGTAACCGTTCCTGGAATGATGAACGCCCCATTCCCGCTTATGACCATCGCAGTCCCGTTGTCGTAGAACCACCCTGACCCTATGAAGTTAAGCGAATTCTGGCTGGAGACTGCCCCTCCAACAGACCCGCTGTTGAAATCGAGGAGTCCCGCCGTCACCGCCGCGTTGGCTGAAGAGAGGAATGCCGCGAACAGCAGCAGGGAAAGACAAAGCCCGCGCATCAGCGCGGGCAGTCGAACAAAAAATGACTTGGACATCGGGAAAGGCCGATTTTCCGGCGGAGGATAGGGGAACAAAGGATTTACGAATTATCACAAAATTCCATACAGATGGTGCAAAAATTTCCGAATTGAGGATTTTTGTGCAGTTATTGGAAAAACCATCAGAAAAAGATGAAGCCCCCACCGCATTAGCCGGACCCAAAAAAGCCCGGCGCAAGGCCGGGCTTTTTGATGGCGCAGAGGAAGGATCAGGCCAGCGCGTCGGTGACGATCTGCTGGGCTTCCTCGACGATTTTCTGCAGATGCTCGGCGCTGACGAAGCTCTCCGCATAGACCTTGTAGATGTCCTCGGTGCCGGACGGACGGGCCGCGAACCAGCCGTTCGCGGTCGTCACTTTCAGACCGCCGATCGGCGCATCATTGCCCGGCGCACGGGTCAGCCTCGCGGTGATCGCGTCCCCGGCCAGAGTCGAGGCAGCGACCTTCTCGCCGGTCAGGCTCTTGAACGCGGCCTTCTGGGCCGGCGTCGCGGCCGCGTCGATCCGCGTGTAGAACGGCGCGCCGTACTTCGCGGCCAGCTCCTGGTAATGGACGCCCGGATCCTTGCCGGTCACCGCGGTGATCTCGGCCGCGAGCAGGCCCAGGATGATGCCGTCCTTGTCGGTGGTCCAGACCGAGCCATCGCGGCGCAGGAAGGACGCTCCGGCGCTCTCCTCGCCGCCAAAGCAGAAGCTGCCCTCGAACAGGCCGCCCGAGAACCACTTGAAGCCGACCGGCACTTCGAGGAACTTGCGGCCAAGACCGCCGACGACACGGTCGATCAGCGCCGACGAGACCAGGGTCTTGCCGACCGCGGCCGTCGCCGGCCACTGCGGACGGTGGGTCAACAGGTAGTTGATCGCGACCGCGAGGTAGTGGTTCGGATTGAGCAGGCCGACCGAGGGGGTGACGATGCCGTGACGGTCGACGTCAGCGTCGTTGCCCCAGGCGATGTCGAACTTGTCCTTGAGCGCGACGAGGCTCGCCATCGCGTAGGGGCTGGAGCAGTCCATCCGGATCTTGCCGTCGTGATCGAGTGTCATGAACGAGAAAGCCGGATCGACGGCCGCGTTCACGACCTCGATGTCCAGGCCATAAGTCTCGGCGATCGGCTTCCAGTACGCGACCGCGGCGCCGCCCAGCGGGTGGACGCCGATCTTCAGCTTCGCCGCGCGGATCGCGTCGAAGTCGATGACCGACCCCAGATCGCGGACATAGGGCATCACGAAGTCTTCCTGGTGCGTCGTCGGCGCGGACAGCGCCTCAGCGTAAGGCAGGCGCTTGACGCCGCGGTTGCCGTCGGCCAGCAGTTCATTGGCGCGCGCTTCGACCCAGCCGGTGATGTCGGTGTCGGCCGGACCGCCGTGCGGCGGGTTGTACTTGATGCCGCCGTCCTGGGGCGGGTTGTGCGAAGGCGTGATCACGATGCCGTCGGCGCGTGGGCCTTCGTTATCGCGGTTGTAGACGAGGATCGCGCGCGAGATCACCGGGGTCGGCGTATAGCCGTCATCCTCCTGGATCCGGGTATCGACTCCGTTCGCGGCGAGCACTTCGATCGCGCTCTTCTGCGCGGGGCCGGACAGCGCGTGAGTGTCCTTGCCCAGGTAGAGCGGACCGTTGATGCCCTGCTTGGCGCGGTATTCGCAAACCGCCTGGGTGATCGCGAGGATGTGCGCTTCGTTGAAGCTGCCGGCAAAAGCATTGCCGCGGTGACCGCTGGTGCCGAAAGCGACACGCTGCGTCGGCACATTGACGTCCGGCACGGTGCTGGCATAGGCG
The DNA here is from genome assembly GCF_048213115.1 of Niveibacterium terrae. GTDB lineage: Bacteria > Pseudomonadota > Gammaproteobacteria > Burkholderiales > Rhodocyclaceae > Niveibacterium > Niveibacterium terrae. The sequence goes on along the minus strand of NZ_CP172404.1, from coordinate 1,767,962 downwards.
GCGAGCAACGCAGGGATATCGGTCAGAACTTCGCTGGGAGCCGGCTTGCCGGCAAGAGGGTGAGCCATGATCTTGTTTCCTCAGAACGCCTTGGGGGAGGCTTTTCGACGGGGCAACAAACGCCCGGGAATGCTTCGGATCCGCCGTGCCTTGAGCACGATTGGCCCGAACCCGGGCCGGCGAAACCTGCGCCCGGGAACGCATCAGTAAGCCACAACAGCGCGCTTTCGTGCTCCATCTGGATCAAAAAGACGCCGCAAAGGCAGTGATTTTTTCAAACCTGCAACAGAAAATCCCGTACCGGTTCGATCTGCTCGAAATCCATCAGGACCGGAGCGTGCCCGACTCCGGCGAACTCGACAACTTCAGGCCGCGGGCCGCTCGTCTTCATCCGCTCAAGCGTATCGACGCTCAGCAGGTCTGACTCAGCCCCACGCAGAACCAGGGTCGGCACACTGATGGCCTCCCAGAGCGGCCACAGCTCGATGTCGTGCTTCTGCAGCGCCGAGCGGAAAGCCGATCCGATCGCGGGATCGTAACGAAGCTCGCACCCTCCGCCGACATGGGGGCGGATCGAATAGTCGGTCAGGTGCCGCCACTGCGCATCGGAGAGCTTGCCGAACGATGCGCCGGTCATCCTGATGTATTGCTCGGCCTGCCCGCGATCGGCAAAGACCGGCGCCAAACCCAGGTACTGGGCAATCCGGTGCAGGGATTCGGCGCTCAGTTCGGGGCCGATATCGTTGAGCACGAGGCGGCCTATCGGTGACAGGGGCTGGGAGGCGATCGCGATGCCGATCAGTCCGCCTAGCGAAGTGCCGACCCAATCGACGGTTTCGGCACCGCTGCGGGCGATCAGCACCATCATGTCGGAGACATATTGGGGCACGACGTAATGGGTTCCGGCCGGCAGCCAGCCGCTGCGCCCTCGCCCGACGATGTCCGGGCACAGCACCCGGTAGTCGGAGGCCATCGCCCGGGCCAGATCGTCGAAATCACGGCCGTTGCGCGTCAGACCGTGGACACAGATCAGCACCCGGGGATTGTCCGGAGCGCCCCACTCGACAAAGGCCATCCGGTGCAGGCCGTGCGGATCCGCGCACAGCACACTCCGCTCGCGGTATGAGTGCGCGATGACCGCATCTCCTAACCCGCTTCTGAGAGCTGAGCACACGTTCCACCTCCGGCGTCAGGCGATCATTCAGTCTATCACCGCCCTCGCCAAGAGCCAGCCCGGCCACCAGCCATCCCGCTTGCATAACCCGGAAAGGAGCCTATCGTAAAACTCGGTCAGCCCCATCCAACGGAGAGCGTGCGTTCCCCTTGCCAAGGCAGGGAACGGGAAGCATGCTCCGCTCCTCGATGGAGCCCCTCAACAAAGGAGATGTTCATGTCTGAATCGACAGAACCGGTCAGTTTTGGCTGGATGCGTGACCTGCCCAGCATCAAGGACTACACGCCGGAAGACACTCGCGTCAAAAACCTGCTCAACAAGGTCAAGGTGGCTCCGGCCGCGCTGCCGGCCAGCGTTGACCTGCGCGCCTGGTTCTCGCCGATCGAAGACCAGAAGAGCCTGGGTTCCTGCACCGCGAACGCCGGAGTCGGTTTGCTCGAATACTTCGAGCGCCGCGCCTACGGCAAGCATATCGACGCTTCTCGCCTCTTCCTGTACAAGAGCACCCGCAACCTGCTCCAATGGACCGGTGACACCGGAGCCTATCTGCGCAGCACGATGGAAGCGTTGGTGTTGTTCGGGGTGCCGCCCGAAAGCTACTGGCCTTACGACGTCAGCAAATTCGACCTCGAGCCCAGCGCCTTTCTGTACGCTTTCGGCAGCAACTATCAGGCCCTGAAGTACTACCGCCTCGATCCGTCCGGAACCAGCAAAACCGCGCTGCTGACCAAGATCAAGACCAATCTGGCCGCGGGACTTCCGGCCTTCTTCGGCTTCACGGTCTATAGCTCTTACACTCAGGCGAACGTCGCGAACCACGGCGCGATCCCCTTCCCGACCGCGGCCGACAAGATCGTCGGCGGCCACGCGGTCGTCGTCGCCGGCTACGACGACACGATCCAGATCAAGAACACCAACGCCGGCGCGGCTCCGACGACCGGCGCGCTGCTGATCCGCAACTCCTGGGGCACGGGCTGGGGAGATGGCGGCTACGGCTGGCTTCCCTATGACTATGTGCTCAAAGGTCTGGCCGTGGACTGGTGGTCGCTGATCTCGGCCGAATGGGTGGATACCGGCAACTTCGGCTGAGTCCTGATGCGTCCGCCGCCTGCGCGGCGGACTGCTCACAAGCCCTGATGCGCACTCCAGGCATCGAGCCGTTTGCCGATCTCGCCAACCCAGCGGTCGGCGAGATCGGGGACGAAATTCACTGAGCACGGGTTCATGAAGCCGTGGGCCGTGCCCGGCACGATCGCGCAGCGAACCCTCTCGCGCTTGAGCGCGGCGACGAGCGCTGCGGGCTCGAACGAGGCTTCACGCTCGGCGAAGATCGCTTCGACCGGAAACTTCGGCACGCGCTGCGCGTGCTCGCGGATTCGCGAACCGTAGAACAACACCGCAGCGCTCTCCGGATGAGCCTCGCCCGAGCAGGCGTGGAGCCAGGCGGCGGTCGCGCCGACGCTGAACGCGATCAGAAAAACCGGCTCGCCTGCGGCGCATTCCGCAATCCTGTCCGCATAGGTTTCGATTCCGCGCTCCGCAATCAGCGCCTGATGGGCCAGCGCTTCGCTCGCGAACGGGCAGCCCTCGCCCTCCCATGGGGACAGAAAAGTCAGAGCTTCGCCGAGCGGAGCGCACAGCGCCCGGAGCTCGGCATGGATGCCATGAATGTCGCAGGCGATGATCGTCTTCATATCGAACCAGTGCCGGGAAACCGCAGAGTATAAGCGCCCTAATGCGGCGCTGTTTCAAGCCACTCGGTCTGCCAGTAGCGCCTGGCGACCTGCCGCCAGCGCGCGACCAGCTCGACGCGGGCGCCAAAGGCAAAACGCAGCGCGCCGTCGCGGTCGGTGCGCAACGCGCGCGCACCAGCGAGGCGGTAGCGCTCGGCGACTTCCGCGTGGGGATGGCCGAAGCGGTTGCGGTAGCCGACCGAGTACAGCACCCAGCGCGGCGACAACGCGGTGATGAACTCAGCGCCCGACGAGGTATGCGAGCCGTGGTGAGGCGCGACGAGCACCGTCGTCGGAGCCAGCGCGCCGGCGGCAAGCATCCCGGCTTCGGCAGCCAGATCCGCATCGGCCGCGAGGAATACCGAGCCGGAAGCAGTCGAGACCTTCATCACACAGGAAGTCGTGTTGCCGTTCTTCGCAAGCGCCGCTCCCGCTTCGGGGTTCAGGATCGCGAAGCGGACTCCGTCCCAGTCCCAGCTCTGACCGCGCCGGCAGGGCTCGACTCGCCGCCCGCCCAGAGCGAGCCGCGCGTCGCCCGCCTCGACCGAGCCGATCAGGCGGCGCGCACCGATCGCATCGACGACACTCACAGCTCCCCCCGAATGATCCGAGTCGTAATGGCTGATCACCAACGCATCGAGCGGCATCGCCCCCTCGCCGCGCAGATAGGGAACGAGGATGCTCTGACCGGCATCGCTGCCGCCACCGTAAGAAGGGCCGGCATCGAAGACGAGATCATGCGTCCGGGTGCGGACATGGGCGGCCAGACCCTGACCGACATCGAGCAGGGTCAGCTCGAATTGGCCGAATGCAGGGCGAGCGACCGGCCAGAGCGCGAGGGGCAACAGCAAGGCCCAGGCCGCAGCCTTGCCGGGAATGCGGCGCGGCAGCAGGAGCCAGATCGCGGCAAAGCCAGCGACCAACAGCAGCAGGGCCGGTGGCGCGGGAGGCTGCCAGACCGCCCATTGCGGACGGGCGAGCACCTCCAGCCCACTGGCGAGGACATCGAACACGAGGGAGGCCAGATCCAGCAGAGGCGTCCAGGGCAGCAGCACGAAGCCGAGCACGAGGGGCAGCACAAGCATCGTGACGACCGGAATCGCGACCGCGTTCGCGAGCGGCGCGACCAGCGACACCTGACCGGTCAGCGCCAGCAGGGCCGGCAGCATCCCGAGCAGCATCGCCCACTGGGCCCGGAGCCAGCCGGACAGCGCCGATTCACGCTTGAGCCGCCCCAGCCCCGAACACAGCAGCAATGCGACCGCGCCGAAGGAGAGCCAGAAGCCCTTGCCGGACACGGCCCACGGATCGCGGACCAGCACGACGAGCAGCACCAGGCCCAGCGAGCTCGCCGGGCTCAGCTTGCGCCAGCCGAAGCGGGCTGCCGCTGCGACGGCGAGCATCAGCAGCGAGCGTTGGGCCGGAACGCCCCAGCCCGCCAGAGCGCAGTAGATCAGGGAAGCGACGACGCCCAGCAAAGCGCCCGCCTGCTGGGCGGGAAGGCGCAAGGCCAGGGCGGGAACCCTGCGCCAGAGCGCCGCGACCAGCGCGCCGACGATGACGGCCCAGATCACGACGTGAAGTCCGGAAATCGAAACGAGGTGGGTGATCCCGGTCCGCGCGAAGAGCCGCCACTGGTCGGCCGGCACTCCGCGCTGATCACCGACGGCCAGAGCGACGAGCAAGGCTTGCCAGCGCGACTCGGGAAGAGCCCTGACGATGCTTTCGCGTACCGCTTCGCGGAGCCGGTCCACGCGCGCGGCCAAGCCCTCCGGTCCGGCCGCGAGGCGCAGCGGCGGCGGAGCTTGCCTGACGTAGCCGTTCGCACCGAGTCCCTGGCTGAACATCCAGGCCTCGAAATCCGCGCCGTGTGGATTGAGCGTTCCATGAGGGCGCTTGAGCCGCACCGCGAAGCGCCAGCGCTCGCCCGGATGAGGCGAGAGCCGCCCACCGCGGCTCGAACCATAGACCGCCAGCAGCAAACGGCTCGGGACTCCGGGCTCGGCTTTCAGCACCTCGAACTGAAACGAAGTCGAGCGCTCGCTCCACCTCGGCAGTCCCTCGACCCGGCCTTCGACGATCAGATCGCGACCTTCGAGTTCCGCGCTGAGCCGGTCGGGCAGTCTGAGTTCGGCGCGCCAGATCGCCCAGCCAGCTCCACCAACGAGGAAAGAGAGGATCAGCAAAATCCTCGCCAGCGCTGGCCGGCGACGCCAGAAGAAGGCGCACAGCGGCACGGCGAGGGAAAGTGGCAAGGCGGCAGGCCACAGCGGCGGCAATTCGGCCTGGCACTGCAGCCAATAGATGCCGAGGCAGAACGGCAGCGAAGCGAGAACGACGGGAGGCATGAGGACCGGATTGTCGCGGCCCCGCCTCGCTCCGGCGAGGCATTGCGCCACGCCGGCCCGACGAGATCAGACCAGTCGTCCGTCCGCGAGACTCAGTTGCCGGTCGGCGCGCGCCGCGAGCAGAGGATCGTGGGTCACGATGATGACGCTGGTGCCCAATCTGTGGCGCAGATCCAGCATCAGATCGAACACGTTCTCGGCGGTCTGCCGATCGAGATTGCCGGTCGGCTCGTCGGCGAGCAAGCAGGCCGGTTCGGTGACCAGAGCCCGGGCGATCGCAGCGCGCTGCCGCTCGCCGCCGGAGAGCTCTCCCGGCGCGTGTTCGAGGCGGTGGCTCAAACCGACCGAAGCAAGCATCGCGGCGGCCTTGGCAAGCGCGTCGGAGCGCTTCATCCGGCGAATGAACAGCGGCATCGCGACGTTTTCGAGCGCCGAGAACTCGGGAAGCAGATGGTGGAACTGATAGACGAAACCGAGCGAGCGGTTGCGCAGCCGACCGCGTTCAGCTTCGGTCAGCGACGAGAAATCCTCGCCGAGCAGACTGACCTTCCCTTCGGTCGGCGCGTCGAGCCCGCCGAGCAGGTGCAGCAGTGTGCTCTTGCCGGAGCCGGAAGCGCCGACGATCGCGATGCTCTCGCCCCGCGCGACGTCGAGCGAGACATCGCTCAGCACATCGACCGTATGGTCGGCCCTGCCATAGCGCCGGGCAAGGCCGGAACACGAAATCACCGGAACATCATTCATAACGCAGAGCCTCGGCCGGGTTGACACGCGAAGCGCGCCAGCTCGGATACAGAGTGGCTACCAGGGTCAGCACGAAAGCCACCGCGGTAATCGTTGTCACATCGCTCCAGATCAGCTGGGAAGGCAGTTCGGAGATGAAATAGACGTCCTTGGCGAGGAACTGGATGCCGAAGACGTGTTCGATGAAGGGCACGATCGTGCTGATGTTCAGAGCCAGCAGCACGCCCCCTACGACGCCGATGCCCAGACCGATCAGCCCCATCAGCGCGCCCTGCATCACGAAGATCGCCATCACGGAAGCCGGCGTCGCGCCCAGCGTGCGCAGGATCGCGATATCGGCCCGCTTGTCCTGGACCGCCATCACCAGAGTCGAGACGATGTTGAAAGCGGCGACCGCGACGATCAGCGACAGGATGATGAACATCACGTTCTTCTCGATCTGCACGGCACGGAAGAAGTTCGCATGGCTCTTCGTCCAGTCCACGACGCCGATCGAGCTGTCGAGTTTGGGCATCAGCTCGCGGGCGATGCGCGGCGCCGCGTTCATGTCATCGAGCAGAAGGCGCACGCCCGAGACGCTGGAACCCATCCGGTACAGAGCCTGGCCATCCTGCATATGGATCAGCGCGAGGCCGCCGTCGAATTCGAACATTCCGACATCGAAGATGCCAACGACCGTGAACTGCTTGGAACGCGGTTGCATGCCCACCGGAGTGAAGATGCCGGTCGGCGCGAACAGCATCACTTTCTGGCCGGGGATAACGCCGAGCGCCTTGGCCAGTTCGGAGCCAAGCACGATGCCGAACTCGCCGGGCTTGAGCATGTCCATGCTGCCCGCCTTCATGTGCTGGCCGATGTCGGCGACCTTCGCCTCCTCTTCGGGCAATATGCCGCGCACGACGGCGCCGCGAACCGTGCCGCCTTCGGCGAGCATGCCCTGCTGCTGGACGTAGGGCGCGGCGGCGCGCACTCCGGGATGGTGGAGCGCGACTTCAAGCGGAGTCTGCCAGTTGGCGAGATCGCCTTCATAGGAGACGACTTCGGCATGGGCGGCGACGCCCAGGATGCGGGTTCGGAGCTCGCGCTGGAAGCCGTTCATGACCGAGAGCACGACAATCAGCGCCGCGACGCCGAGCGCGATGCCCAGCATCGACACCATCGAGATAAAGGAGATGAAGCGATTGCCACCGTCGGAGCGGCGGCGGGCGCGCACATAGCGCAGGCCGATCAGGAGTTCGAATTTCATGTTGCCCCGCATGTTACACTCGACAGCCCGCCGAGCGGGAAAACCTTGTTCCGCAATGTAAATGCACATCCGCCTCGTCGCGCCCGGCCTGTTCTGGCCCACCTCGCCCCTCTCCACGACCTCGATTCCCGGCCTGGACTCCGTGGAGCTCCCTTCTCTTGCGTGGCTGCTCGCCCGCAGCCACGAGACAGGACAGACAGAAGCGGACGCCGCACGCGCCTTCTCGCGCGCGCTCGCGCTCGATGCCGGAGCGGCCGCCTTGCGCGCTGCGGGCGAGCCCGGCAGCCCCTGCCCGCGCCCCGGCGAGAACTGGCTCTGCGCCGACCCGGTCAATCTGTCCTTTGCCGGCGAGCACTTGGTGCTGAACCCGGCGCAAGCCTTGAAGATTACGCAGGAAGAGGCTCAGGATCTAGAGCGCCTGATGCGCGCAACCCTCGCGGGCCACGGCGAATTTCATATGGCCAGCCCCGAGCGCGGCTATCTGCGCCTCACGACAGCTTCCCGGATCCGCTTCGCGCCGCTGATCGACGCGGCCGGCCGTCCCCTCTCCTACTTCCTGCCCGAAGGGGAGGACGAGCGCGAATGGCTCAGGATTGCCGGTGAAGTCGAGATCGCGCTGCACGAGAGCGCGCTCAATGCGCGCCGCGAAGAGTCTGGCCTTCCCGCGATCAACCGCCTATGGTTCTGGGGCCAGGGAGCGACTCCCGAGCCTGCGGCAGCCCCCCGGCCTCTCGTCGTCGCCGACTCGCTGAGCGGCCACGGCGCGGCAAAGCTGGCCGGCAGCTTCGCCCTGCCGCTCGCGCGCCTGGGCGAAGCCTTGAACTCCGGCGCAGATGAGCTGGTGATCCTGATCGAAGAACTCGAACAGCCTGTGCTGTACTCGGATTGCGAGGCCTGGCTCGCCGCGCTGCTCTCGCTCGAAGCGCGGCTCTTCGCGCCGCTGCGCGACGTGCTGCGCCGTCGGGGTGTCCGCCTCGAAATCAGCGCCCCTCTGCGCGCGGGCGGGCCCGAACTCGCGATCGCGTCGCGGCGCTTCGCGTTCTGGCGCCGCCCTGCCCCGCTTTCCCGGCAACTGATCCGGACCTGAAAAATGAGTCGCATCACCACCCGAACGCCCGCTCGCACCGCCTTCACCCGCCTGACCGAGGCCGGAACGCCTCCGCTTCTGGCCAGGCTCTATGCCGCCCGCGGCGTCGAGAACGCCGCCGAGCTCGACTACGAACTCAAGGCCTTGCTCCCGCCCACGGCAATGAAAGGCCTCGCCGAGGCGGCAAAGCTGCTCGCCGACACGATCACCGCAGAAGAGCCGATGCTGATCGTCGCCGACTACGACTGCGACGGAGCGACCGCCTGTGCGGTCGGCCTGCGCGGCTTGCGGGCGATGGGGGCAAAAGTCGACTATCTGGTTCCCCGACGCATCGAGGATGGCTACGGGCTAACGCCGTCCATCGTCGAGCAGGCCGCTCTGCGCCATCCCAAGCTGCTGATCACCGTCGACAACGGCATCGCCAGCGTCGAGGGCGTCGCCACGGCGCGCCGCCTCGGCATCAAGACCCTGGTCACCGACCACCACCTGCCCGGCGACACGCTTCCCGACGCGACCGCGATCGTCAACCCGAATCAGCCTGGCTGCGATTTTCCGAGCAAGCACCTCGCCGGCGTCGGCGTGATGTTCTATACGCTGATGGCCTTGCGCGCCGAGCTCAGAACCCGGGGCCATTTCGCACAGAGGCCCGAGCCCCGGCTCGTCGATCTGCTCGATCTCGTCGCGCTCGGCACCGTCGCCGACGTCGTCAAACTCGATCACAACAACCGTCTGCTCGTCCACCAGGGCATCGCCCGGATGCGCAAGCGCTGCGTCCAGCCAGGCATCCTGGCGCTGTTCGCGGCGGCCGGCCGCGATCCGGCTTCGGCGACGACTTTCGATCTGGGTTTTGCCCTTGGCCCACGTTTGAACGCGGCCGGCCGCCTCGCCGACATGTCCCTGGGCATCGAGTGCCTCGTCACTGACGACGCGCGCCGGGCACTGGCGATCGCCCGCGAACTCGACACCTTGAATCAGGAGAGACGCGGCATCGAGCAACAGATGCGCGAGCAGGCCGAAACGATGCTCTCGCGTATGGACATCGGGGAGGCCCGCGCGCTGGCGCTGTTCGACCCCGACTGGCACCAGGGGGTGATCGGAATCCTCGCCGGGCGGATCAAGGAGCAGCGCAAACGCCCGGTCATCGCCTTCGCCCGCGCCGAGGGCGGACTGCTCAAAGGATCGGGCCGCTCGATCGCCGGGATCCATCTGCGCGATGCGCTCGATCTCGTCAGCAAACGCGAACCCGGACTTTTGCTCGCCTTCGGCGGACACGCGATGGCGGCCGGAATCACGATCAGGGAAACCGATTTCGCGCGCTTCGCCCGGACCTTCATCGACGTGATCGCCGAATCCGCCGACCCAGCCCTCTTCGACCCGCTGCTCGAGACCGACGGCGCACTCGCCATGCACGAGATGACGCTGGAAGCGGCCCACCTTCTCGAGCGGGGAATCTGGGGCCAGGGCTTCCCGGCACCGGTTTTCGCCGACGAGTTCGAAGTCGAGGATCAGCGCCTGCTCAAAGACCAGCATGTAAAGCTGACGCTCAGGAAGGGCGATGCGCGCTTCGAAGCGATCCGCTTCCGCCACAGCGATCCGGCCCCCGAACAACTGCGTGTCGCGTTCAGGCTCTCCTGCAACGAGTACCGGGGCACGCAATCGCTGCAGCTGTTGATCGACGAATGGGAAGCACTGAGGGAAGAGCGCTGAGAGAAGACTCGCGCTATTCGGTGATCGCGAACATCTTCGAAAAGTTCGCGATTTCCAGGACTTGACGGACCGTGCCCTTGACGCCCGAGAGCGTGACCGATTTGTTCGCATGCCGGGCGCGGTCGCGCAGCAGCAACAGCATACCCAGGGCCGAACTGTCGAGATAGCTGACCTCGGCCAGATCGACGACGAAGTCGGAGTTCTCGGGCAAGGCGCTCAGGCGTTCGAGCGCCTCGCGGTATTCGCGGTGCGCGTTGAAATCGAAACGGCCCGCGAGCTTCATCACGGCCTTGCCATCGTGCAGGCTGACTTGGGTTTCCATACTTTCCTCTGTGTCGCCGGTGCGACGCGCGCTAAACGCTCTTGCGTGAAGGCAGGCGCAAGCGGTTGACCACTCTCTGCGCGATCTCTGCCAGCGGAGCCTGTTCGTCGACAGCGCCAATCATCCAGGCCTCGCGCGGCATCCCGTAGACGACGCAACTGGCCTGATCCTGGCCGATGTTCCAGCACCCGGCCTGGCGCATCGCCAACATGCCCTGGGCGCCGTCCTTGCCCATCCCGGTCAGGATCACGCCAAGCCCGTTGGCTCCGACCTGACGCGCAGCGGAATGAAATAGCACATCAACCGAGGGACGGTGGCGGTTGACCGGCTCGGTTTTCAGAAGTTCACAGAAATAGCTGCCGCCGCTTCGCTTGACCGCCAGATGCGAATGGCCCGGAGCGAGGTAGACGTTTCCTGGCTGAACCCGCTCGCCGCTCTCGGCCTCCTTGACGTGCAGCTTGCACAAGCCGTCGAGCCGGCGCGCAAAGGAGCCGGTAAACATCTCGGGCATGTGCTGGACGATCAGGATTCCGGGCATGTCGGCCGGCAGCGTGGTCAGAAAATCCTTGATCGCTTCGGTTCCCCCGGTCGAAGCCCCAACCAAAACCAACTTTTCACGCAACACACCACTCTCCAGCCCCGCGGCCGGAAGGGTCGGTGCGGCAACAACTCCGGCACTCCGGGAATTCAATTCAAGCCTCTTTTTCTGATTGAGCCGAGCCAGAAAGGCTGCGCGTATCTTCTCGCAGATTTCTTCGCTCTGCGGCTTCAGCCCGCGCAGCGAAAATCTCGGCTTGCAGACAATATCGACGGCCCCGAGTTCCAGGGCCTTGAAGGCGTTGTCCGAGCCCCGCTCGGTGTGGCCCGAGATCATCAGCACGGGCAGAGGGCGCTCGCGCATCAGGCGTTCGAGGAAAACCAGGCCATTCTCGCCGGGCATTTCGACATCGAGCGTCACGACATCGGGCTCGAGGCGGCGGATCAGCGCATCGGCGCTCGCCGCATCGGCGGCTGAGCCGACCACTTCGAGTCCATCTCCATTGTTGATGATCTCGGTCAGCACCTTGCGCATCAGCGCCGAATCGTCGATAACTAGAACCTTGATGGCCATTTGAACCTTCGGACTCAGCCCGGCTTGCGATCGGCCCGCACATAGACGGTGCGGCCCTGGGAGCGGAAGAGATCGGCGGCATGGATGAAGTTCTCCGAGTGACCGGCGAACATCAGACCTTCCGGGCGCAGCAGCGGAACAAAACGCTTGAGGATCGTGTACTGGGTCGGCTTGTCGAAATAGATCATCACGTTGCGGCAGAAGATCACGTCGAGAGGCCCCTGCACGGGCCAGGACGATTCAAGCAGATTGACCTGACGAAAGCTCAACAGCCTCTGCAGCTCCGGTCTGACCCTGACCTTGCCCGCCTGATCTCCTGTGCCTTTGAGGAAGTACTTCTGTACCCTCTCGGCCGACATCCTGTCTATCCGGTCCAGGCCATAGACGCCGCGCTCTCCCTGGGCGAGCACGTTGGTATCGAGATCGCTGGCGATGATCTGCACCGGCGGATTCAGGGAGCCATAGGCCTCACAGGCAGAAATCGCGATCGAATAGGGCTCCTCGCCGGTGGATGCCGCGCAGCACCAGATCTTGACCGGACGGTGTGAGTCGCTCTTGCGCAGAAAATCGACCAGCACATCGAAGTGATGAGCTTCGCGGAAGAACGAGGTCAGGTTGGTCGTCAGCGAATTGACGAATTCTTCCCACTCCTTGGCATCGTGGGTCGATTCGAGCTTGTCCAGGTAGTCGGCGAAGCACTTATCCCCCCTCGCCCTCAGGCGACGAGCGAGCCGGCTATAGACCATGTCCTGCTTGATCGGAGACAGCGAGATTCCGGCGTGCTTGTAGATCAGCGCGCGCACGCGTTCGAAATCTTTCTGTGTGAACAGGAATTCGCGCTCCCCGGGATCTATCCGGCGCAGGTTCTCATAGATCGCCGCGCGGGCCTTGGCCCCCGAATCGACCGTCGTCGAAGCGCGCGCGGCGGGCACCACTGGTCGCGTCAGCGAAGAGGTCGGTCGCGCCGGAGTCGTCGCAGTCCGGCTGGGAAACGTCGAACTCGCGGGCGCAACAGAGGGTCTCGTCGGCGTGGGCCGGGAAGGCGTTTGAGGCAATCCGGGCGCCGGCTTTTTCGGGAAATCGCTCATCGCAGAGCCTCCTGGCAGCGAACTGAAGCGCCGCTGGCCGCCTCCGGCAGAGTCCCCGCTTCGAGATCGCCCGGCGCCGCAAACCGGGTCAGATGATCGCGCGCCTGGCTTGCCACGGCGCGCAGCGGATCGCTGCTCCGGCCCAGTTCGCAGAGCATTTCGCGCATCAACAGGGTCGCCGTGGTGGCAGCCTGCAACAAGGCCTCGCCGACCGAGCCCCCTGTTCGGGAGGCAAAGGCGCGCTCAAGCGCCAGAGCCAGATCGCGGATATCGTCGAGCGCAAGCGCTGCGGCGGCCCCTTTGAGCGTATGCGCGGAACGGAAGACCGTCTCGGTCAGGTCCGGATCGGCTCTTTCGGGTTCGAGCGAACTCAGACTCGCATCGATGCGGGCGAGAAGCATTTCGGCCTCACCCCGGAATATCTGATGAAACTGGCTCAGATCAATTTGCACGGCTCCCCCATTTGTATTCAGACGCCCACCGGGCTCGAACAGCCTCGCCACGAGATCAGGGCTTCTTTGCAGTCGGCAGGGCAGGCAGCTCGGAGCTTGCCTCCCCTGAGTCATTCGCTGCACCTTCTGTCGGGTTTGTCTTCGCATCCTTGTCCAGAGTCTGGCCAGACTGGGCCAGCATCTCTTCGGTGTGCCGGTTCATCACGACGATACTGATCCGCCGGTTGATTGCAGCATAGGGATTTTTGACGTCGATAGGAACCGTCGCAGCGAGGCCGACCACGCGCGCGATCTTGGCCTCCGCCAGTCCCGCAAAAACCATCTCGCGCCGGCTGGCGTTGGCCCGATCGGCCGAGAGTTCCCAATTGCCGACGCCCTTGTCCCCCCCCGCATAGGGCGTCGCGTCAGTATGCCCAGAGAGACTGATCCGGTTGTCGATGTCGTTGAGCGAGATCGCAACCGCATGGAGTATCTCGCGGGTATAGCTCTTCAGAGTCGCGGCCCCCGAGTCGAACATCGGCCGGTTCCGCTCGTCGACAATCTGGATTCTCAAGCCTTCGCTGGTGATATCGAGGAGGAGCTGATTCTTGAATTGACGCAGCGTCGGATTCGCTTCGATCAGCGCTTCGATTTTCCGCTTGGCTTCCTCGAATTTTGCCCGCTCGGCCTTCTCCAGGCTGGCGGGATCGACCTGCGCGGCCTTCATCCTCTTCTGATGCGAGGGCGTATCGGAACGGGCAACCTGGCCGACGGTGCGGGTCAGATCCTCGCCGCCACCGGGGATCAGCGAAGTCGCATCGCCCGAGCCGCTGCCTCCCGACATCGACACTTTGAGCGGCGACTCGAAGTATTCAGCGATGCCTTTCAGGTCAGCCTGGGTCGTCGAACCGAGCAGCCACATCAACAGGAAGAAGGCCATCATCGCAGTCACGAAGTCGGCATAGGCGAGCTTCCACGCGCCCCCGTGCGCGCCGCCCCCGCCCTTCTTGATCTTCTTGACAACAATAGGTTGCTGGGTTGCTTCAGCCATTTGCACTCGCCGCGTTCACCGTCATTCTGGAATCGATCACTTCTTGCGGTTCTTGATCTCGGTTTCCAGCTCGGCAAAGCTCGGCCGGTCGGACGAGAAAAGCACTTTGCGCCCAAACTCGATCGCGACTTGAGGTGCATAGCCGTTCATGCTGGCCAGCAGCACGACCTTGATGCACTGGAAGATCTTCGCGCCCTCCTCGACCTTGAGCTCGAGCTGGCTCGCGATCGGTGAGATGAAACCATAGGAGAGCAGGATGCCGAGAAAAGTCCCGACCAGTGCTCCGCCGATCATCTTGCCCAGCACGGCCGGAGGCTCGCCAACCGAGCCCATCACGTTCACAACCCCCATCACCGCAACGACGATACCGAAAGCCGGCAGAGCGTCGGCGGTCTTGGCGACCGCGTGCGCGGGAGCATGAGCCTCCTCGTGATGAGTCTCGATCTCCATGTCCATCAGGTTTTCGATCTCAAAGGCGTTCAGATTGCCGCCGACCATCATCCGCAGATAGTCGGTCAGGAACTCGGTCGCATGGTGATCGGCCGTCACGCTCGGGTATTTGCCAAAGATCGAGCTGCTCTCGGGATTCTCGACGTCGCTCTCGATCGACATCAAACCTTCCTTGCGCACCTTGGCCAGGATCTCGTAGAGCATCGCGAGCAGATCCATGTACATCGCCTTGTTGTACATCGATCCTTTGAAGATCGAGGGGATTGCGCCTAGGGTCGCCTTGATCGTCTTCGAACCGTTGCTGGCGATGAAGGCGCCGACCATCAGGCCGATGATCGCTCCATACTCGGCAGGCACCCACAGCGCGGCAAGGCTGCCGTGGATCGCATATGTACCCAATGCGGCCGCCAAAGCCACCACATAGCCGATGATCAAAAACATGCCCGACCTTCCCCTGTTTCGCGATGCGGCGCAAAGCCGCTACTGTAATCGTATCGGCACCGGGACGGGAAACTTAAGCTGACCGCAGTCATGCGATCAGCGCCGATCCGCCCTTAGCAGAAGCCCGAAAGGCACAAAAGGGGTCAAGAACCTTTGATGCAGGCAGCAACGCGGAATGCGGCAAAGAAGGCTCAATCGGCCTCAGCGGGCGCACTCGCCAAGGCGGCGCGGCGCGTCTTGCCAGCGCGCGAAGGCATGTGACAGAGACCACAAACGTAGTCGTGGGTCGGATCGAACGCATGGGCAACGAAGCGCCCGCCACAGCAGGTGCAGGTCGTGCGCTGGAGCATCTTCGCATCGAAGAATCGATTCAGAGTCCAGGCCCGGGTCAGGCTCAGCACGACATCGAGCTGGTGCTGCTCACAGTGATCCAGATACATCCGGAACGCCGAGAGAATCGCAGCAAGCCCATCCATCCCGGCGTTCTCGCTCAGGAAGTCATAGAAACCCAGATAGAGCGAAGCGTGGATGTTCTGCTGCCAGCTCATGAACCAGTCGGTCGAAAACGGCAGCATGCCCTTGGGAGGGGACTCCCCGCGCACCTCCTTGTAAAGACGCAGCAGACGCTCACGCGAAAGCCCTGTCTCGGCTTCGAGCATCTGCATCCGCGCCCCCAGCCGGATCATTTCGATCGCGCGCTGGGTATCGACGGCGTCCTGAACCACGCTGCGACTAGCCATGATTCCGGCTCAGGCGAGATTTTCGACCGGACGGGAGGAAGCCACAATCGCCGCATGAATGCTGGAGATTCCAGCGTCGCGTTCGTGCCCGGAGAGCAGATTCAGCAACAGCTCGTCACTGAAGCGAACCTGACACAGCACCATACCCGAGCCGGCCATGCGCAAAACCTGAGCGGGAGAGAGGTCCGCAATCACGTCGGCGGCATCGACACCAAGCCCCAGCTGGAACATCGCCGAAGCGCGGTCTTCGGCCAGCAGGCGCTGAGCGAGCATCAGATAAGACAGGTTCAGCTCGCGAATTTCTTCTGACATTCGTGCGGTGCGCATGTTTTCCCCCAATTTCCCTCTTCGAGAGAGGTTTTTCTGTGAGACGAACAGTAACGCGGCGCTTCGTGAAACTTGAGTCGGAATTTGCCCAAATGTTGAGTAGGAAATCATTGAGTCACTCGCGTAGGAATTACTCCTACACAGAAAGACCATCGAGAGATGGCGCTCCCGGAAGTTCTTCAACCTGTCCAGCATAGCGAATCCCGCCGCCGAATACACCCCGGCAACACCCCCCATTGCGGGGGATCAAAGAGGATTCAGACGAAGACGTCGACCACCCGTCCTATCGCCTTGCCCCCGCGAGCAAGCGCATCAACCCCACCGGACAGCGTTCCGGTCGCCCCGGTTACAACCGAACCGACCGCATGAACGCCTGTGCCGATATCCCGCTCGACGGAGCGAACCGCTTCCCGAACTCCCCGATCGATCGCCCTGACCCCGACGGGCGCGAGAGCGACGACTACTCCGGCAGCAGCAAGCGATCCGATCGAGCTCATCACAAGCCTTTCTTGTTTGCAGCCATTGTGCAAGAAATGTTGCCGGCCGCGCGTTTAAACTTCCTCATCTGCTTTGACGGCGAAAACTTCAGGAGCTTTAGGCTTTGCTGCAAATAAAACCCGCCTCCCGCCCGAGCGATGGATACGGGCATAAAAAAAGCGGGGCAGGAAACCCTGCCCCGCTCATTCAAACGCAATCGAATTCAGCCTAACCGGGAGAGGCGCTCAAGCGTGCGCTCGCGCCCGAGCAGCTCGAGCACCTGATCGATGGAAGGCGTGTGCTCGACACCGAAAAGAGCAACCCGAAGAGGAATCGCCAGAAGGTGCATCTTCTTGAGTCCCTGCTCGGCACAGCACGCCTTGATCGCATCGTTCAGCGCCGCGGCATTCCAGTCGACCTCGGCGAACTTGGTCTTCAAACTCATCAATGCGCCCCTCCCCGCCTCGCCCAGGTGTTTCTCGACGAGCGCCGGCGCGATTTCGAACTCGGCATAGAAGGGTTCAAGCGCGTCGACGAGCTGAACCAGCGTGCTGGCGCGCTCGCGGTAGAGCGCGACCAACGCAGTCAGTTCCACACCGCCCGCCACCTCGACTCCGCGCTGGGCGAGCCGTGCAGCAACCAGCTCAGCCAGCGCTGCGGGGGCCAGCTCACGCAGATAGTGCGCATTGAGCCAATCGAGCTTACCGAAGTCGAACTGCGCCGCCGACGGCGTGATGCGATCGAGATCGAACCATTCGACGAGCTTCTCGCGGGAGAACACTTCGTCATCGCCGTGGCTCCACCCCAGGCGAGCCAGATAATTGATCACCGCATCGGGCAGATAGCCGTCGGCGTCGTACTGCATCACACTGACCGCGCCGTGACGCTTGGAGAGCTTCTGTCCGTCCGGCCCCAGGATCATCGACAGGTGTGCGTACTCGGGCACTTCGGCGCCGAGCGCGCGCAGGATGTTGATCTGGCGCGGAGTGTTATTGACGTGATCGTCACCGCGGATCACATGGGTGATATTCATATCCCAGTCATCGATGACGACACAGAAATTGTAGGTCGGCGTGCCGTCCGGGCGGGCGATGATCAGATCGTCGAGTTCGGCGTTGTCAAACTCGATCGCCCCCTTGACGATGTCGTTCCAGCCCACCTTGCCCGAAGTCGGGTTGCGGAAGCGAACAACCGGCTTGACGCCTTCGGGCACGGCCGGCAGAACCTTGCCTGGCTCTGGACGCCAGCGCCCGTCGTAACGGGGCTTCTCACCACGGGCGCGCTGAGCTTCGCGGATCTCGGTGAGTTCCTCGGGCGTCGTGTAGCACAGATAGGCCCGGCCATCGGCAAGCATTTCGGCGATCACCTGGCGGTAGCGATCCATCCTCTGCATCTGATAGAAAGGACCTTCGTCCCAGTCCAGCCCCAGCCATTTCATGCCGTCGAGAATTGCCTGAACCGCCTCGGGCGTCGAGCGCGCAAGATCGGTATCCTCGATGCGCAGGATGAAGTCGCCGCCGTGATGGCGGGCGTAGGCCCAGGAGAAAAGCGCGGTGCGCGCGCCTCCAATATGAAGAAAACCGGTCGGGCTGGGGGCAAAGCGGGTACGGATACGTCTGGCCATGAAAACTGTCCGGAGAAAATTTCAACCTGACTATTTTACCGGACGCGAAGACATCGCGCGCAGATCATTGACCTCAGGCGAACTTGTCGCTACCATAGCGAGCTTCGCGTTATTCGCGATCGAAGGGCAGTTAGCTCAGTGGTAGAGCATCGCCTTCACACGGCGGGGGTCACTGGTTCAATCCCAGTACTGCCCACCAACCTTCGATCACATAAGCACCCCCGGGCAGTTAGCTCAGCGGTAGAGCATCGCCTTCACACGGCGGGGGTCACTGGTTCGATCCCAGTACTGCCCACCATCTCCAAAATCTTCAAGCCCCCTCCGGGAAAGCGCCCCCGGGCGAGCTTGACAGCTCATTTTCCGCTGGTTATAAAGTCGCGACAGCTTGGTGCGGTGCGAAAACCCAGCGCCGGCAATGTTTTCGGCTTGGTTTACCGGGTTTGCAAGAATTTCCGTTTCTCACGACCGAATTGAGGGGATTTCTGTGAATAAGTCCGAACTGATTGACCGCGTCGCCCAGGATGCCGATATATCAAAAGTCGAAGCCGGGCGGGCCATCGACGCGCTGATTGAAGCCGTCAAGCAGTCGCTAAAAAAGGGGGAAGACGTAACCCTGGTGGGTTTCGGCACCTTCACGGTCGGAGAGCGCGCAGCCCGAAGCGGCCGCAACCCCCAGACCGGCGCGACGATTGCGATCGAAGCCGCCAAGGTTCCGAAATTCCGCGCTGGCAAGGCGCTCAAGGATGCGTTAAACTAGTCGGCTTCGTTCAGACAGGGCGCTTTCCTGTCGAGCGACAGGCGGGTGCTTAGCTCAGTTGGTAGAGCGTCGCCCTTACAAGGCGAATGTCGGCGGTTCGAGCCCGTCAGCACCCACCACGAAATACCACAAAATCAAGGACTTGAGAGATCAAGTCCTTTTTTGTTGCCTATCGAAATGCGACAAGGCGCAGTCCGCCCTGTCGCCCCCCCCCCTTCGCCGATCTCAGGCCTTGAGCAACCCCAGCAGTTCGTGCGCCACGAGCTCTGACGATGCCGGGTTCTGGCCGGTGACAAGATGGCCATCGACCAGCGCATAAGGCGCCCAGTCGGGGCCCTTCGAATAGTCGCCGCCATTGGCCTTGAGCATGTCCTCGACGAGGAAAGGCACGATGCTGGTGAGCTGAACGCCCTCCTCCTCGGTATTGGTGAAGCCGGTGACCCGGCGCCCCTTGACCAGCGGCTCCCCGTTGGCGGCGCGGGTGTGGCGGAAGATGCCCGGGGCGTGGCAGACCGCGGCGACGGGTTTGCCGGCCGCAAACATCGTCTCGATCAGCGAGATCGACTTCGCGTCCTCGGCGAGGTCCCAGAGCGGGCCGTGGCCGCCCGGATAGAACACCGCATCGAAATCTGCCGGCTCGATATCGGCGAGTTTGTGCGTCGCGGCCAGATGCGCAATGCTGGCTTCGTCGGTCTTGAAGCGCAGCGTCGCAGCGGTCTGAGCCGAGGGGTCGTCGCTCTTCGGATCCAGCGGCGGCTGCCCGCCCAGCGGCGAAGCCAGAGTGATGTCGGCACCCGCGTCCTTGAAGACATAGTAGGGAGCGGCAAACTCTTCGAGCCAGAAGCCGGTCTTCTTGCCCGTATCGCCGAGTTGATCGTGCGAGGTCAAAACCATCAGGATTTTCATCGTGTTCTCCATGATTACTCGTCGGCGCCGACCTGGATGATCAGCTTGCCGAAGTTGTGCCCCTGCAACAGACCGATGAAGGCCTGAGGAGCGTTTTCAAGACCGCTAACGATGTCTTCGCGATAGCGGACGGTTCCGTTGGCAACCCACTCGCCCATCGTCTTCAGGAACTCCGGATAGTGCGAAGCGTAGTCGTCGAAGATGATGAAGCCCTGCATCCGGATGCGCCGGGTCAGCAAGGTGCGCATCAAAAGCGGGCTGCGATCCGGCCCGGCGGGCAACCCGGTCGCGTTGTACTGCGCGATCAGACCGCACAGAGGCACCCGCGCACCGGTGTTGAGCAGAGGCAGCACCGCATCGAAGACGACTCCGCCCACGTTCTCGAAATACACGTCGATGCCCTGCGGGCAGGCAGCGGCAAGTTCGGCGGCGAGATCGGGACTGCGGTGATCCAGACAGACATCGAAACCGAGCTCCTCGACCGCGTAGCGGCACTTCTCGGCGCCACCGGCGATGCCGACGACGCGGCAGCCCTTGAGCTTCGCAATCTGCCCGACGACAGAGCCGACCGCTCCGGTCGCCGCCGCGACAACGACAGTCTCGCCCGCCCTGGGCTGCCCGATCTCCAGCAAACCCATGTAGGCGGTGAAACCCGTCATGCCCAGCACCCCGAGCGCGAGCGAAGGTCTGGCCATCCCGCTCAGCTTGTGCAGCCCCACTCCGTCGGAGAGCGCATGGCTCTGCCACCCCGTATAGGCCAGCACCCACTCACCGGCCTGATAATCGGGGTGACGCGAAGCCTCGACCCTGCAGACGGTCGCACCGACCATCACGTCTCCCTCGTTCATCGCCGCCGCGTAGGATTTGGCCGCGCTCATCCGGCTGCGCATATACGGATCGAGCGACAGATAGACCGTGCGCAGCAAGAGCTGCCCGTCCGCGGGCTGAGGAATCGGCCCGTATTCGATGCGGAAGTTCGCGACGGTGGGCGCGCCCTCGGGGCGCGAGGCGAGAAGCACTCGCGTGTTTTGTCCGGGTGTCATCACAGCGCTTGCTCCAGGATTTTTTGGCTCAGGGAAAGGTCGATGTCCTTGCGCTCGCCGATCGCGGTCATGCCGTGCGCTTCGAGCTGCGCGAGGATCGCGGCAATCCCGTCGGCATCGACGCCATAGGCGGACAGCCGGGTCGGCAGTCCGAGGGACTCGAAGAAAGCGCGGGTGCGCTCGATCGCCGCATCGATGCGCTGTTCCTGGTCACCGTCGCGGATCCCCCAGACACGCTCGGCGTACTGGAGCAGCTTCGCGCGCTTGGCTTCACGGCGCACCAGCAGGTTCGCCGGCAGCACCGCGGCCAGCGTCCGGGCATGGTCAATGTTGTACTTCGCGGTCAGCTCGTGGCCCAGAACATGGGTGCTCCAGTCCTGGGGCACGCCCGCCCCGATCAGCCCGTTCAAGGCCAGCGTCGCGGTCCACATCAGATTGGCCCGCGCGGAGTAGTCGAAGCCTTCGACGGCGGTCGGCCCCTGTTCGATCAGGGTCAGCAGCAAGCCTTCGGCCAGCCTGTCCTGCACATGGCCGCCCGCCGGAAAAGTCAGATATTGCTCAACGATGTGAATGAAGGAATCGACGACACCATTGGCGAGCTGGCGCTGCGGCAGCGTATTGGTCTTGACCGGGTCGAGGATCGAGAACACCGGAAACAGCAGAGGGCTGAAGAACGGCAGCTTGGCCCCCTGCGCCTTGATCGTGACCACCGCTCCGTTGTTCATCTCCGAGCCCGTCGCCGGCAGGGTCAGGACCACACCCAACGGAAGGGTCTGCGCGATCTTGCGCCCGAAGGTGTGGAGGATTTCGATCGGCTCGCCCTCGTAGCGCGCCGCCGCGGCGACGAATTTGGTGCCGTCGATGACCGAGCCGCCCCCGACCGCGAGCAGGAAGTCGATCCGGTTCTTCTTCACCTCCTCGACGGCCCGCATCATCGTCTCATAGCTGGGGTTCGGCTCGATGCCGCTGAATTCGAACACCTGACGCTCACCGAGCACGGCGCGCACTTCGGCAAGCGTGCCGTTCTTGCGCGCGCTCTCCCCGCCCAACAGGATCAACACCCTGGCCTGGGCCGGCACCAGAGTCGCCAGCTCTGCGAGCTTGCCTTCACCGAAAGCGATTCGGGTCGGATTGTAGAAGTCGAAATTTTGCATCGCATTCCTCACTTATTAGACCGGTCGTCTATCTTTTGAACCGAAAAGAACGGCGTTACAGAAACGCCGTCCAGAAACTGTTTACTTCAAACCGAGCATCTCGCGCGTTGCCGTGAACGCCGAATCGAGAGTGCTGTCATCGCGCCTCAACTTGGCCAGCAGGCTCGCCCCCAGCCAGGTCTCGTACAACCACAGCGCCAGCTCTGGCGCAGCGCGCGGGTTCAGGATCGAGCCATCGCTCTGCCCGGTTGCGATGCATTCGGCGAGCCGCGCCAGAATATCCTCGGTGCCCTTGAGCATCGTCGAGCGCATCGCGTCCGACAGATCCGCCACTTCCGCCGCGAGCTTGACGATCAGGCACTTTCCGCTGTCGTCCTCGCCGCCCTGGATCTCGATCCAGCGCTGCAGGTAAAGCCCCAGGCGTTCTGCCCCCGTCTTGCCTTCCTGCTTGAGCAGTGCGCCCATCCGCTCCAGATAGCCCGCGAAATACGATTCGAGCAAGGCGTCGCCGTAGAGTTCTTTCGACGCGAAGTAATGGTAAAAAGAGCCTTTCGGCACGCCCGCACTGCTCAGAATCTCGGTCAGCCCCACCCCGACGAAGCCCCGGGCCGCGATCAGGCGCTGACCGCAGTCGAGAATGTGCTGACGAGTATCGATGAATTTTTCTTTCACGGAACAGACTCTACACAAGATTAGACCGGTCGTCTAGTTTTTTGGTCGCTTAAGATCCACCTCTGTGTTCAAACGGCCGTCATTGGAAGAGCCGGGGCTTCGCTACGCTCGCAGCCGACAAACCAGTCGGCTCGGTTGCTCAGCCCAGGCTTGCCCGCGGCGACGCGAACGCCCGCTGATGAGTCAGGCCTCCAGCGAGGAGAGCGAGGTCGGAATCCTCGTACTCGGCTTCAAGCACGTCGAGCACCCAGACTCCGACCAGGTCGGCCTTTCCGCATTCGGCGTGAAGGCGCTCGTGCACCTCCTGAAAAAGGCGGCCGAGAAAGTGCCGCTCAGCCGTCTGGGCAACGATATTGAGAAATTCCCCCCCCTGCCCGCCAAAGCCCAGAGTCAGGCGTTGCTGCAGACCAAGCGTGTGGATCAGCTTGCGATCGCTGGCGAGCTGACTCTGCAGTTCGAGCAGCAGCAGACGCCCATCAGGCGCCAGAAG
This sequence comes from Niveibacterium terrae, assembly GCF_048213115.1. GTDB lineage: Bacteria > Pseudomonadota > Gammaproteobacteria > Burkholderiales > Rhodocyclaceae > Niveibacterium > Niveibacterium terrae. Next base: position 1,744,839 of record NZ_CP172404.1, on the reverse strand, counting down.
CACGGCCGGATTGAGCATCAGGCGGGTATGCCCGTTGTCGGACATCACGATGATCCGGGTGCTCTCTTCAGCGGCAATCAACGCGCGCTGGCTGGCTGACAGGGGACGGATATCCATCGTTCTCTCCACAGGGAAACCTGCGTTCAAGATTACCCGCGCCCATCCGGCCTGTGAAATACAAAAACCTTATTAGCTCCAACATAAAGCCTGATGCCCCCTGCCTGATCGGCACTGCATAAGCATCTGAAAAACCGTTCGTTCCTGACGCGGATGGCAAGCCGTACAGTGCAACAAGAGCCCGGACGTGACGGGTTCGGCCTACCCAGTCCGGAGTTCCCATGTCATCGAGCGTCCCGTCCTATCTCGAACAACTGGTGCGTCATCCCGAGACCGACAAACGCCTATGGCTCGATCCGGATCAGCGAGTCGTCGGCAAGTTCCTGCGCTGCCAGCTCGCCAGCGTCTTCCAGCCCGTCATCGACCTGAACGAGCAGACGAGTATCGCCCGCGAAGCTTTCGTGCGCTCCTGGCACCAGACCGAATCCCGGCTCTCGCCCTGGAGCCTGTTCGCGTCGGCCGCACACGACGAGGATGTCGTCGAGCTCGACCGTTTGTGCCGCACCGTCCATCTGTTGAACCATTTCTCGGGCCTGCACGCGAACGAACCGCTGATCGTCAATGTGCACGACCGACTTCTCGCCGCGGTCGCCGGCGATCACGGCCGATCCTTCCGGCGCGTGCTCGACGCGCTGGCAATTTCCCCCTCGCGCGTCATCATCGAAACGCCCGAGAGCGTCTGCCTCGATCGCAGCCTGCTCGCCTTCGTCGTCGCGAACTACCGCCTGAACGGTTTCCGGATTTCGGTCTCGGTCGGTCGCGCCAGCGATGTCCAGAAAGTGCTCGGCATCGTCCGACCCGACTACCTGAAAGTGGATGGGCGGCGAATCCCCAGCACCGCCGAAGCCGCCCATGTTCTGGCGCTGGCCGAGGCGAACGGCGTGCGCACGATCATTCAGCGCGTCGAAACGCACGATCAGCTGAACACCTTGCGGGAGGCCGGCATCACGCTGGTCCAGGGCTTCGCGCTCGCCGCGCCGTCCGCCGTCCCCGCCCAACAAACGCCGCTCGCCACGACCGCGGCTTAAGGAAAAGACATGAATCCCGTCGAGGCACGAATCTTCGAGGACAAGGAACCCCGCCCCGCGCGAGGTCGCAACTCCACCGCCACGCGCACGCTGATCGCCTTCCCCGAAGCGGAATCGAACACGCTGTCCATCCGCGCCAAAGCCCTGGTCTTCAATGACCCGCGCTCCGCGCACCTGCTCGAACACGTCGAGCGAATCGCCCGCAGCACGGCCAATGCGCTGATCGTCGGGGAAACCGGAACGGGCAAGGAACTGGTCGCAAGGCATATCCATGCCTGCAGCGGTCGCGAAGGCCCTTTCGTCGCCGTCAACTGCGGGGCCTTCAGCGAACAGCTGATCGAGGCCGAGCTGTTCGGCCATGAAGCCGGAGCGTATACGGGAGCACTCCAGGCCAGAGCCGGATGGTTTGAAGCGGCACGCGGCGGCACCCTCTTCCTCGACGAGATCGGCGATCTGCCGCTGGCGATGCAGGTCAAACTGCTGCGCGTGCTGCAGGAGCGAAAAGTGATACGGTTGGGTTCGCGCACCGCGATTCCCGTCGATGTCCGTCTGGTCGCGGCGACCAATGTCGAGCTCGAAGAAGCGATCATCGCCGGCAACTTCCGCGCCGACCTCTTCTACCGCCTCGATGTCGCGACGATCGAGCTGCCGGCGCTGCGCGATCGCCGCGGCGACATCCTGCCACTGGCCGAATACTTCGCCGAGCGTTTCCGGCGCAAGATGAAGCTCCCTGGCGTCGAGCTCGGCGACGACGCCGTTCAGGCTCTGGTCGATTACGACTGGCCGGGCAATATCCGCGAACTGGAGAACGTGATCCACTTCGCACTGATCGTCTGCAGGGACGGGCGGATCGCGCGCGCCGACCTCAAACTGCGCAGCGCCGGCTTCGTCCGCTGTGCCACCGCGAGCCAGGAGCGCGGAGGGGACGACAAGACCGAGCTCGCCCGCGCGCTCGACCGCCTGCTCGATCGCGGCGAGGGCAATCTGGTCGCCGAAGTCGAGCAGACCCTGGTCACCCTGGCGCTCGCGCGCTGCGAAGGCAATCAGGTGCACACCGCCCGTGCTCTGGGCATCACCCGCAACGCTCTGCGCACCCTGCTTGCCCGTTATGAGCTGCTCTAGCTAGCGCGCGGCGGGAACGACGCGCAGGCTCTGGCCGGCCGCAAGGCGCAAGCGATCGAGGTCTTGCGCACTCAGCGCGAAACGGCCATCGACGACTTCGCCGCGCGCGACGATGACGCGGAAATCCTCGGTCTTGCGGTTCGAGACGAGGTAGGGCCGGCCTTCGCCGGCTTCGCCTTCGACCGCTTCGACGACCTGGCTCTGGCGCAGCGAGCGGATCTCGTGCCGGGGCGCTTCGAGGATGGGGCCACCGTCGAAGATGTCGATGTGACCATGGAAGTGAAAACCCTCGCCTTCGAGCAAGGCCCGCGCCGGTCGCGCCGTCGGATGCGGCGTAGCGATCGCCGCCCTCGCCTCTTCCGGAAGGAAGGCCGTATAGACGGGATGCTGAGGCATCAGCTCGCCGATCAGGCCGCGACCGCTGACGCCCGACAGGTAGTCTTCACGGATATACGGAGTCCGGTAAAAATGCCGGCCCAGTCCATCCCAGAAAGGCGAAGCCCCCGTCTCGTCGCAGACGCCTCTCAGACCGCCGACGATACGTTCGGCAAAGCGCTGCGGAAATTCGGCGATGAAGAGCAGCCTCGCCTTCGAGAGCAGCGCCCCATTGCCGCCGCGCCGGTACTCGGGATGCAGGTAAAGCGCGACGAGTTCCGAGGCTCCGGTCTGGTCGTTGGTCAGGAAGAGGGTCTGGAGCTGACGGTGGACGCCGATCTCGCGCGAGCACGAAACGGCCGTGCCGAGCCGGAAGCAGTAACGCACTTCGTCGGAGCCGAGTTCGGAGGCGATGCCGCTCGTGCCGATCAGGCGCTCGCGCCCCTCGTCCTCAAAAGCAAAAAGGTAATTCGCTTTCGTCGCGGCCGAGCCGGCAAAGGATGCGACCGAGATATCGATCAGCCGCGCCAGGCTGTCTTCGCTCGGTTGAGCCGCGGTCAGACCGACCCCGGCGACGCGGGAGAGTTCGAACAGCTGAGCGAGGTCGGTGCGGACGATGGGGCGGATCAGCATGGATTTGCCTTTCACAGCGGTGCGAGTACGACGCTCGCACCCGGGACGACGCCCAGCCGGACGCAGTCTTCCTCGGCCAGCCAAACTTCGCCCTTGAGCGCATCGAAGGCGGCGCGGGCAATGCAGGCACGGAACCCGGACAGTTCTAGATTGGCGATCAGGTATTCGGCCGCAGCGCTGCCGAGAGGATGCACTCTGACCGTCGCCTGTTTGTGCTGGGCGACGGTGCGAATCTCCTCGGTCCTCGCCTGGACCACCGCACCGCCGTCAAAGATATCGACATAGCGTTCGGTGTCGAAACCTTCGCGCATCAGGATCTCGCAAGGCAGACGCGAGAACGGATGGATCTGACCGATCGCATCCTGGGCTTCGGGCGGCAGCAAGGGCACATAGATCGGGTGCTGAGGCATCAGCTCGGCGATGAAGGAGCGGCCCTTGACACCGCAGTAGAACTCGGCAAGCGGATAGTCGATGCCGAAAAAGTGGCGTCCCAGCGCATCCCACAGCGGCGCATGACCTTCGTCGTCGCACGGTCCCAGCATCGCCGAGACGACGTGATCGGAGAAGCGCTGACGGTGAGCCGCGATGAACAGCATCCGGGCGCGCGAGAGCAGCTCGGCCGTCGAACCGAAACGGTACTGAGGGTCGAGCACGAAGGAAGTGAGCAGCGTCGAACCGGTCAGATCGTGGCACAGCGACAGCACATGCACCCGATGGTGGATGTTCAGCTCACGACAGGCGTGGATCAGCGTGTCGTTGCGAAAGTGATAGACCGGCTCGTCGAAGCCCGCCGAGGCGACGATCGCGCAGGTTCCGACCACTTCGCGGTCCGACGAGCGTTCCAGCACGAAGAAATAGCTCTCCTCGCCGCAGCCGGAAACCTCCGAACTCAGAGCGGCCTGGGACGCGGCGATCTTGTCGAAGAGCTTCTCGCGCGAGCGCGGCAGCGAGATCACCCCGACCGGACTTGCGCCGGCGATGCGCTCGACCGCCGGCAGGTCCGTATAGACCGCCGGCCTCAACACGAAGCGCAGCTGCGTGTCGCTCATACCGGGAAGACCGAGGCCACCGCCCTCTCAAGGCGGGCGAGGCCTTCATCGATTTCGGCGTCGGAGATGATCAGCGACGGCGCCATCCGGATCACGTCCGGCCCGGCCAGCAGAACCATCAGGCCTTCGCGGGTCGCCGCCGCCATCACATCCTTGGCGCGACCGGCGTGCTCGCTCTTGAGCTGCCAGCCGAACCAGAGGCCGCTATAGCGCAGCTCTTCGAAGGCCGGATAGCGTTCGGCGATCGCCGCAATGCCGCGCGCGATCCGCTCGGCGCGAACCGTCACGCCGCCCAGCACCTCCGGCGTATCGATGATCTCGAGCACCCGGGCGCCGACCGCGCAGGCGAGCGGATTGCCCCCGAAGGTCGTGCCGTGCACGCCGACCGAGAAATGCTTGGCCAGCTCGGCCGTCGTCAGCATCGCGCCGATCGGAATGCCGCCGCCCAAGCCCTTGGCCGTGGTCAGGATGTCCGGCGCGATTCCGTACTGCTGATAAGCGTAGAGCTTGCCGGTACGGCCGACTCCGGACTGAACTTCGTCGAAAACCAGCAGCGCATCGTTAGCCCGCGTGAGCTCGCGCAGGCCCTGGATGAATTCGGGCGTTCCCGGGATGATGCCGCCTTCGCCGATCACCGGCTCGACCATCACCGCGCAGGTCTTCTTCGAGATCAGCTTCGCGACCGAATCGAGGTCGTTGAAGCTCGCGTGGGAGATGCCGGCCGGGCGAGGCCCGAAGCCGGACGAATACTTGGCCTGACCGCCCACCGACACCGTGAAGAGCGTGCGGCCGTGAAAGGAGCCCTTGAACGAGATGATCTCGTGCTTGTCCTCGCCGAAGCGGTCATGCGCGACGCGGCGCGCAAGCTTGAGCGCGGCTTCGTTCGCCTCGGCGCCGGAGTTGGCGAAGAACACGCGCTCGGCGAAAGTGCTGCGCACCAGATGGTCCGCAAGGCGCAGGGCCGGTTCGTTCGTATAGATGTTCGAGACGTGCCAGAGCTTGTTCGCCTGCTCGGTCAAGGCGGCGATCAGCGCCGGATGGGCATGGCCCAGCGAAGTGACCGCGATGCCGCCCCCGAAGTCGATGTAATCACGCCCCTCCTGGTCCCAGACGCGCGAGCCTTGGCCGCGCACCGGCAAAAAAGCCTGAGGAGCATAGGCGGGAACCATCACGCGCTCGAAATCGGCGCGAGAGAACTGGGCGGTCATCATCAATCCTTTCTGAATCGTTCAACAACATTCCGGGGACTCAGCCCCTTTGTTCTTTGCGGAGGTCTCGGGCGAGCCACCGCGTCAGTCGCCCGAGCGGTGCCGGTCAATCGGCACCCCGCTCGGCGGCGGCGGAGGGGGAAGATACGGTTTCGACATCGCCGCGCAGCCTGTCCTCGCGCGGCGTCACGCCAAAGCGGTTGCGATAGGCGCTGGAGAAATGCGGCCCGGACGCAAAACCACAGGCCAGTCCTATCTGGACGATGGACTGACGGGTCGAGCGCAGCAGCTGGCGGGCGCGCTGCAGCCTCAATTCCAGGTAGTACTGCGACGGCACCGCTTCGAGATAACGTTTGAACAGGCGCTCGAGCTGACGCCGCGAAACGCCGACCCGCTCGGCGATCTGATCGGTCGTCAGCGGCTCTTCGAGGTTGGCTTCCATCAGCGCGACGGTCCGCGCGACCTTGGGGTCGACCGCTGAACCGGCATCGGCGCCCAGTGGCACGGGCTGACGCTCCTCGCTGGCGCGTGCGCGCGGGATCATCCAGCGCGCCGCCAGCGCGTTCGCCGGCTCGGCGCCAACGCAGCTGGCGAGCCAGCAGATCAGCGCATCGGCCACCGCGACGCCGCCAGCGACGCTCCACCACTTGCCCGAGCGGCTGTACAGCCTGTCCGTATAGTGGTGATCGGAATTGGCCGCGAGATAGCGCTGGGCCATGTGCCAGGGCAGAGACAGAGTCAATCCGCCGAGAAAACCCAGACGCGCGAGCGGGAAATGCGCACCGCCGACCACCATCACCTCGCCGGCCGAGCTGAGCGCCTGACCGATCGCATTTTTCTGCGCCTCGCTGGCCGCGCCACGGGGCGGCAGCGCTTCGGCGCCGAACACGATCAGCAGGTCAAACGCGGGAGCTTCAGCGAGATCCATGTCCGAGCTGATCCTCTCGCCGCCCTCGCGCGATCCGGAGCCATCGCTGAGCAGAACCTGAGCCAGCGATCCGGCGCAGGCCTGCTCGGCATCGGTCAGCAGGCTGCGCGCCAGGGCCGGTTCGGCCAGCGGATAGCCAGGCAGGAGGAGCAGACCGATTCGGATCATCAGCGCAAACGGGGGAGGAAACCCGCAAGTTTAGAGGAATCTCGCGTCCCTGCCGCGACGATTTCGCTCAAGGCCGCCAATCGAAGCCACGGCTGTCTCGTCGGACATGAAACGGCGGAGCTGATCTCTCACCGAAACAATGCTCCGGCAAGGACAACTGCGGCCGGGAACGAGTGCCCGTCAACATAAAACGGCCCGCACTTTCCGGTGCGGGCCGTTTTTTTGCGCCAGCAGGGATGAGTCAGCGGCGCGCGGCGAGGCGTTTGACGACCGCGACCAGCGCGTCGACTTCGGCGCAGGTGTTGTAGAAGGCCAGAGAGGGCCGAACCGTCGTCTCCAGGCCAAAACGGCGCAGGATGGGCTGGGCGCAATGGTGACCGGAGCGCACCGCAATGCCCTCCTCGTTCAGCGCCCGCCCGACCTCTTCGGTCGTATGGCCGGCGAGCACGAAGGACAACACGCTGGCTTTCTCGGAAGCGGTCCCGATGATCCGCACGCCGGAAATCGCGCGCAGGGCCTGGGTCGCATAGCCGAGCAGCGCCTCCTCATAGCGCCCGATCGCCTCGATTCCTATCCGGCTCACATAGTCGAGCGCGGCACCGAGGCCCACCGCATCGGCGATGTTGCCAGTGCCGGCCTCGAAGCGATTCGGAGCCTTCTGGTACAGCGTCCGCTCGAACGTGACGTCGGCGATCATGTTGCCGCCGCCCTGCCAGGGCGGCATCGCGTCGAGGATCTCGGCCTTGCCATAGACGACGCCGATTCCGGTCGGGCCGTAGATCTTGTGCCCGGAGAAGATGAAGAAGTCCGCGTCGAGCGAACGGACATCGACCTTCAGGTGCGAGATCGACTGAGCCCCATCGACCAGCACTTTCGCACCGACCCGGTGAGCCATCGCGATGATCTCGCGGACCGGAGTGACCGTGCCCAGCGCGTTCGAAACCTGGGCGATCGCGACCAGCTTCGTGCGCTCGCCCAGCAGGCTGCCATAGGCATCGAGCAGGATCTGGCCGTCATCGTCGACCGGGATCACGCGGATCTTCGCGCCGGTCTGAGCCGCGAGCTGCTGCCACGGAACGATGTTCGCATGGTGTTCCAGCTGCGAGACGACGATCTCATCGCCGGCGCCGATGTTCTGCACGCCCCAGGTCTTCGCAACCAGGTTGATCGCTTCGGTCGCGCCGCGCACGAAGATGATCTCGCTGCTCGCTCCGGCTCCGATGAACTTCGCCACCTTGTCGCGCGCCGCCTCGTAGGCGTCGGTCGCCCGCGCGGCCAGATCGTGGGCGGCGCGGTGGATGTTGGAGTTCTCGTGCGCATAAAAGTACGCAAGCCGGTCAATCACCGCCTGCGGCTTGTGCGTCGTCGCCGCGTTGTCGAACCAGATCAAGGGCTTGCCGTGAACCCGCTCCTGCAGGATCGGAAAATCGCGGCGAACGGCCTGGACATCGAAGGGCGTGTAGCCGTTCGTCGCGCCCCCGGCGACGGGTTCGACGAAGTAATAACCGCCCGCCTCGCGAACCGGGTCGGGTCTGCGGGTCAGACTCAGCAGCTCGGCCAGATCCGCTTCGCCGGGCAAGCCGAAGGAGCGGGCCGAGACCCGGTCCTCGCGGCCCGAATCGAGCGCGGTCGGATAGCCGCCGCCGAGAAAGTAGAAACCGGATTCCGGACTCGTCGGCAGCGGCGCGGGCTGGGGCGCGGACAGAGCACCGACCTTGGGCAGCGAAGCCGCATAGGCTTCGGGCACTCCCCGGGACACGCCCGAGGCGCGCCCGGCCGCCGGCGAAGCATCGCTCACGCGGTCCGGGACACCGTTGCCCGCGCTCGCCTGGGGCAGCAGCGCCGGCGCTCTGCCGGCCAGAGCCAGCGTGCCGGCATCCACGCTGGGCGCCGCTTCCGGTCTGGTCAGCGCCGGCGACGGCGCGCCGTTCGGCAGCGCGGCCAGGAATTCCCCGGCCAGCCGCGCCAGAGTCGCCTCGTCGGGCAGGCCGACCGGAATTCCCGCACCCAGCGCGCTCACGCGATCACTTGTAGGTGTCGGGGTAGTCATGGTACTTGCCAATCTCCACATCTTCGAGCACGGCCAGCGCATCGTCGGTCAGCACCGCGAGCGAGCAATACAGCGAGATCAGATAGGACGCGATCGCGTTGCGGTTGATGCCCATGAAACGCACCGACAGCCCCGGGCTCTGCTCTCCGGCGAGGCCCGGCTGGAACAGGCCCACGACGCCCTGGCGCTTGTCGCCGACGCGCAGCAGCAGGATCTTGGTCTTGCCATCAGCGACCGGAACCTTGTCCGACGGGATCAGCGGGATGCCGCGCCAGGTCAGGAACTGGGAGCCGAAAAGGCTCACGGTCGGCGGCGGCACGCCGCGACGGGTGCATTCGCGGCCGAAAGCGGCGATCGCGAGCGGGTGGGTCAGGAAGAAAGCGGGCTCCTTCCAGACTTTCGTCAGCAGCTCATCGAGGTCGTCCGGGGTCGGCGCGCCGGTCAGCGGATAGACGCGCTGTTCCTCGGCGACATTCGCAAGCAGGCCGTAGTCCGGATTGTTGATCAGCTGGGATTCCTGGTGCTCCTTGATCGTCTCGATCGTCAGGCGCAGCTGTTCCTTGATCTGGTCGTGCGGGCTGCTGTAGAGGTCGGAAACGCGGGTATGGACATCCAGCACGGTCGAAACCGCGTTCAGGTTGTACTCGCGCGGATGCTCTTCATAGTCGACAAAGGTCGACGGAAGTTCTGCCTCATCGCGCTGGGCGCAGGCAACCTGGACTTCGCCCGGATTCCTGACCTTGTTGAGGCGGAAAATACCGGCTTCGACCGGCAACCACTGCAGGAAATGCACCAGCCAGCGCGGCGAAACCGTCGCCAGCTGAGGGACTGTCTTCGTCGCATTCGCAAGCTGACGTGCGGCGGCATCGCCCAACGCAGTCGGGATGCTCTGTTGCTCGGCCATCTCGTTTCCTTATCGTTGAAAAGTGTTCGGTTCAAACTTGCCAAGGGTGCATTCAGGCTTTGCAGCGCTCAACCGGCTATCGCCAGCAGACCGCTGTTTTCGTGCTCGCACAGGCCGACCAGCGACGAGAGGCGAAGATCGAAGGCCAGCGCGATCTTCTCGGCGCTGCCGATCGAAGGTTTCGCATCACCCCGCTCGATCTCGCCCAGATAGGACCGGTTCAGGTCGGCCAGCTCGGCAAGCTTCTCCTGTGACCAGCCCCGCTCCTGCCTCAAGCGTCGGGTCACGATCCCGAAACGGCTATCGACCCATCCCGGGGAAGACCTAGATTCCAGCGCCATCTTTCAAAGTCTCCTGTCGGCTCAATGCCTGTGAAACATGACTGCCCGGCGGCACGCTGCGCGTGAGCCAGATGTTGCCGCCTATCGAAGAAGCCCGGCCTATCGTGACCCGGCCGAGAATCGTCGCCCCGGCGTAGATCACGACGTCGTCCTCGACGACGGGGTGGCGCGGCAAACCCTTTTGCAGCGCCCCCTGCTCGTCTTTGTCGAAGCGTTTGGCGCCCAGCGTGACGGCCTGGTAGAGGCGCACCCGCTCGCCGATCACCGCGGTCTCGCCGATCACGACGCCGGTGCCGTGATCGATGAAGAAACCGGCACCGATCTGCGCGCCCGGGTGAATGTCTATGCCGGTCTCGGAGTGCGCGATCTCGGCGACCAGGCGCGCGAGCAGCGGCGCGCCGAGCCGGTAGAGCTGATGCGCGATCCGGTGATGGATCACGGCCAGAACACCCGGATAGCAGAGCAGCACTTCGTCGACGCTGCGCGCGGCCGGATCGCCGCGGAAAGCCGCTTCGACATCGGTGTCGAGCACGCGGCGGATACCGGGCAGCGCCGCGGCGAAGTCGCGGACGACGGAGATCGCATCGAGTTCGATCTGCGCCGCGCCGACCCCGCTCTGCCGGCTCGCATAGCCGAGCTCCAGCCTGAGCTGATGCAGCAGGGAACTGAGCGCCGCGTCCAGCGTGTGGCCGACGTAAAAATCCTCGCTCTGCTGGCGCAGATCCGCCGGCCCCAGGCGCATCGGGAAAAGGGCTCCGCACAGAGCGGAGACGATTTCCTTCAGCGCCTCGCGGGAAGGCAGATCGCGACCGCCGAACTCGGACGCGCGCCCCTGCGCGCGTCGCCAACGCTGGCGCGCTTCGCGCAGCCCGGTGACCACCGCGTCCAGATCCCAGTCGGGCCGGGCATGGACGAGCTGGTCAGCAGCGTTGGCATCGACGCTCATACCGGCTGGCCGGACGCGTCGAAGACGCCTTCGAACAGCACAGAGCTCAGATAGCGCTCGCCCGAATCGGGGAGGATGGCTACGATGGTCTTGCCAGCGTTTTCAGGCTTGTTCGCGAGCCTTACCGCCGCCGCGACCGCCGCACCGCTGGAGATGCCGGAGAGGATGCCTTCTTCGCGGGCCAGCCGCCGCGCAGTGGCCAGAGCGTCTTCGCTGCTGACCTGCTCGACCGAGTCGATCAGCGACAGATCCAGCACTTCGGGCACGAAACCGGCGCCAATGCCTTGAATCTTGTGCGGCCCCGGCTTGGGCGTTTCGCCATTGCGAACCTGGGTCAGAACCGGGCTGGTCGACGGTTCGACCGCGACGGCCTGGATCGCCTTGCCCCGCGACTTCTTCAGGTAGCGCGCAACGCCGGTGATCGTGCCGCCCGTGCCGACACCGGCGACCACGATGTCGACCTGACCATCGGTGTCGTCCCAGATCTCAGGGCCGGTCGTCGCTTCGTGGATCGCCGGGTTGGCCGGATTCTTGAACTGCTGCAGCAGCACATACTTCGGATCCGCAGCCGCGATCTCCTCGGCCTTGGCGACAGCCCCCGCCATTCCCTTGGCCCCTTCGGTCAACACCAGCTTGGCGCCAAAGGCGAGCAGCAGTTTCCTGCGCTCGATGCTCATCGTCTCGGGCATCGTCAACGTCAGCGGGATCCCCTTGGCCGCGGCGACAAAGGCCAGAGCGATCCCGGTATTGCCCGAAGTCGGCTCGACCAGCTCCTTGCCCGGGCCGAGCAGGCCGCGCTTCTCCGCGTCCCAGATCAGCGCCGCACCGATGCGGCACTTGACCGAGTAAGCCGGATTGCGGCCTTCGACCTTGACCAGCACCGTCGCCTTTGCCCCGTCGACGATGCGGTTGAGTTTGACCAGCGGGGTATGGCCGATGGACAGCGAGTTATCAGCAAAAACGTGGGACATCTGCAAACGCTCCGTTTCAGGATTTCAATTGAACAAGCACTCAGTCCTGCACCCAGGGCAGACCGTGCCGACGCCACCCCCCCAGACCACCCCGATGGAGCGCCTCGTCGCGATCCCCCTCGAAACCTTCGAGGACATTGAAAACATCGTTGAATCCGGCCTTTGCCGCCGTCTCGCCGGCCGCGGCCGAGCGCTTGCCGCTGCGGCACAGCAGCAGCACGAGAGCCTCCTTGCCGCCGACCTTCGCTTCGAGCTCGCGGACGAAGCGCGGGTTGCGGATCAGCGAAGTGCCGGTCTGCCACGCGACATGCAGGGTTTCCGGAACATGACCGACGAACTTGCGTTCCTCGGCCGTGCGGACATCGACCAGCTTCGCCACCCCGGCCGAGAACAGCTGCCAGGCTTCCTGCGGCGTCACGCCTCCGGCGAAAGGCAGGTCGGCGCCCCGCTCGCGGGCACGTTCGAGAATCGATTGAAGTTCCGGGGTAAGGCCGGGGGTGGCGGGCTCTTGTCCGTCAAAATCCTCGGCCTGCGTTTGCTGGGCCAGCGCGGTCATTGAAAATCCTTTCGTCCTGGGATTGACGCTTAAAGCCGTCATTCACGATGGGCAGAGGATAGGGGGACACGCGGGCGAACTGAACGACCGATTTCTCACTTTCATATTCCTGAAGCTGCTATGGAGCGCACGCCCCCGCCGCATCAAGCGATTCCGGAAGACTCAACGCCAAAAGCATTTCGATATAACCAGGCAGGCAGCCAGACTTGCGCCCCCCTGTCGTCGCCACCGGTTGACGCGCCACAAGCCCCAGACTATTCATAGTGCATTGCAACCCACACGCACAACTCCGGCTATAGCAGATACGGATTCGTAACCGGAATCGCGAAGAGAAACGGGAGGCGCATGCACTCCAGCGCGCCATCTTCGACGGATTGGATGATCCGCATTCTTGCGGTAAGCCTTGTCCTGGCTTGTACGGGCTGTACCGTGATCCATGTGATCGGCGATCACGGCAATGTGACAACCCACTACTGGCCGGGCATCGCCTACATCCAGGTCACACCCCACCCTATCCCCTTGTACTTGCACCAGAGAACGCTCGGGCTGTCACTTACGAACCACTCATGGGCGATCGGTTTCGACCAGCTTGAACTGGTCTCCGTGCGCCGCGATGAGCTGAAATCCTGCCTTCTGATTTCAATGAGCGACACCTTCCCGGGTCGAGACTTCTCCTTTCAGTTAAAGGAGCCTGAACATGTCTGCAAACCTGAAATCCACCTTCCGCGATCCTGGCCGAATTCTGATCACTGAAACCTTACTGATCGCTCTCGCGATTGCCGGCTGCGTCCCTCTGCAGCAGGCACCTCTAGTATATTCATCGGCACAACTTATTGGCGCACGCGTTGGCATCAACCCAACTCAAGCCGACACAGCCGAAGTAGTCGTTGGAGTAAAAATCGTCGATGCAGCCTATGCACCTGTCGCCGTAGCAAGACACGAATTCAATGACTACCTCAAGTCAAATAGTCGATCAGGAATATCTGACGACCTATTTAAAATTCACGAAATTTACGGGCAGTACGGAAACCAAAAAACCGTCGAAACCATAAGAACACTAAGCAACGAGGAACGGGACGATCTTAAAGAATACCTTCTACAAGCAACAAATCTAAATATTTTAGAAAAAAACCTAGAGTCCCAAAAGGAAACCATAAAAAAAATTGAGCATCAACGAGAAAGCACTAAAACACTTATAGCAAACCTGAAAGAGGTAAAAGAAAAGCCATGCCAAGATGCAATCAGCGAAATCGAAACAAAGCGAATTTCAGAACTAATCGCCATCTCCAACAACTGCCTCAAGACCCCCGGAATTGACACAACGAGCGAATCTTTCCTTAAATTAAGCGCAGCAAAAGAACTCATCGAGCAACCAACTCAAACAGACGACCCGACAATAACCGACCTAACCAATGCAGAGAACATCAAAAAAGAGGAACTTAGCACCACAAAATCAAATAAAGCAAAACAAGAAACAGAGCTACGACTAAAAGAAGAACGCGTAAAAAGATCACTGGACAAAATATCAGGAATAGAAAAACGCGATGCAATATCCGTCTACGGATCATTCAACTCAGACACGACAGCCAGCACAGGAACTCCACTTCAAACAAACTCCGGACAACAAACCAGCCAAACAACACAAAAAGATAAAAACAAAGGAATCACACTCACGATAGGAAAAGTCTTTTCAACTGGCGTTGCCGCTCAAAACCTGTCTGAGGCACAAAAAGTTCTTGCCAGCGCAGCACCACTCAATAGCTGCATTCAAGCATTACCTGCCATGTTGAACTACAACACCCCAGGGAAAGACGAATACAAGAAACTTCCAGATACAGAAAAGGCAAAAGAAGACAATAAACGTAACGAATTAATCAAAACATACCTGAGTTCCTGCGGCGAGATGGCCGCAAAAATATTTGACGACAAGAAAGGAAAATAGCTCAGACCGCAGCGAGCAGCGTCTCGTAGATCGCCTCGTCGTCGGGATCGAAGCAGCAGAAGATCACGTCCTCGACGCTGCCCGGTTCCTCAGTCGCGGCGGCGACCGCGGCGATCGCGATCTTCGCGGCGTCGGCGAAGGGGAAGCCGTAGGTGCCGGTGCTGATCGCCGGAAACGCGATCGAGGTGAAGTGTGAGGTGTTCGCGATCTCGATGCAGCGCCGGTAGCAGCGCGCGAGCTCGTCGCCCTCGCCGCAGCCCCCGCCGCGCCAGACCGGGCCGACCGTGTGCAGGACATGGCGGGCGGGCAGGCGAAAGCCTGGGGTCAGCTTCGCATCACCGACCTGGCAGCCGCCCAGTTTGCGACAGGCCTCGAGCAGCTCAGGACCTGCGGCGCGGTGGATCGCGCCATCGACACCGCCTCCGCCAAGCAGAGACTTGTTGGCCGCGTTAACGATCGCATCGACGGCAAGAGTCGTAATATCCGCGCAGAGCGCGCGCAACAGCGCTGTCATCGTCAGTCTCCTGTAAATCCGGATGGAGAAGATCCCGAACCGCATCCTAAACCGGACTACGATCAGGAGCGGGAATCAGGCTCAAGAACGCTTGGATCGCGACGTTATTTTGACCAGTGGCGTAAATCCAGGAAAGGATTGCGATGGATGCGGACAGCGATGCTTGGACGGCAGCCTCCACCTCGGAAGGAAGCGGCACGGAACGATCCCGCCTCGCCCCCCATCCCGAAAAGGCGCTCGCCCTGCCATGAAAGTTGAACAGCACCTGCTCGATCGCGCCGCGCCCCTGCACAACACGCGGCTCGCCGATGCCCAGCTTGTCTTGGTCTTCGGCAGCGCGCCGCTGCTCGCCCAAGCCCCGCTAGAGTCATGGCGAGCGCTGTGGCCCAAGGCCTTCTTTGTTGGCTGCGGGAGCTCAGGGGAAATCTACAACGAGCGCGTTCATGAGCAACACCTGACCTTGACCGCGGTCGAGCTGGAACGCTCGCACCTCGCCTTTGCCCGCGCCGCGGCCACCTCGGGGGATGACGGCAGAGCCTGCGGCGCGAGCCTGGGTCTCGCCCTGCCTCCCGAAGAACTCAGACACGTCTTCGTGCTCTGTGACGGATTGCGCTGCAACCCCAGCGCCCTACTCCATGGGCTTACCGACACACTTCCCGAAGGCGTCACGATCAGCGGCGGGCTGGCCAGCAATGAACTCACGTTTTCTCAAACCCCGATCCTCGCCAACAGCCTCCCGGACGATCACTGCGCCGTCGCGGTCGGTTTTTACGGCGAGGCGCTGAAGATAGGCCAGGGCACTCAGAGCGGTTGGGACGGTTTCGGCCCCGACCGTCTGGTCACCCGCGCGAGGGGCAATACCCTCTATGAGCTGGACGGCGAATCGGCGCTGAAGCTCTATCAACGCTATCTGGGGGAACAGGCCGGAGCCCTTCCCGCCAGCGCGCAACGCTATCCGCTGGCCCAGCTCGCCGCGAGTCCCTGGGGTGCGCACCTGACGCGCAACATCCTGTCCTTCAATGCCCAGGAAGGCAGCTTTCAGCTGTGCGGCAGCATCGCCGAGGGAAGTTCGGTCAGAATGCTCAGGGCCGTCCCCGAACATCTGATCCGGGCCGCGCACAATGCTGCGGTCGATAGCCAGCTGACGGGAAGCCGCACGCCTGCTCTGGCGATCGTCGTGTCAGGGATAGGCCGGCGTTTGACTCTGGGCCTGCGCGCCGAAGAAGAGCTTGAGGAAATCCGGCGAACACTGGGTGCTCAAATGGCCGCAAGCGGTTTTTACAGTTACGCGCAGCTGGCTCCGCTCTCCAGCAACATGGCCTGCGAGGTTCATGGCCAGTCGATCAGCATTACCAGTTTCGATGAGGTCTGATCCATGCATCCTCTGCTGACGCGCCAGATCAAACGCTATCTGGGTGAAACCGATCGACTCAAGCTCGAACTGCAGTGCTTCATCAACGCGGTCGAGCAGAGCTATCGTCAGTTCGAAGAGGACGCCCAGTTCAATGAACGCGCGCTCGAACTCGTCTCGATCGAGCTCAACGAGCGCAATGCCCGCCTCCGCCAGACCGAGCATGACAGCGCCGGGCCGGGCAAACCCGGCAAGGACGCGCTGGGCCGCATCAAGGCCAGGCTTCATGCGCTCCAGAGCCTGCTCGCAGCCCCCCCCTCGCCCGCACGGGACGAAGACCTCGCAGCCGGAATACGCGAAGTCCTGGCCGAAATCGAAAAACTCGGACAATCCCCCGTTCCGCCCGAGCCCTAAGCTCCCCCTGACTGATCAGTGCAGAAACTGAGCGCTGGCGTCCATTCTGCGCCTGCGCATCGTGACGATCTCCGAATTAGAATGAGCGGGCACGCGCTCCCCCGGGATGGCGCGAAGCCTAAAAACAGACACGGAGACATCATGAGCACGACCCCGCCCCGCATTTTCACCCTGAGCAATGCTCGCGGCCTTGAGATCCGCCTGATGGACCAGGGCGCGACCTGGCTTTCCTGCCTCGTTCCGCTCGCCGATGGCAGCCGACGTGAAGTGCTGCTCGGTTGCCGCACGCCCGAGGACTATCTGGTTCAGAAATCCTTTCTGGGCGCCACGATCGGTCGCTATGCGAACCGGATCGCGGGCTCGCGCTTCTCGCTCGACGGACAGGAGCACTCGCTGACCCCGAGCCAGGGCAAGCACTGCCTTCATGGCGGCCCGGACGGTTTCGACCGCCGCAGGTGGAGCGTAGGCGAGATCACCGCGGACAGCATCACCTTCACGCTGGACTCGCCGGCCGGCGATCAGGGCTTTCCGGGCCAGGCCAGGGTCAGCGCGCTCTACCGGCTCGAAGAGGACTCGGTCACGCTGGAGTACCGCGCCGAAGTCGACGCCCCCTGCCCGCTCAGCCTGACCAATCACGCCTATTTCAACCTCGACGGCGACGGCGACGTGCTGGGCCATTCGCTGCGTCTGGCCGCCTCCCGCTATCTTCCGGTCGATGCCGATCTGATCCCGCTCGCAGCGCCGGCTCCGGTCACGGGCACGAGCTTCGACTTCCTCAAGGCCCAAACGATCGGCAGCCGGCTGCTCGCCGACGAGCAACAGAAGATCGCGCGGGGTTACGACCACAGCTTCCTGCTCGACGAAGGGAGCCGGACGGGCTGCGAAGCGGCCGCCGAAGTGCGCTCGGCAGACACCCGCCTGTCGATGCGCCTCTTCACAGACCATCCGGCGCTGCAGTTCTACAGCGGCAACTACCTCGACGGCACTCCGGCGCGAGACGGATCCTATGGGCGCTACGCGGGTCTGGCCCTGGAACCGGGTTTTCCGCCCGACGCGCCGAACCGGGCCGCTGCCGAAGCCTGCATCCTTCGCCCCGGAACTGTCTATCGCCACTTCATCCGCTTCCAGTTCCTCGCGGAATAAGCCCCGGGACGACTTGCCTCCCGCGAAATCCTCAAGGATTCACCGCCCCTGACGTTAAGCCTTGGTAGTGGAAGATCTTCATGCTGGGCGGGGCGAACAACGCGGGGGCAAGCGTATGGAAGCGTACCGGGAGATTCTATCCACCGCCACGGCGGTGATCACCGAAGACGGCACCACGCTCTGGAGTTCTCCAGCTTGGCAGAACGTCATTCACAGTGCTCATGGCTGGAGCAGGCCCGGCGAAGCCGAATCCGCGCTGAGCCTTCCGGAATTCCTTGAACAGTGCCATGGCCCGGATCTGAATCCGGGTCTGCACGCCATCTCCGTCGAAAACGCGCATCTGGATCCGCGCCGCTGGACTCTTTCCCTTCACCCTCTGCCCGAGGTCAGCACGGGACTCAAAGTTGCCGAGCTCAGACCTGAATTCGAAGCGGACGCTTCACCCAGCGTCGACGCACAGACCGAAACCGGAACCCTGCTGCTGGTCGACGACGAGCCGAACATCCTCAGCGCCTTGCGTCGATCCTTGCGGCGCAGCGGACACCGCATCCTGACCGCGGGCAGCGGCGCGGAAGGGCTGGAAATTCTCGAGCGCGAGGCGGTCGACATCATCATCTCCGACCAGCGCATGCCGAACATGACCGGCGTTGAATTCCTGCGCCGCGCGAGGCAGCGCTGGCCACAGACGGTAAGAATCTCGCTGTCCGGATATACGGATCTGAGCTCGATATCGGACGCAATCAATGAAGGCGCTGTCTTCAAGTTCATCACGAAACCCTGGGACGACACGGCGCTTCAGGCGACGATCAAGGAAGCCTTCACGCGCAAGCAGAGCGCCGACCAGACTCGCCGCTTGCAGAAGGCGTTGACCCAGGCGAACGAGGAACAGATCCGTGTCAATGCCCGCCTGACCGCGTTGCTGGCCGAGCGCGAAAGCCAGATGGCAACCGGTCAGGCCATCCTGGAAGCAACGCACGCCGTCTTCTCGGCCCTGCCCGTCCCGGTGCTCGGAATCGACAACGAAGGCATGATCGTGATCGTCAATGATGCGGCGGAACAGTTACTCGGTCCTGGCTTGATGGGGGCACAGAGTTCGGAGTGCCTGCCCTCCGGACTCACTGAGGTATTGAAATGCGACGACTTTCAATGTGTCGAACTCACGCACAGCGGAAGGCAGTTCCGGGTGCTGTGCCGGTCGATCGGCCATGGCGCAGCAGCCAACGGCAGAGTGCTGACTCTTCTCGAAATGGACAGCCCATCATGACCGATGCAACAGAGATCAGGAGACCGGATGCCGAGCTTGCCGACCTCGAGGCGATCCGTCAGAACCTGCTGAGCCGGTTTGGCACACAACAGGATCTGCCCGCGGCCAGCCTGATCATCGAGGCGGTTCTCGAAGCCTTCAGGGAGCTTCGCGATGACTGAGAAGTCCGCAGCGGAGGGCCCCCAGTTTGAGCGCATCCGCGCACTGCCAGCGCTGTCATCAGTCATTGCCGAGCTGATCGTATCGATCGACGATGAAGATGTGAGTCTGACCCGCCTCGTCCGTCTGATCGAACGCGATCAGGCGATCGTCAGCCAGACCCTGCGTCTGGCCAACTCCCCGTTCTTCGGTATGCGCGGCAAGATCGGAACGGTCCGCGACGCGCTGACCGTGATCGGCTTTTGCGGTCTGCGCTCGATGGTGCTCGCCTCCGAACTGCGTCAGCGTCTCGCCATCAACCCTGTTCACGGCTTCGAGACCGACGCTTTCTGGAACCACGCTTACGAGACCGCCGTTGCTGCACGCGCACTGTGCAAGGGGTCACCCGCACTGGCTGACAAGGCCTTCCTCGCAGGACTGTTGCACGACCTGGGCAAGATCGCCTGCCTGTCGCTGACCCCGGAGGATGCTGCCGCAATCATTGCATACAGCAAACGGGAGCACTGCGACTGGAGCCAGGCCGAGACCGCTCTGGGCCTGCCCACGCACACCGAGCTGGGTGCAGCTCTGGCCCGCCACTGGCATTTCCCGGAGACATTGAGCCAGGCAATCGCCAGCCACCACCCACCTGTCAGACACGACCAGACCCTGACCCTGATCGTCCACGTGGCCGACATTCTGGCCTGCGCGATGGCTTTCGTTGTCGACGGCGAAAGCATGATTGCGCCGATCGATCCGATGGCTTGGCGGGAACTGGCGGCTGACCCCGAAGAGCTCTCCCGGGCCACTCATGCGATCAGAGAGGTTCAGATCCGTGGCGGGAGGAATCCGGAAGCGAGCAGGAGGTCTGACGCATGACCCCATCTCCCCGCCCACTCTTTCTCCCGGAAGAGACACTCGATCGCCTCGGAATCGGAGCGGTCGTCCTCCACGGCCGCGTGATCGTTCGCGCCAACCAGGCTTGCCTGAGCTTGCTCGACGTTGCGCCAACGCCCCCACTGGTCGGCCGGATTTTTGCATCTCTTCTGCCTCAGACTGAACAACAGTCTTGGGAAGAGTGGCTCACCGCAATCAAGGATGACCCGGTCAGCACTCCAGCGATCACACTGAGCCTGGGCAATGCCGCCGACGGCAGCTCTCGCAAGCTTCGCGCGAGCGCGGCGATCCTCGAAGGCTGGCCAGTCAGCACGCGGCTGATCACATTGCAGGAGGTTGTGATCCATGGCAGCGACGTTCCCGCGGCGCTGACCGAAATGCGCCGGACCCTGCGCGGCCTGCTCGACGGCAACCCCGTGCCCAGCTTCCTGCTCGACGCCGACCATGTCGTGATCCACTGGAACAAGGCCTGCGAAGCGATCAGCGGAGCGCCAGCCAGTGCGATGGTCGGCACCCGCAACCCGGGCCGGGTCTTCTACAAGGATCAGCCAGACCATCCCGTGCTCGCCGACCTCGTCATCGACGGCCGGGACATCGAGGAAGCGCGGAAGATTTACGGCGCGACGGTCCGCCTCTCGCCGGTGATCGCGGACGGAATCGAGGGCGAATCGTATTTCAGCAGCATAGGGGGGCAGGAGCGCTGGATCTGGTTCACGGCCTCGCCGATCCGCAATGCCCAGTCGCGCATCATCGGCGCGACCCAGACGATGGTGGACATCACCTCGGTCAAACGCGCCGAAGTGGCTTTGCGCCATCAACAGAGCGAGCTCGAAAGCCTGGTGAAGGCGCGCACCGCCCAGCTCGAAGCGACCAAACAGGCGCTCGAAGCGGACATCACGCGCCGCGAGCAGGTCGAGAGTGAGCTGCGCCAGCACTATGCCGAAGTGACTGACCTGAACACCAAACTCAAGGACACCCAGCAGCAGCTCGTGCAGAGCGAAAAGCTCGCGTCGATCGGCCAGCTCGCGGCCGGCGTCGCGCACGAGATCAACAATCCGATCGGCTATGTGCATTCGAACCTCGGCTCGCTTGAACAATACCTGAGCGATCTTTTCTCGCTGCTCGACGCCTACGTCGATGCAGAGGCAGCCACCCCGGAGTCAATCGCGCAAGCCCGCGCGCTGCGCCAAAAAATGGATCTGAACTTCCTGCGCGAGGACATCCCGTCGCTGCTTGGCGAGTGCCGGGAAGGCGTCACGCGGGTGCGCAAGATCGTCCAGGATCTGAAGGATTTCTCCCGCGTCGACTCCAGCCAGGAATGGCAGTTCTCGGATCTGCACCAGGGTCTCGACTCGACGCTGAACATCGCATTCAACGAGATCAAGTACCGGGCGGATGTCGAAAAGGAATACGGGGAGCTGCCCCAGGTCGAATGCCTGCCCTCTCAGCTCAACCAGGTCTTCATGAACCTGATGGTCAACGCCGCCCATGCGATGGGCGAGATGCGCGGGAAGATCACGCTGCGCACCGGTATCTGCGTTGATGCCCAGAGCGTCTGGGTCGAGATCGCCGACAACGGCTCGGGCATCCCGGCCGAAATCCGCGACCGCATCTTCGACCCCTTCTTCACGACCAAGCCGATCGGCAAGGGAACCGGGCTGGGACTCTCGCTCGCCTACGGCATCATCAAGAAGCACAACGGTCGCATCGAGCTGGACAGCGAACCGGGGCGCGGCAGCACTTTTCGGATCATCCTGCCCGTCCATCATGCCGCCAGCTCACCCGAAGAGGTGAAGCAATGAAAACAACGCTGTGCACTTCACGTCAGCCCGCTGGCGCCTGAGGAGCTTCGCACCATGCATCCGCTGCTGACCCATCAGATCGAAAAGCACCTCCAGGAGGGGGATCTGCGCCAGCCCAGGCTACAGACCTTTCTGAATGCGGTGGAACAGAGCTACCGCCACTTCGAGGAGGATGCGCAGCTCAACGAACGCGCGATCGAGCAGATCAACCAGGAGCTCAATGAGCGCAATGCGGCGCTGCGCCTCGAACTGCAGAGCCACCGCCAGACCGAAGCCGAGCTGCTCAGGGAAAAAGCCGAGCAAGCGAATCTGATCCAGGAAGTCGAGCAGGCCCACAACCGGCTGCTGCTCTCCGAAAAACTCGCGTCGATCGGTCAGCTCGCTGCGGGCGTCGCGCACGAGATCAACAATCCGATCGGCTATGTGTATTCGAACATCGGCTCGCTCAGCAACTACGTCAAGGATCTGATCCGCCTGCTCGACGCCCATATCGAACACAGCGCCGGGCTGCCCGAGAACGAACGCAGCGAGCTCGCAGCGCTGGCACAAGAGATCGATTACGACTATCTGCGCGAGGACATCACATCGCTGACTCGGGAATCCACCGAGGGGATAGAGCGGGTACGCAAGATCGTTCAGGATCTGAAGGATTTCTCGCGCACCGACAGCAACGAGGAATGGCAGTGGGCAGATCTGCATCACGGCATCGAATCGACGCTGAACATCGTCAACAACGAGATCAAATACCGGGCCGACGTGATCCGCGAGTTCGGCGAACTGCCACAGATCGAATGCCTGCCCTCCCAGCTCAATCAGGTATTCATGAACCTGCTGGTCAATGCCGCCCATGCGATGAGGGAGGATCGCCGGGGCACGATCCGGGTGTGCACGGGAAGTGACGAGAAGTCGGTCTGGGTCGAAATCGCCGACAATGGATGCGGAATTCCTGAGGGAATCCGCGACCGCATCTTCGACCCTTTCTATACGACCAAACCGATCGGCAAGGGCACAGGTTTGGGACTCTCGCTCGCCTACGGGATCATCCGCAAACACGACGGTCAGATCGAGGTCACGAGCCAGGAAGGCCTGGGCAGCACTTTCCGCGTCTCGCTGCCCATCCACCATCACCACGAGGAGCCCCACGATGCCTGAAAGTGCAGCGTCCGCTCCGTTCAACATCCTCTGCGTCGACGACGAACCGAACATCCTCTCGGCGCTGAGGCGGGCATTGCGCCCGGGCGGCTATCAGGTTCGGGTTGCGACGAGCGGCACAGAAGCTCTAGAAGTGCTCGCACAGGAGGCCATCGATCTGGTTATCTCGGACATGCGGATGCCGAACATGGACGGCGCCCAGTTCCTCGCCGCCGTGCGGCAGCGCCACCCCGACGTGATCCGCATCCTGCTGACCGGCTATGCCGACATGAGCTCGACGATAGACGCGATCAACCGCGGCGAGATCTATCGCTATCTGTCCAAGCCCTGGGACGACGGAGAGATCCTCGAAGTGCTCGCCTCGGCGCTCGAACGCAAGTCGCTGGAGCGGGAAAAGGCCCGCCTCGAAGCGCTGACTCGGACCCAGAACGAAGAGCTCAAAACGCTCAACGCCTCGCTCGAAGACAAGGTTCGCGAACGCACGGCTGAGCTGGCTCAGGCCAATGAGCGGCTCAAATGCAACTTTCTGACTTCGGTGCAGATCTTTGCGAGCCTGATCGAGATGCGCCATCCCGCGCTTGCCGGTCATTCCCGGCGGGTTGCCGCGACCGCGCGCAAGATCGCCCAGAAGATGGGCATGAACGGCCGCGAGACCCAGGATGTCTTCGTAGCGGGTCTGCTCCACGACATCGGCAAAATTGGTTTGAGCGACGATTTGATCACGACGCCGGTCAACCGGATGAGCGGCGACAAACTCGGCGCCTGGCGCAAGCATGCAAGCCAAGGCCAAACCTCGCTGATGGCACTCGAAGATCTGCGCGAGGTCGCCCGTCTGGTCCGGCTCCATCACGAGCGCTTCGACGGACAGGGTTTCCCCGATGGCCTCTCGGGCATGGAGATCCCGCTCGGCGCACGCATCCTCGCTGCCGCGAACGATCTGGATTCTTTTGAATTGGGACTGATCACCGGCACCCGCCATTCGGCGGACGATGCGCTGAAGCTGATCCTCAGCGGCCGCGGCTCACGCTACGATCCCGCCGTCGTCGCCGCGCTCGCCGAGCAGATGCACGCACCTGTCCGCGAAGCGGTGGACGAAATCCATATCAGCCCGAACAAGCTCGTCCCGGGCATGGTGCTCGCCCGCGACCTGATCGGGCGTGACGGAGTTCTGTTGCTGACGACCGACTATCTGATCGATGAAAGCTTGGTTCGCCAGATCCGCGATTACGAAGAAAAAGAGGACTTTCGCCTGAGTCTCTACGTTCGGAGCGACCGGAGGGGATCATGAACAGACTGATGATGGTTGATGACGAAGAGAACGTGTTGCGTGCGCTGCGCCGCGTTCTCGAACGCGCGCCAGAGCTCGCTCCGCTGGAGTTCGAATGCTTCACCGATCCCCGAGCCGCGATGGCCCGGCTCACCGAAGCGCCCTTCGATGTCGTGATGTCCGACTTCCGGATGCCCGATGCGGACGGAGTCAGCGTACTCAGCCATGCGCTCGCCGAGCAGCCGGACTGCGTGCGCCTGATCCTGTCGGCGCAGGCCGACATGGGCGCCCTCGTCCGCGCGATCAACGACGCCAGGATCCACCGCTTCCTGCCCAAGCCCTGGGATGAAGACACGCTCATCGGTGCGCTCGCGGAGGCTTTCAGACACCACGCAGAACAGATCGAAGAGCGCCGTTTCGCTGACGCCCAGCGCCTGCAATCGGGTGTAATCAGCGCCGAAGAAGAAGCGCGCCGCGAACTCGAGCGTCAAACGCCCGGGATCACCCGCGTCAAATGGGGGCCAAATGGCGAAGTATTGCTCGACGACGATCCGGACTGAGCCCGGGAGGGGGACTTGATCTCGCAGGGCGGTAGGCGGATGCTCGCGTCTGGCTCATCTCCGGCCCGTCGCGGCAAGCGCGGGCACCTCCCTTTCAAAAGCAGACACCTTATGTCTTTGCCCCCTCAAGCAGATTCCGAAACTTTTTCGTCGTCCCGAGTCCATGAAGTCCTCTTCAACCATCAGGCCCAGACTCTGATCGCGATCGCCGCGACTCTGGCGGCACTGTTCTGGTGGGCCGCGAACCTCGCTCCTTCATGGATCGCGCTGCCCGCCAAGCTCGTTTCGCTGACCTTCGCCCTCTGTGGCGCCGCGGCGGCCGGCCTCAGCCTGAACGCACAGGCCAGGCGCGGCACGCCGGAGAGCCGCCGCGACACGATCATGCGCTGCCGCAAGGCTCTTCCCTCCGTGTTCGGCGTCGCGCTGCCCCTGGCCGCAACAGCAATCCTGGTCATCGTCGCCTGCGGCATCCTGCTCGCGCTCTGCCGCCTGCCCTACGTCGGGGCGGGGCTATTCGCGGTCGGCATTCCGGCGATGGCGGTTCTGATCGCCGCGACAGTGCTCGTTCTGGGCGTCTGGTGGTTAATCGCGGCAGCTGCGACCTGGAGCGGGCTGGACGCAATCGCCGCCCACTGCGCAGCGCTGGCCTTGCTGCGCGGTTGCCGCCGCGCGCTCCTCACCCGGCTCGCCGAAAATCTCGGCCGCGCGCTAACCGTCGCCGCTCTGCTTGCGCTCGCGCTAGGCCTCGCTTTCGCGCTGCTCGTCTCCCTGGTTCTCGGCGCGCTGGGCGGTTTTGCGGGAAGCGGCTTTCTGAACCTGCATGCGGCGACGCCAGCCGCGTTGCATGGTGCGGTTCTGGGACTGGATGTCGTCGCCGCGGTGCTGCTGGCCGAACTCTCGTTGTTGCCGACGATGGCCGGCGTGTTGACCTGGAACGAGTTCTCGCCCCGCCTCGACCGCCTCGCGGTGCAGCGCGATGCGGACGCGATCCGCTCCGCACTGCACCTGGCCAGGCTGCCCGTTCCGCTCGCCGACCCTGCGCTCGACAACGAAACGCCGCCTATTTCTGAAGCGGATCAGCTCACCGGGCTCAAGCCAGGGCTCGATAAACTGCCCGCCGTTCTCGGCGAGGTGCGCGCAGTTCCGCTCTCGGCGCTCTTCCTCGGAGTGCTCGCTGCGCTGATCGCAGTCGGCGCGGGAGCCTGGCTGATGCTCTCAGGAGGCACCCCCGAAACGCTTCCCGAGCCCGCTCCGGCCCAGTCGACGGCGCCCGTCGCCCAGTCCGCTCCGCTGGCCTCCACGCCGTTGCCCACGAGTTCGGAACCCGTGCTGCGCCTCGTGACGCCGCCCAAGCCGCGACCCAAGCCGGCCCAGAGCGAAGCACAGAGCGACGAAGCCTCTTCCGCCGACCCCGCAGCCAGTCCGGACACCTCGGCGAAGGAAGCTCCGCACACGTCAGACGAGGCTCACTGAGCGGCCCGCCTGATCCACCGCAAAAACGCTGTTCGCCGCGGCCCGACGCGGCGGGCGTTGGATCATAGTAAAGCCTGTGTTCGCCCAACGATGATGCAGCGGGCGAGACTGCAAACCCGTAAAGGAGGACGGCATGAAGATTCCGGACACTCTGGAAGGCGCGCTGATCCTGAGCCTGATCGACTTCTTGCTCAGCTTCGTCGTGATCGCCGGGATTGGCGCGGTGCTCTCGCTCTTCCCGCTGCTGAACCGCCTCGGTCGGCTCGATGACCGGGATCTGCGCAAGGGCGAGTAAGCCCCCCGCTTCAATAAACCACGGAGCTGAGCATGATCGAGCAGTCATTCTCCTTCATTCAGGCATTGCTGCAGCAGACCGGCCTGGCCCAACTCTGGTGGGGCAACGTGGTCATGATCGCGGTCGGGATAACGATGATCTATCTGGCGATCGCGAAGCGCTACGAGCCCTTTCTGCTGCTCGGAATCGGCTTCTCGTGCATCGTCGCCAATGTTCCGGGCTCGGACCTGATCCAGCCCGGCGGCCTCTTCGACTATGCGTACAAGGGCGTCTCGCTGCTGATCATCCCGCCACTGATCTTTCTCGGCGTCGGCGCGATGACCGATTTTGGTCCGATGATCGCGAACCCGAAACTGGTGATCCTCGGCGCCGGAGCCCACCTAGGTATCTTCGTCGCGCTGATCGGCGCGAAGCTGATCGGTTTCACACTCAACGAAGCGGGCGCGATCGGCATCATCGGCGGCGCGGACGGACCGATGGCGATCTTCGTGACGATGAAGCTCGCCCCTCACCTGCTGCCGCAGATCTCGGTCGCCGCCTACTCCTACATGGCCTTGATGCCGCTGATCCAGCCTCCGGTGATGAAGCTGCTGACGACCAAGGAAGAGCGGCAGATCAGCATGGCTCAGCTGCGCAAGGTCAGCCGCCTGGAGAAGATCGCTTTCCCGATCGTCATCGCGGTCATCGTCAATATGTTCTTCCCGCCGGTCGCCCCGCTGATCACGATGCTGATGTTGGGCAACCTGCTCAAGGAAGTGCTGATCGTCGAGCGGCTCGCAAAGACGATGGGCAATGTGCTGCTCGACGTGATCACGGTGACGCTGACGGTTGCAATCGGCTCGACGATGGTCGCGCAGAGTTTCCTGAGCTTCAAAACGCTCGAGATCATCCTGCTGGGCCTCGTTGCCTTCGTCTTCGGAACGGGCTCGGGCGTGCTGACCGCAAAGCTGATGAACCTGTTCCTGAAGGACAAGATCAATCCGCTGATCGGCTCAGCCGGCATCGCTTCGGTGCCTATCGCTGCCCGCGTCTCGCACATGGTCGCGGTCAAGGAGAACCCGGCGAACCTGTTGATCTACCATGCGATGGGTCCCAACCTCGCCGGAGTCTTCGGTACCGCGATCTCGGGCGGAATCATGCTCGCGCTGCTGGGCGTGGTCTGACGCAAAAAGCCCGTCCAGAGAGACGGGCTTTTTGAATGAAATATTGGCCGGCCGTGCTCAGCCGGCCGCGTGCGAACTCATCACCTGGCTGCTGAAAGGTACAGGATCCAGAGCTCAGCCAACGCCGCAGCGCCTTCGTTCGTGGCCGGGACAGCGCGGAAAGCGGTGATCGCCTGAGCCGGCTTGCCGGCCAGATGATACGCATAGCCCAGACGCAGCCTCGCGTCGTCGAGCTGACGGATACCCCCCTTCTTGAGCCCAGCCTCCATCATCGAGAGGCCCTTGTCAGCCTGGCCGTGGATGACGTAGTTGAAACCGGCGTTGAAGAGCGGATTGCCGTCCTTCGCACTGGCCAGTCTCGCATCGTCGGTTCCAAGCAGTTTGTTGTCCTCTGCAACGTTCTTCGCAACCGCGTCGCGCAGCTTGCGATGACGGCTTGCATCCGCCCCCTGGCCCAGCAGCTTCTCCGCATAGCCCTTGTCGAGGAAGCTCTTCGCTTCGAGCGGATAGCCTTGCTGCAGCGCGATCTGCGCAGCGGCCTCATAGGCGCCGGCCTGCTTGAGCGTTCCGACCGCGTCCTGCAGACGCAGGTAGTCGAGGTAGAGCCGGTCGCTCGCGGTATTCATGCCGCTCTTGTGGCTCAGCGACTGGATCAGCACCGGCCAGTAGGCCTTGCTCGGGTAGGCGAGCGCGAGCTTCTTCAGCGTGGCGAGGTAGCCCGCGTTATCCCCCTGCTTCAGCGAGCACTGGGCCAGGATCTTGAGCTGATCCTCGGCGGGCTTCTGCCCGGCCTGTTCCTGCGCCTGGATGTCGGCTGCCATCAGCTTCGCGCAGGCCGCATAGTCGCCAGACAGGAACAGCGACTGCACGAGCAGCGAGTGCAGTCCGGCGTCCTTGCCACCATCCTTCTCGTAGCGGGAAGCGCTGAGCGCCGCCTTCGCGTATTCCTTGGCCGCGTAGTACTGACCCGTCGCCGCAGCGATCAGCGGAAGTCTGTCGGCGGCGGGCGCTGCGGACGAATTCGCGGCCGCTTCGAGCGACTGCGCCGCGGCTACGCCATCGCCGGAAAGCGCCAGAGCCTGACCCTTGATCCGGTCAATCAGATAAGTCTCGAAAGGCGTGCGCGCGGCCACCGCTTCGGCTTCCTTGAGCTTGGCGAGCGCGTCGCCGGCCTGATTCGCCTTGAGCAGTTCGAGCGCCGCCTGGATGGGTTTCGCGACTTCCCCGCGAACCGAAGGCTTGGCCGGCGCGGCCTCTTCGGCCGCGAAGGACACGGCCATCGAGCTTCCCAACAGGGTAGCCAGCGCCACAAGGGTCAAAATTTTCCTGATCATCACTCACCTGTCGGGAGACAAAACGTAATCAAAATCCGGGATTCGCGTATCGATTCATCCCTGCGCCAGGGCAGGATCGAATCGAAACACGCCATCGCTGCGCGGCGCATTCTATCCGGGTCTTGCGCTGCATCCTTGCCGTCGCGGCAACGGTTTTCATGCGCTTACAAAAAAGAAAAGCGCAGCGGCCAGGCCGCTGCGCCATCTCTGCCTCGCGGCATCACTCCATGAACTGTTCGCTACCGACCAGTCCAATCTTCGTCACGCCAATCCGCTGGGCGGCGGCCATCACCATCGCAACCTTGTCGTACTTGGCCAGCTTGTGCGGGCGCAGGTGGACTTCCGGCTGTTCAGGCATGTCGGCGATCTGGGTCAGACGCGCTTCGACCGCAGTCCGATCGGCAAGCGTATCGCCGTTGAAGAAGATCGTTCCATTCTCATCGATGTCGATCTGCACAACCGGCGGCGGCGTCGTCGGCTTCGACGACGAGTTCACCGGCATGTTCAGCTTCGTCGCGTGCGTCTGGATCGGAATCGTGATGATCAGCATGATCAGCAGCACCAGCATCACGTCGATCAGAGGCGTCGTGTTCATCTCTGCGACGACTTCCGCATCGCGATCCATTCCGCCCGACGATCCAACACTCATTCCCATGTCGCTCTCCTTACTCAGTTACCCGCGACACCGCCCGCAGGCGGTTCGGTAATGAATCCGACCTTGACGATCCCGGCGCGCTGGCAAGCCAGCACAACCCTGCCAACGTACTCGTAGTTCGCACTCTGGTCACCGCGGATATGCACTTCCGGCTGCGGAGTCAGAACCGCAATCACCTTCAGCTTTTCGACCAAAGTCTTGTTGTCGGCGAGCTTCTGGGTGTTCCAGAACACGTCGCCCTTCGCGGTCACCGCGAGGTTGACGTTTTCCGGCTTGGTCTGCGTGACCTGATTCTTCTCTTTGGGCAGATCGAGGGTGATCGACTGGGTGACGACTGGGACCGTGATCAGGAAGATGATCAGCAGAACCAGCATCACGTCGACCAGCGGCGTCGTGTTGATCGCCGCTACGACCTCGTCTTCGTCACTCGACGAGGATACGGTCATTCCCATGATTTAGCCCCGAACCTTGTTCTGACCACCCGCCAGCAGAACCATGTGCAGTTCGCTGCTGAAGTGGCGGACGTGATCGACTGCCGCCTTGTTGCGACGAACCAGCCAGTTGTAGCCAAGCACGGCCGGAACGGCGACAGCCAGACCGATCGCGGTCATGATCAGCGATTCACCGACCGGGCCAGCGACCTTGTCGATCGAAGCCTGACCGGCGATACCGATCGAGGTCAGCGCGTGCAGGATGCCCCAGACCGTACCGAACAGACCGACGAAAGGCGCGGTCGAACCGACGGTCGCCAGGAAGGCCAGGCCACCCTGCAGGCGGGAACTGATCGTATCGTGGGCGCGTTGCAGCGACATACCGATCCACGAGCTCAGATCGACCGAGCTGGTCAGACCACCGTGATGATTGGCAGCCTTGAGGCCCTCTTCGGCGATGTAGCGGAAAGCGCTGTCGTCGTTGAGCTCCTTGATGCCCTCTTCAACAGACGGAGCGGCCCAGAACTTGCTGAGCACTTCACGGGCCTGCTTGAACAGCTTGGCCTGTTCGATCAGCTTGACGACGGCGATGTACCAAGTGCCCATCGACATGATCGCGAGGATGATCAGGGTCAGGTGGGACACGAAGTCGCCCTGCGTCCACAGAGCCTGAAGGCCATAGGGGTTATCGACTTCGGCGGTCGCCGGAGCCTGAGCGAAAGCGGTGCCGGAAAAGGCAGCGAAGGAGAGCAGACCAGTCGAAACAGCGACGTGGGCGCGGCGGATGGATTGGGTGAATTTCATTTCGGTATTCCGGTGTTAGTGATAATCAAAAAAATTGCGCCGCAACAAGCGCCTTACTCGTCATTAAGCGTCCAAACGTATTCGACTTTTTCCCAGGACTGCACGGGCTTGCCATCAACCGTTCCCGGCTTGAAGTGGCACAGCGCCAGAGCCTTGCGGGCCGCTTCGTCGAGACGACGCGAACCGCTGGAGCGATCGACCTTGCTGTCGACAACCACGCCCTCCGCATTGATCAGGAAGGCCAGACGCACAGTGCCGGTCTCTTCTGCCCGCTGCGAGGCCGCCGGGTAGGCCGGCTTCTCGCAGCTACTGGCCTTGATCACCGCGCTCGTCTTGACCGGAGCCGCAGGCGCCGCCGGAGCAGGAGGAGCCGTCGGAGCGGTCTTGGCGCCCATCGGAGCCGTTTCAGCCGGCTTGACGTTGGTCGTCGAGGTGATCGTGTTTTCCTGAGGCTGAGCCTGCACCTTGACCTCGGCCTTGGGCGCGAAGACAGGAGGAGGCGCAGCCTTGGTCTGAGGCTGGGGCGGAGGTGGCGGTTTGTCTTCGGGTGGAGGCTTGATCTCCTCGATGATCTTGGCCTCAAGGGGTTCCTTGAGTACCTCGACGACCTTGCGCCCCAGTCCATTGGCCAGTGCATAAAACAGCACGGCGTGGAAAACGACCACGACGATAAAACCCACCGACCTGCGGCCAGCAGCAGCGGGCTGGACATAACTCATGAAAAACCTCGGGTAAACGCTGAATTGATCGGAAACTAGGAAAACTCAAATGTTCGCAAGCGCTGCGAAGCCCGGCCACTGCGATCTGTTACTGACCATCGCAGGTTTCCGCTCATCCATAGAAAAGACGAGAAAGTAACACAGCCCGATCCCGTCCCAAATCTTGATCCAGCAGAAGCTTATTACTCGGCACACAGGCACAAACACACGCCATAACCCCCTGATATTTAATCACAAAGACACTAAATCAAAAAATCAAAAACGCGACAAAAACTTCAATCTGAAGCACTTCCGGACTCCGGCTCACAGAAATCGGTAGCTGGCGTTCAGATAACAGGTGCGCCCACGCGGATCGGAGATCTGCGGGTTATAGGCGACAATCTGCCCCGAACCGGCCGCGATCGCGAACGGAGGATTCTTGTCGAACAGGTTGGTGACCCCCCCCGCCAGCCGCAAGCCCTTGACCGGGGTCGACCAGGCGGTCTGCCAGTCGACCGGAAACCAGGCCTTGACACGGTGCGGAGCAGCGAAGAAACCATCCTGCAACCTGTTCCCGCTCGAATCCGTCACATCCAGATTGCCGAAGTTCTGCTCGTCATAGCCTGCCTTGTAGTTCAGGGTTAGCATGTGCTCAAAACTCCCGGTCGCCAGAGAAGTCCTCCAGACCCCCTGGACCCTCAGGGTCGGCCAACCGACAGCCGGATCCAACCGACCCAGACTGCTGTAGAACGGCCCACCCCTCTCCGTTTGCCGCTCATCGACCAGAGTCCAGGTCGCCGCGATCACGGAGCTCAAACGGCCAAGCGCCGTTCTGAGCGCGAAACGCAGATCGAAATCGACGCCGGCAACATTGCGATCACCGAGGTTGTCCTGGGGAAGCACGAACGCATATTGCAGCAGCCCAGTCAAAGGCGAGACATAGAGCGGACGGATATAGCCCTTGGCGATCGAATCATCCCAATCGCGAGCCAGCGCATATTCGGTCTTGCTTCCGAACTGATCGCGGATCCTGACGCGCCAGTAATCGGCCCCCAGCGAAGCCCATGAAGCCGGCTCAAAGCGAACCCCCGCCGTGTACTGCATGGACTTCTCAGGCCGCAGATCCGGATTTCCGGAAACATAGAGCGGGTATTCGGTCGCCCCTCCGGAAATACAGTAAGCGCTGCGCGAGTCGGTCGGCGCAAAAGGGCATGAATAGCGCCCCCCCGTCACCCCGTAGTACTGGGTCACACTCGACATCTGGGCCGGCTGAGGCGCATGAAAGCCGCTATTGACCGAAGCACGGAACATCAGGCTCGGCAGCGGATTCCAACGTGCACCGATCTTGAAATTGGTCGTATCTCCGAAATCCGAATAGCGGTCATAGCGAAGCGCGGCCGTCGTCTCGACCCCCTTGGCAAGCGGAACCAGAAATTCGCCAAACACCCCCCAGGCCGTGCGCGCCACATCGAACGGCGCATCGGTCGCATTGTCGGGAAACTCGCCACCCAGCTCCAAGCCCTGGGCGAGCAAGGAAGGCTCGTACTTGTTGCGCTCGCGATGGACATCGAACCCCGAGCCAAACTGAACACCGCCAGCCGGCAGCAGGAAGATCTCCCGCGAAGCCTGAAGCTGGAAGGAGTCGAGGTAGCTGGTTCCCAGTTTGTACTGGTAGCCGGCAGGCAACTTGGCCGCATCGAGCAGAGCCATCGCCTCAGGACTCTGCTGCCCCACCCCCACAAAGGGATTGATCAAACCCGAATTCATCGCCGTTGCCAGGCGCTCGTTGTAGAGATACCCCCCCTCGAGGGTTTCAACCCAGCGATTGACCGAATGAGCAACCGAAATCTCGTAATCCCAACCCGCAAAAAACCCTTTGAGCCCGGAGACGAGACGAGTCGCCTCCGAAATATCCTGCATCGTCCGCGAGCCGGCATCGACAATCCGCCAACTGGCAAGCACATCCACATCCGGCGGAACACCGTAAGGCTCAAGATACTGCGCATACAAGGAAGAACCCGCCTTGACGCTGACCACCCCCGGCGGTGGCGCGATACGCGTGACAAGTTCGTGCCGCGAGTACATTGCCTCGGCGAAGAAGCGGGCCCCCGCCCCCAAGCCGACAGCAAAACGGCTCAGCAGGCTATCGCGTGTCGCTTCAGGAATGATCTCGAGATCGGCCGGATAGATGTAGCGACAGACCTTCCCGGAGGCAATGGCATTGTTCGGGCAATCGCCATTAGCCAGCAGGTAGGGCGTGAAATCCCCCCAGCTCTGCGTGGCGGTTACCCCCCCCACAACCGCCCCCGGAGCACTCCGCGAGGAAGTCGTGTAGAGGCGGTAGCGATGACCGTCGGTCGAATCGAATTCGTAATACCCCCGGGAAGGCCAGGCAAAACCCGAACGATCGAGCGCCTTCAGCGATGCCCGGTCTTCATGGGAAGCCGTAAAAAGGACATTGAAACCATCGCTTTCCAACCCGCCATACCCAGCCGTGATCGAGGCCGTCTTTTCCCGGGCTCCGCCCCCCTCAGCCACCACAGTCCCAGCGGCAAGCTCAAGGCCGGCAAAATCCTGCCGGGTGATCAGATTGACAACGCCCGCCATCGCATCGGAGCCGTAGAGCGCTGAAGCACCATCAGTCAGCACCTCGATACGCTGTATCGCCGCGAGCGGAATCGACCCCAGATCGACGCCGGCACTTTCTCCAACCAGGGTCTGAGCCGCAAAACTCGCAACACGGCGACCGTTGATCAACACCAGGGTGCGGGTCGCGCCCAGACCATGCAAGGAGACGCTCGCAAAGCCCCCCGTACCCCCTCCCACCGCAGCCGCATCATTCGCAAAGCCCTGCACGAACGACAGCTTTTGCAGCAGATCAGCGAGCGAGGTAGCCCCCGACTTTCGAATATCCGCTTCCGTGATGAGCCGTACAGGAAGCGCGGACTCGGCATCGATGCGCCCGATAGCCGAACCAGTCACTTCGACCCGCTCAAGCCTTTGCTCATCGAGCTGAACCGCATGCACCGGCAAGCCCAGGACCATGGCTCCGCCGCAGGCCTGAAGCAAAGCTCGGCAAGCGGATCTGAACGCCATGGTCATTCGGCAACTCTCCTGAAAAGCGGCAATCCGGACCCCTCCGGTCACCGACGACGACCCTCCGGCGACAACTCACCAGAACCGGTCTGTATCCTTCTTTAGCGAGGACAACGCATTGTCGCGGCGCGACGGTGACGGTGTCAATCGCACGAAAACCCTCAAAAACCTTAAGCCACAAGGGTTTTTGCGCTTTTTACCCCATCCGTGACGCCCCACAACAGGGCATAGCGGCATTCTTCACGCAAAATCCATGCCACGCAACATATGCTTGAAACCATACAAGAAACCCATGCGAACAAGCCAAATCATGCACAAAAATGACATTCTGCACCAATAAAGTGCAGAAACTTCAACCGAATCGGCAACACTTCACCCCTTCCCCACTCCGGCGCATTCTGATCAGAATCGGTCGCTGTTTTGAAAAAAATCCGCCCGTTTTTTAGCGCTTGCGCGACAGCGATTTTCTCGTGTATGATTCGGGGCTTCTCTGCTGCGGGACACACCCCGGTTTGAGACGCAATATTGCCGGTGTAGCTCAGTTGGTAGAGCAGCGCATTCGTAATGCGAAGGTCGGGAGTTCGACTCTTCTCACCGGCACCAATATCGTAAAAAGGGCAGCCCAGCGGGCTGCCCTTTTTGCATTTCGGAGGCAAAAAACCCGCACCACCCACCCGGCGGTGACACAAACCCGACAAACTGCCGGCGCTTCGGGCGCCTAGAATCCGGGCCAATTCCACTCCTACCGGATCGGTTTGTCATGTACACATTCCCTCGTGGTATCAGACGACCTTGGCTCGCCGCCATTGCGCTGTCGTGCACGGCGCTTGTCGCAGGCCTGATCTACGCGTTCAGTGGCAGTGCTCCGGCCGCAGCTCACGCCAAACCTTCGAGCAAACCCGCGCAGCTCGACTTCTCACCGAACGACGTGCTGCAGGTCTCGGTCAAGCCGGTCGCTCGCGTGCTCCCGATCTCCGGCCTGCTCAATCCGATCACCCAGGTTCAGCTGAACAACACCTTTGAAGGCCGGGTCAGCGAAGTACAGGTGCGGGCGGGCGACGATGTCACGGCCGGCCAGGTGCTCGCCCGCCTCGACGAAGCCGACCTCAAGGCCCGCATCGCTGAACGCTCAGCCGCTCTGGCCAGTGCCGAAGAGCAGATGCGCGTCGCCGAACGAAGCCGCAACTCCAATCACACGCTGCTCGAGCAGAACTTCATCTCGAAGAACGCCTACGACAACACCTTGGGCGGATACGCCGAGCGTCGCGCCGCCGTCGATGCGCAGCGTTCCCAGCTCGCAATCCTGCAGCGTTCGCTGCGCGACGCGAAGATCGTCGCGCCTTTCGCCGGCGCGGTCGCGAGTCGCCAGGTAGAACCCGGCCAGTGGGTCGAGCCCAACCGCAAGCTCTTCACTCTGGTCGATCTGCGCCACCTTGAGATCGAAGCGAGCCTCCCGAGCCAGCACCTCGCGCGGCTCGCGGTCGGCCAGCGCGTCCATTTCCGCACCGAAGGCTATGGGGACAAGGTCTTTGAAGGAAAGCTGGTCCGTATCAACCCGAGCGTGCAGGCCGGAACGCGCAGCGTGCTCGCCTATGTCGCGGTCGACAATCCGGACAAGCAGCTCAAGGCGGGGCTGTTCGTCAGCGGCGAGATCGAGACTGGCGCGCCCGAGGACGAGATCCGGCTACCGGCCACCGCGATCCAGCTTAAACCAAAGAGCCACGGGGTCTGGACGATCCGCGCCGGCAAGCTCGCCTGGCAGGAAGTCAGCTTCGAGCGGATCAGCGCCGACGAAGTGCGGGTTACCCGCGGCCTGAAGGGGGGCGAGCAGATCATCGCAATGCCGCTCAAGGGCGCTGTTGAGACCCAACCCGTGCGCGTCGTACCGGCAGCCTGACAGGAGAGCCGACCATGTGGCTGACCCGAATCTCGATCCGCAACCCGGTGTTCGCGGCGATGCTGATGCTGTGCCTCGCCGTGCTGGGCCTGTTTTCATACAAACAGCTAACCGTCGAAGCGATGCCGGACATCAAGTACCCGGCCGTCGCGCTACAGACCACCTACCCCGGCGCGACACCAGAAGTCGTCGAGGTCGAAGTCTCGCGCAAGATCGAAGAGGCGATGAACACGCTGGCCGGCGTCAAGCGGGTCACCTCGCGCTCCTACCAGTCGCTGTCGCTGGTCTTCGTCGAATTCGAGCTGGACGTCGATGCGGACAAGGCCGTCGCCGACGTGCGCGACAAGCTCGCCCAGGTCAGGCCTTCGCTGCGCGATGAGGTCAAGCAGACCGTGCTGTCGCGCTTCGGCCCCGACGAGCAGCCGATCATGTCGCTGAGCCTGATCTCGGACCGGCACAGCGGACGAGAGATGACCGACCGAGCTCAACGCCTGGTCCTGAAACGTCTGCAGACCGTCAAGGGCGTCGGCCGGGCCTCGCTGGTCGGCGCCGTGCCGCGCGAAATCCAGATTCAGCTCGACCCGTTCCGGATGAGGGCGCTGAATATCGGCGTCGAACAGATCACCGATGCGTTAAAGCGCGAAAACCAGCTGCTGCCGGCCGGCGCGCTGAAGAATCCGCGCCAGGAGATGATGGTTCAGGTCGAGGGCCGGCTCGCTGACCCGCTGACCTTCCAGGACATCGTGCTCGCCCAGCGCGGCGACGCACAGATCCGCCTGCGCGACGTCGCCCAGGTTCGGGACGGCGAAGCCGAGCCGACCTCGCTGGCGCTGATCAACGGCAAGACCGCGCTGTCGATCGACGTCTACAAGGTATCAGGGACGAACACGGTCGAGACCGCCGACGGCATCCACAAGGCGATCGAAAAGCTGAACAAGGAACTGCCCGAAGGGATGAGCCTGGACATCATCTCGGACGATTCGACCGAGATCCGCAACGCGCTCGACGACGTCGAAGTGACGCTGCTCGAAGGCGCGGCGCTGACCGTGTTCATCGTTTTCCTGTTCCTCGGTTCCTGGCGCAGCACCGTGATCACGGGCCTGACCCTGCCGCTCGCACTGCTCGGCACGATCTTCATGATCCGGGCGCTGGGCTTCAGCCTGAACATGATGACGCTGCTCGCGCTGTCGCTGTGCATCGGCCTTCTGATCGACGATGCGATCGTCGTCCGCGAGAACATCGTCCGCCATGCGCTGCGCGGCAAGTCGCCTTTCGATGCGGCGATGGATGGCACGAAGGAGATCGGCCTCGCCGTGCTCGCGACGACGCTGACGATCGTCGCAGTCTTCCTGCCGGTCGGCTTCATGGGCGGCGTGATCGGCAAGTACTTCTACCAGTTCGGCCTGACCGTCGCCGCTGCGGTGATGCTATCGATGTTCGTCAGCTTCACGCTGGATCCGATGCTCTCATCGGTCTGGAAGGACCCTCACGCGCACGGCGATGCCGCGCACGGTGGGCCGATCGGGCGCGCGCTGAATGCGTTTGGCCGCCTGCAGGACGCGATCGCCGAGACCTATGGACGGCTGATCGGCTGGGCGCTGGCGCGACGCAAGACGGTGCTGGCCCTAGCGGGCGCGACTTTCATCGGCAGCTTCTTCCTGCTGCGCTTCGTCGGTTCCGAGTTCATCCCGAGCGCCGACTATGGCGACATCAACGGTAACCTGGAAACTCCGACCGGATCGAGCCTCACTTACACGCTGGGCAAGACGAAACAGATCGACGCGTTGCTGCGCAAGTTCCCCGAGGTCAAGCGCACCTACATTACGATCAGCTCGAACGGCTGGGCAACCGGCTCTGAGTTGATCGGGCTGTCGATCAAGCTCGTTCCGCGCAAGGAGCGCCGCGACGGCCAGGACGCGATGCTCAAGCGCCTGCGCGAAGCGCTGCTCAAAGTCGGCGGCGTCGAGCTGAAGAACCTGCAGGCCGGAGGCGGAGACGGTGGCGGCTCACCGATCTGGCTCAGCGTCCAGGGCGAGGACACCCGGGTGCTGCAGAACATCTCGCAGCAGCTCGTCGAGCGCATTCGCAAGGTGCCGAACACCGTGGACGTGCAGACTTCGAACGACTCGGCGAGGACAACGCTGGAGATCCGCGTCGACCGGACTGCGGCGGCAGATCTGGGGCTGTCGGTCGAGCGGGTCGGCAACACCTTGCGCCCCTTCATCGAAGGCGACGCCGCGACGAGCTGGCAGGCGCCGGACGGTGAAACCTACGATGTGAAAGTCCGCCTGCCGGCCGAGCTGCGCCGCAACGGGAACGACCTCGACCAGCTGTGGATGGCCAGCAACCGAACCGACACGGCGACCGGCCTGCCCTACATGATCGCGCTCTCTCAGGTCGCGAAAGTCGTCGAAGGGCGCTCTCCGGTTCGCATCAACCGGAAGAACCTGACCCGGGACATCTCCGTGACCGCAAACGTGTCGGGCCGTTCGGCCGGCGAAGTCGGTCAGGACGTCAAGAAGATCGCCGACAGCATGACCCTGCCTCCCGGCTACCGGATCGAGACGGCTGGCGCCAACGAGAGCATGAACGAGTCCTTCGGCTATGCGCTGTCGGCCCTCGCGCTCGCGGTGATCTTCATCTACATGATCCTCGCCTCGCAGTTCGGCAGCTTCCTGCATCCGCTCGCGATCATGACCTCGCTGCCGCTGTCGCTGATCGGCGTCTTCCTCGGGCTGCTCATCGCGCGCAGCACGCTGAATATGTTCTCGATCATCGGCATCATCATGTTGATGGGCCTCGTCACGAAGAACGCAATCCTGCTCGTCGACTTCGTCGAACAGGCGCAAAAGCGCGGAGAAGCGCGTGCCCAAGCGATCGTCGATGCGGGCCGGACCCGCTTGCGTCCGATCATGATGACGACGTTCGCGATGATCTTCGGCATGATGCCGCTCGCGCTGGGTCTGGGCGAAGGCGGCGAGCAGCGCGCACCGATGGCCCACGCGGTGATCGGCGGCGTGATCGCCTCGACCCTGCTGACGCTGATCGTCGTGCCGGTCGTCTATACGTATCTGGACGATTTCAGCGCCTGGCTGCGCCGCAAGTTCGGCGCGCGCGCCGTCGCGAACGAAGCCGTCTGAACACGTCAGAAACGTCAATTCCTGTGTCAGGGAGGGCATTGCGCCCTTCCCGGCCCGGGCTTAACCCTTCCGCAACATCCGCGCACGACACTTGAGTCAGCCACTCAGGAAGTCGTGCCATGCTCACACAAGAATCCCCGACATTCGACCCTCTGGACGATCAAGGCCAGGAGCTGCTGCAGATCATCAAGACCCGCGCGCTCACCGCACACTTCCAGCCCATCGTCGATCTTCAGGGCGGGGCCATCCTCGGTTTTGAAGCCTTGATCCGCGGCCCGTCCGACAGCTGCCTGCATTCGCCTCCGGCGCTCTTCGAAGCCGCGCAGCGCTGCGGATTGCGTGCCCAGATGGAAAGGTGCGCTCTGCGCACTGTCGTTCACCGCTTCGTCGAACTCGATCTGCCTGGCCAGATTTTCGTCAATGTCAGCTCCGACGTGCTGATGGCCGGGCTGGAACAGCGCTGGCCCCTGATCCTGGCCGAACTCGCCGAGATCGGCCTCGCGCCCCGCCGCATCGTCGTCGAGCTGACCGAGAACCAACCCGTCAAGGACTACGCGCGGCTGCGCCGCTGCTTCACGCTGCTGCGCACGGCCGGCTTCGAACTCGCGATCGACGATCTGGGCGAAGGTTTCTCGAGCCTGAAGCGCTGGGTCGAGTCGAGACCCGACTTCGTCAAGGTCGACCGCTACTTCATCGAAGGCCTGCACCGCGATCCGCTCAAGCAGCAGTTCGTTCGCGCCCTGTCCGCAATCGCCCGCGAAGCCGAAGCGAAGATCATCGCCGAAGGCGTCGAATCGGCCGACGAGTTGAGCGTGCTGCAGGACATCGGCTTCACGATCGTTCAGGGCTACCTCTTTGCCCGCCCTCATCCGAGCCCGGCGGCAAGCCTGTCGCCACAGATCCTCAAGCGCATCCGCCCTGCCCGCTCCCTGACCTTGCCTTCTGCCGAGGGGCGTTCGCGCACGGCGGCGGCGCTGGCCCAGCAGGTGCCGACCATCACCGCGGCAGCCTCCTGCCTCACCGTCTATCAGATGTTCACGGAGCAGGCCCAGCTCAACTGCCTTCCTGCGCTCGATGCGGCAGGCCGTCCGATCGGCCTGCTGCGTCGTCTCGACGTGATGGAGAGGATGTCCCGACCCTATATGCGCGAGCTCTACGGGCGCCGGCCCTGTACCGCGCTGATGATCGATGCACCGCTGATCTTCGATGCCGGAACCAGCCTGCAGACGATGAGCGAAGCGGTCGTCGCGACCGATGTGCGCCACTACACGGACGGTTTCATCGTGACCCAGGGCAGCGAGTTCGCCGGCATGGGCTCGATCGCCGACCTGATGCGCGCGATCACCGAGATCCAGATCCACACGGCCCGCTACGCCAACCCGCTGACCCTGCTGCCCGGCAATGTGCCGATTCACGATTATGTGGATTCCTTGATCGAGCAGCAGACCCACTTTGTCGTCGCCTACTTCGACCTGGACAACTTCAAACCCTTCAACGACATCTACGGCTACCGGCGCGGCGACGATCTGATCCAGATGACCGCTCGGGTTCTTGCCGGCGCCAGCGATGAGGATCTCGATTTCCTCGGACACATCGGCGGCGACGACTTCGTCGTGATCTTCCGCTCCTCCGACTGGGAAGCGCGGGTCAGCGCAGCGCTGTCCGAGTTCGACCGGACAGCTTGGGCATTTTTCGACGAGAAACACCGCCAAGAGGGCGGCTATGTCGCCCAGGACAGGCGGGGCGAAGCGGTATTTCACCCGCTCGTGACGCTCAGTGCCGGCGTCGTGCCGGTTGCGCCCGGAAGCCACCCCAACCACGTCGGAGTCTCCGCGACCGCGGCCGAGGTCAAGCACCGCGCCAAGCGGATGCCGGGCAGCAGCTTCTTCGTCGACCGCCGGCGCAGCCCCGCAGTGGATCAGCCTGCGACAGTTTCTGCGACCAGCAGCTCTTCGAGGCCGTAGAGCGCAGCGAGCGCATGCAGTTGAGGCGGACAAGCCTGCACGCGCAGCTTGCGCACCCGGCGCAAAGCGGAGAGGATCATCGCCAGCGCCGATGAATCGAGCGGCCCCGCGGCGGACAGATCGAGCGTCAGAGAGGCCGAATGACGGGTCGCAGCGGCGATGCGCCGGGTCAGATCCGCCGCGGTCGCCAGCGTCACCGGGCCGCGGAACTCGAGCTTGCCTGCAGAGTCGCCGCTCATTGCACCTTCTCCGCGCTGCCTGCGCTAGAACCCCCTTCGGCGGCCTTGTCGAACATGAAGCGGCTGATCAGCTTCTCGAGCACGACCGCAGACTGCGTCTTCGTGATCGTCTCGCCCGGCGCCAGATCCTTCTCGTCGCCACCCGGCTCCAGCCCGACGTACTGCTCGCCGAGCAGGCCCGAGGTGTTGATCGTCGCGAAGGTGTCCTTCGGGAAACGATAGCGCCCATCCACCTTCAGCACCACTTTGGCCTGGAACTTCTCGCGGTCGTAGTGGATCTCGGTGACCCGCCCGACCAGCACGCCCGAGGCCTTGACCGGCGCCCTCGCCTTCAGACCGCCGATGTTGTCAAAGTTCGCGGTCAGCTCATAGGTATCGCGCAGCTTCTCGCCGCCCAGGTTGCCCACCTTGAGCGCCAGGAACAGCAGCGCCACGATGCCTATGGCCACGAAAATGCCGACCCCCAGGTCGATTCTGGAACGATTCATCGTTCAAACCCCATCAAAATTGAAACCCGCCCCGGCCCTCGCCGGAGCGCGAAAACCTTCCGCGCGCGCTAGCCCCGGAACATGAACGAGGTCAGCACGAAGTCGAGCCCGAGGATCGCCAGCGACGAACTGACCACGGTGCGCGTGATCGCGCGCGAGATCCCCTCGGCGGTCGGCACGCAGTCCCAGCCTTCGAACACCGAGATCAGCGCGACCGCGACGCCGAACACGCCGCTCTTGATCACGCCGTTGAGCACGTCGTAGCGAAAATCCACCGAACTCTGCATCTGCGACCAGAACGCGCCGTTATCGACGCCGATCAGCACGACGCCGATCAGCCAGCCGCCGAACACGCCCATCGCCGAGAACAGCGCCGCCAGCAGCGGCATCGAGATCACCCCGCCCCAGAAGCGCGGCGCGATGACCCGCGCCAGCGGATTGACCGCCATCATGTCCATCGCCTTGAGCTGCTCGGTCGTCTTCATCAGCCCGATCTCGGCCGTCACCGCGGTGCCGGCCCGACTCGCGAACAAGAGCGCCGCGACGACCGGCCCCAGCTCACGGATCAAGGACAGCGACACCATCACGCCCAGCGCCTCGCTCGAACCGTAGCGCTGCAAGATCTCGTAGCCTTGCAGCCCTAGTACGAGTCCGATGAACAAGCCCGAGACGGTAATGATCTGCAGCGAGAGCAAGCCGCTCATGTAGATCTCGCGCATCGTCAGCGCCCGGAAGCGCCTCAGGCTCTGCCCCGAATAGACCAGCAGCATACCGAGGAAACGGGTCGCGAAACCGACCCGCCAGACTCCGTCCACGGCCCAGGCGCCCAGCCGGGTCAGCGCGCCCGCGCCAAAATCGAAACGTCCGCTCATGCCCGCCCTCCCAGCAGCGCATCCCGGTAAGAAGGCGCGGGATAGTGAAACCGCACCGGGCCGTCGGCTTCCGAATGCACGAACTGATGCACATACGGATCGGTCGAGGCGCGGATCTCGTCCGGCGTGCCTTCGGCGACCACTTTGCCTTCCCCGATGAAGTAGACGTAATCGACGATCGCCAGCGATTCGAACACGTCGTGCGTGACCAGCACCGAGGCCGCACCCAGCGCGTCGTTGAGCCGGCGGATCAGCTGGCCGATCACGCCCAGCGAGATCGGATCCAGACCCGCGAACGGCTCGTCGTACATCATCAGCATCGGGTCCAGCGCGGTCGCCCGCGCCAGCGCGACACGCCGCGCCATGCCGCCCGAGAGTTCGGAGGGGCGCAACGCCGCCGCCCCGCGCAGCCCCACCGCGTGCAGCTTCATCAGCACCAGATCGCGGATCAGCTCCTCGGGCAGGCCCGTGTGCTCGCGCAGCGGGAACGCGACGTTGTCGAAGACCGACAGGTCCGTGAACAGCGCGCCGAACTGGAACAGCATGCCCATGCGCCGGCGCAGCGCGTAGAGCGCGTCGTGCGCGAGCGACGCGACATCGCGGCCATCGACCGACACCGTGCCCGCCTGCGGCTTGAGCTGACCGCCCATCAGCGACAGCAGCGTCGTCTTGCCCGAGCCGCTCCCGCCCATGATCGCGACGACCTTGCCGCGCGGAATCGTCAGATTCACGCCGCTCAGCACTTGCCGGCCCCCGTAGGAGAAGCTCACATCGCGGATTTCGACGAGCGGCGGAGCGCTGACCAGTCTCAGCGCCCAGCCAATACGGGAGTCGTTAGCGGCTTCCCCGCAGTCAGTCATGATGCGCGTCGCCCTTCCAGCCGCCGCCGAGCACCTTGTACAGCGTGACCTGATTGGCGAGCAGCGCGAGGCGCGTCGCCACGAGGTTCTGCTGTGCGGCGTAGAGCGTACGCTGCGCGTCAAGCACTTCCAGATGGCTCGCAACGCCGTTCTTGTAGCGCGCTTCGGCGAGGCTGAAGCTCACCTCGCTGGCTTCGTTCAGCGAAGTCTGGGCGGCAAGCTGATCCGCCAGCGTCGCGCGTTGGGCCAGCGCATCCGCGACTTCGCGGAAAGCCGTCTGTATCGCCTTCTCGTAAGTGGCGACCTGGATTTCGCGTTCGACCTTGACTGCCTTCAGGTTGGCGACATTGCGCCCGCCGGTGAAGAGGGGCAG
Source organism: Niveibacterium terrae (assembly GCF_048213115.1). Taxonomy (GTDB): domain Bacteria; phylum Pseudomonadota; class Gammaproteobacteria; order Burkholderiales; family Rhodocyclaceae; genus Niveibacterium; species Niveibacterium terrae. Next base: position 1,700,217 of record NZ_CP172404.1, on the reverse strand, counting down.
ATTGATCTGCGGCGCGAAGGACCAGGTGCCCGAGCCGGCCTTGAACAGACCGCTGAGCTGGCTGCTCGCCGTGCCGGCCGAAGCGGTCAGCGTGATGCTCGGGAAGAAGGCCGCGCGCGCGGCTCCGATATCGGCATTGGCGGCCTGCAGGCTGTGTTCGGCCTGAAGCACATCGGGCCGCTTCTGCAGCACTTCGGAAGGCACTCCGGCGTCGAGTTCGTCCAAAGCGCTGACAGCCGCGAGCGGCGCTGTCGGCAGTTCGGAGTCCTGGAGCGGACGCCCGACCAGCAGGGTCAGCGCATTGCGGTCGAGTTCAAGCTGGCTCGTCAGCTGAGCGAGCGAAACCCTGGCCGAATCGACGCTGGTCTGGGCCTGGCGCAGATCCAGTTCGGACGACGCACCCAGCTCGTAACGGCGCTTCGCCAGATCATAGGAAGCCTGCTGGCTCTCCAGAGTCTTGCGGGTCAGCTCCAGGCGTTCATGATCGGACGCCAGGGTCAGCCACGCTGAAGCGACTTCGGCGACGAGGCTGATCTGGGTGCTGCGCCGAGCTTCCTCGGTCGCGAAGAACTGCTGCAGCGCCTGATCCTTCAGGCTGCGCACGCGGCCGAACAAGTCCAGCTCATAGGCCGAGAAGCCGACGCCGACGCTGGCGCTGCGACTGATCATCGCCTGTCCGGTCGAGGACAGGTCGGCGGGCAGGCGCTGGTTCGAATCGGTCCCCGTCGCCGCGATGCTGGGCAGCAGGCTCGCGCGCTGGATCTGGTACTGGGCGCGCGCCTTCTCGATGCTGAGCGTGGCCACGCGCAGATCGCGGTTGTTGGCGAGGGCTTCGGCGATCAGGTTTCGCAAACCCTGATCGATGAAGAAGTCCTGCCAGGCGAGATCGGCGGCGCTCTTGCCCTGAGCCGGACCGGGCACGCTCCACTGGGCCGCCACCGGGGCGGCGGGTCGCTGGTAGTCAGGCGCCAGAGTGCCGCAGCCGGCCAGAGTCAGCGCCGCCAGCGTGGTCAGAATTTCTATCTTGCGCATGTCAGTGCTTCTCCAGCTGAGCAGAGGATTGAGACGTCTTGGGCTCGTGGTGTTCGCGGAACAGACGGCGAACGACGACGAAGAAGACCGGGACGAAGAACACCGCGAGCACGGTCGCCGTGAACATCCCGCCCATCACGCCGGTACCGATGTCGTTCTGAGCGCCGGAACCCGCGCCGCTGCTGATCGCCAGCGGCAGCACGCCGAGGATGAAGGCGAGCGAAGTCATCACGATAGGCCGCAGGCGCAGACGCACCGCTTCGACCGAGGCTTCGATCAACGTGGCGCCATGCTCCATCTGGGCCTTCGCGAATTCGACGATCAGGATCGCGTTCTTCGCCGACAGACCGATCGTGGTCAGCAGGCCGACCTGGAAGTAGACGTCGTTCGACAGGCCCCGGGCACTCGCGGCGAGCAGAGCTCCGATCACGCCCAGAGGCACGACCAGCATCACCGAGACCGGGATGGACCAGCTCTCATAGAGGGCCGCCAGACACAGGAAAACGACCAGCATCGAAATCGCATAGAGCGCCGGCGCCTGGGCTCCGGACATCCGCTCCTGGTAGGACAAACCTGTCCATTCGATACCGATTCCCGGCGGCAGCTTCGCGGCGATCTCTTCGATCGCGGCCATCGCATCGCCCGAGCTCTTGCCCGGGGTCGGCTGGCCGAGGATTTCGACCGAAGGCGAACCGTTGTAGCGCTCAAGGCGCGGCGACGCATAGATCCAGTGTGAAGTCGCGAAGGACGAGAAAGGCACCATCTGGCCGCTCGCGTTGCGCACATGCCACTTCGACAGATCCTCGGGCAGCATCCGCGACGGCGCATCGCCCTGCAGATAGACCTTCTTGACCCGCCCCTTGTCGATGAAGTCATTGACGTAGGCGCTACCCCAGGCCGAGCTGATCGTCGAATTGATATCGGCGAGGCTCAGACCCAACGCGCGGGCCTTGGCCTGATCGATGTCGATCTTGAATTCCGGCGTGTCCTCCTGGCCGTTCGGGCGAACCGCCATCAGGTTAGGGTTCTGCGCCGCCATGCCGAGCAGCTGGTTGCGCGCGCCCATCAAGGCCTCGTGTCCCAGACCACCGCGGTCGACCAACTGTGCGTCGAAACCGGTCGCATTGCCCATTTCCACGACAGCCGGCGGCGCGAAGGCGAAGACCATCGCATCGCGGATCTGCGAGAAAGCGCCCATTGCCCGACCGGCCACCGCGGCAACCTTCAGATCAGGCCTCTTGCGCTCGCTCCAGTCCTTCAGGTTCACGAAACCCATCGCGGCGTTCTGGCCCTGGCCGGCGAAGCTGAAACCGGTCACCGTAAACACGTCCTTGGCCGCTTCCTTCTCGTTGTTCTGGAAGTAGGCTTCGACCTTCTTGACCACTTCGAGCGTGCGCTCGGTCGTCGCACCGGCCGGCAGCTGCGCCTGGACCAGCATGAAGCCCTGGTCTTCATCGGGCAGGAAGGCGGTCGGCATGCGCATGAAGAGCGCGATGAGGCCCAGCACGATCAGCAGATAGATGAACATGTAGCGGCGGGTCTTGCCGAGCATGCGCCTGACGATGCCTTGGCTCGCGTTGTTGGTGCGCTCGAAGCCGCGGTTGAACCAGACGAAGAAGCGACCGAGCACGCTGTTCTCACCGGCAACGTGCCCCTTCTCGACGGGCTTGAGGATCGTTGCGCAGAGCGCCGGAGTCAGCACCAGAGCGACGATCACCGACAGCACCATCGACGAGACGATCGTGATCGAGAACTGACGATAGATGACGCCGGTCGAGCCGCCGAAGAAGGCCATCGGCACGAACACGGCCGAGAGCACCAGAGCGATACCGACCAGGGCACCGGTGATCTGGCGCATCGATGTGCGCGTCGCTTCGGCCGGCTGGAGTCCTTCCTCGGACATCAGACGCTCGACGTTCTCGACGACGACGATCGCATCGTCGACGAGCAGACCGATCGCCAGCACCATACCGAACATCGTCAGCGTGTTGATCGAATAGCCGAAGGCCGAGAGCACACCGAAAGTGCCGAGCAGCACGACAGGCACAGCGATGGTCGGGATCAGCGTCGCGCGGAAGTTCTGCAGGAACAGGTACATCACGACGAAGACCAGCGCAATCGCTTCGATCAGGGTCTTGACCACTTCCTCGATCGAGATCTTGACGAAAGGCGTCGTGTCGTAAGGCGTGATCGTCTTCATGCCGTGCGGGAAGAACTTTTCGAGCTCCGCTGCCTTGGCCTTGACCGCATTCGCGGTGTCCAGCGCGTTGGCGCCCGTCGCGAGCTTGATCGCCAGACCGGTGGCCGGCTTGCCATTGAAGCGGGCAACGATGTTGTAGCTCTCGCCGCCGAGCTCGATCCGCGCGACGTCGCGCAAACGCACCACCGCGCCATCGCTGGTGGTCTTCATCAGGATCGCGCCGAACTGCTCGGGCGTGGAGAGCCGGCTCTGCGCCGAGACCGTCGCGTTGAGCTGCTGCCCCTTGATCGCCGGCATTCCGCCGAGCTGACCGGCCGAAACCTGAGCGTTCTGCGCGGAGATCGCGGCACTGACATCATCCGGCGTCAGCTTGAAGTTTTGCAGCTTCGCCGGATCCAGCCAGATACGCATCGAATACTGGGTGCCAAACAGCGTCGTCTCACCGACGCCGTTGACGCGCGCGATGACGTCCTGGACGTTGGCCGCGACGTAATCGCCGAGGTCGATGTCGCTCATGCTGCCGTCTTCGGAGATGAAGCCGAGCACCATCAGGAAGTTGCTCGAAGACTTGGCCACCTGAACGCCCTGCTTCTGCACTTCCTGAGGCAGCAGAGGCGTCGCCAGCGAGAGCTTGTTCTGGACCTGAACCTGGGCGATGTCCGGGTTGGTTCCGGCATCGAAGGTCAGCGTGATGCTGACGCTGCCGGTCGAATCGCTGGTCGAGGACATATAGGTCAGGTGATCGATACCCTTCATCTTCTGTTCGATCACCTGGGTCACGCTGTCTTCGACCGTCTTGGCCGAAGCGCCCGGGTAGTTGGCGCTGATCGTCACCGCGGTCGGAGCGATCGGCGGATATTGGGAAATCGGGAGCGTGCGGATCGCCAGAGCACCGGCGAGCATGATCACGATCGCGATCACCCACGCGAAAATAGGTCTTTCAATAAAGAAACGGGACATGGAACTCTATCCTCAGCGTTGGGCAGCTGCGGGCTTGTTGGCCGCGACCTTGGCAGGAGCACCGGGGCGAATCTTCTGCAGTCCATCGACGATCAGCTTGTCGCCGGCCTTCAGGCCTTCGGACACCACCCACTTGTCGCCCAAAGCCTGACGCAGCTTCAGGATGCGCGGCTGGACCTTGCCGTCAGCACCGAGCACCATGGCCAACGGCTGCCCCTTCTCGTCGCGGGTCACCCCTTGCTGGGGCACGAGGATGCCCTGCTCATCGACACCTTCGTCGAGCTGGGTGCGCACATACATGCCCGGCAGCAGCTCGCCCTTGGGGTTCGGGAAGATCGCACGCAGCGTGACTGTGCCCGTCCCCTGATCGACGGTGACGTCGGAGAACTGCAGCTTGCCACGGAGCGGATAGCGGCTGCCGTCTTCGAGCAGCAGACCGACGCTCGCATCACCGCCACCCGCGCTCTTGAGGCTGCCACTGGCGAGCTCGCGCTTCAGACGCAGCAGATCGGCGCTCGACTGGGTCACATCGACGTAGATCGGATCGAGCTGTTGAACCGTCGCCAACGCCGTCGCCTGACCGGCCGCAACCAGCGCGCCCTGAGTCACCGAGGACTTGCCGATGCGGCCCGAGATCGGCGAAGCGACCCGGGTGTACGCGAGATTGATCCGCGCCGTGTCGAGCGCGGCCTTCGCCGAGGCGACATCGGCCACGCCTTGCTTCGCGGCTGCCTCGGCATCGTCGTAATCCTGCTGGCTGACGCCCTTGATCGCGACCAGAGCCTTGTAGCGCTCGGCCTTGTTGCGTGCACTCGAGAGATTCGCTTCGGCCTTGGCGAGGGCAGCCTGCGCCGAATGCAGAGTCGCCTCATAGACGGCGGGGTCGATCTGGTAGAGCGCCTCGCCGGCCTTGACGTCGCCGCCTTCGCGGAACTGCCGCTTGAGCACGATGCCGCCGATCTGCGGACGGATCTCCGCGATCTGGTAAGGCGAAGTGCGCCCCGCCAGCTCGCTGGTCAGCGTGACTTTTTGCGGCGTCACGGTCACGACCCCCACTTCGGGAACACCCCCTCCCATCATCCCGCCTTCGGGGTGACCGGAACGGCTGCATCCAGCCAGAGTGCCAACGCCTGCGATCAGGGCAAGACTCGTCGCGAGCAACGCATTGGTTCTACGCACTTGCATGAAAACCTCTCTCTTTGTGGGGCGTCGCCGTGGGCTGCGCGGGCAGATTTGGCGGCGACGAGTAATTTGAGCGAACACTCAATCTAGTTCGAGCGTTCATTCTATGCTAGGATTTTCAGGGTGGTCAACACTCTGCACCCCGCAGACAAGACCGTAATGATCAAGAACGATGCCCAGCGAACCGGGCAGAATACTGACTGCAACTTCGGAATGCTTAACGAGAAAACGATGAGCGACAAGCCTCAGGAACAGAAAGAGACAGAAACCTGCCGGGCCGATGCGCGCCGGATCCAGGTTCTTGACGCCGCCTCGGCCTGTTTCCGCCGTCACGGCTTCCATGGAACCAGCATGGCCGAGCTTTCCCGGGCTGCAGGGATGAGCGTCGGCCACATCTATCACTACTTCGCAAACAAGGAAGCGATCATCGCCGCGATCGTCGAACGCGACAATCAGCGGGCAATCGAGATCGGTCGCGAGATCGAACAGCGGAGCCTCGACAGCGGCGACCGTTTCGCGGCGATGATAGAGATGATCGACCGCGGCGTCATCGACGAGGTGCTCGACGATCCGAACGCCGCGCTGCTGATCGAAATCGCGGCCGAAGCTGCGCGCAACGAGAAGATCGCCGCGATCATCCGCAGCGAGCAAGAAAACCACATGTCCTGCTCACGCGAGATGCTGATCTCGGCCTACCACACCGCGGACAAAGCCTTCGACCCCAAACTGCTCGAGAGTCAGGCCAACATTCTCGATGCGCTGTTCAGCGGCCTCGCGCTGCAGGGCCTGCGCAACCCGAACATGGATCGTGACACACTGGCGGTGGTGCTGCGGGCTGCGCTCAAGGGAATACTGGAAGTCTGAGCCTGGCCACGGACAACGCGCGTCACATCCAATCAAAGGAGCTTCATCGATGTTTCCCCGCCACAAAGCAGCCCTCCTCGTCGCGCTGCTCGCCTCGCTCGCCGCGCCAACCAGCCAGGCGAATTTCTTCAGTTCGCTGTTCTCGGGAGGAGACGACAGCGCCAGGATTACGCAGTGGGCGGCCAATCCGGCACAGCCGCTCAAGTGGGGCGAATGGGACCAGGTCAGACTGGAGAGACACGCAGGAACGCCGAACGACCACCCCGCCCAGGTCAGCACCGAACAGGTAGCGGCCGCGCTCGCCTCGATCCAGATCCAGGCCTTCAGGCAGATCCGTCCGCTATTCGCTGAAGCGGAGGTCCGCCGCTTCTCGCTGGCGATCTCGCTCGCGCTGGCCAAGGCCGGCCCGGATCAGGATGTCGTCTTCATCAGCACCGGTGAGCACGAAACAGGGCTGATCTCACCGACTCTGGCCAACAGCGGCCGGATCTTCTTCGCCGACGGCCGGATCAACGTGCTGCTGGGTATGGCGCATTACGACTTCCTCGTCGACCTGCGCCGCGGCTCGCAACGCCCGCCTGCTTTCTTGTCCGGCGACCGCTCTTCAGCATCGGCCGACGTCAAGGTCATCGGCCTCACCAAGGGCGATGCGAAACTCGTGCGCAGCGACTGGATCGCGATCACTCCGCCCAAGATCGAGCCCAAGCCTGCGCCCAAGGTCTACACCTTCCCGCTCGCCGGCAAGCCGGCCGAAGCTCCGAAGATCTATACCTTCCCGCTCGCTTCGCCCGCCCCGCAGGCCGTTCCGGCCACGGCGCCCACCGCAGCTCCCGCGGACAACGAAGCCTTCTACGGCAAGCAGGAGGCACGCCTGCGCACTCTGCAGAAGATGCACCAGCAAGGCCTGATCAACGACGAAGAACTCAAGGCCAAGCGCACCGCGATCCTCGGCGACATCTGACCACGCTGAGCGCGGGCACGCTGACGTGCCCGCGCGCCCTTTACGCGAAGAACTCCTCCAGCCTCTGGAACACCGAATGGTCAGTTCCATGGCAGCGCAGCTCGAGCACATCGACGAGCTTCTCGGCCTGCCTCATCATCTGTGGCAGACGGTCGTCGTCGAGGACGAGGAGCCAGATCCGGCTCTGGCTGCCGTCGCCGAAGGGCATGCAGAGAATGCCCTCGACGTTGAAGGCGCGACGCGCAAAAAGACCGCAGACGTGGGTCATCACTCCCGGATGGTTGCGAACGGTCAGTTCCAGGACGATCTTGGGAACAGCTGCATTTGCGTCGGTCACGATCAACCTCCAATCATCTCGGTATTGGCAGCCCCCGGGGGAACCATCGGATAGACCTTCTGATTCACGTCGATTGCGCAGCGAATCAAGCCCGGTCCGGGGGAAGCCAGCGCCTGCGCAAGACTCGCGCGCGGATCGCTACAGGCAGACAGATCGATCGAAGAGAGCCCGAAGCCTTCGGCGATCCGGACGAAGTCGACCGCCCGCGTGTAATCCGCAGCGAAGATCCGCTTGCCATAGAACATGTCCTGCTGCTGGTGCACGAGACCGAGCGACTGGTTGTCCATCAGCACGATCTTGACGTCGACGCCTTCGTCGACCGCGGTCGCCATCTCCTGGATGTTCATCATCAGGCTGCCGTCGCCGGAGAAACAGACGACCTTGCGCTGAGGTTCGGCGAGCGCGGCTCCGATCGCCGCGGGCAAGCCAAAGCCCATCGTTCCCAGGCCTCCCGAAGTTAGCCACTGGCGCGGCCGGCGGAACGGATAGGCCTGGGCAACCCACATCTGGTGCTGTCCAACATCGGTCGCGATGATCGCCTCATCGTCGAGGCAGTCGGCCACCGCGCGCACGAGCCCGTAGTGGCTCAGAGGATCGTCGATTCCGGGCAGGCGCAGCGGGTGTTCGGCCTTGAGTCCGGCCACCCGTTCGAGCCAGGCCTCGCGCCCCTGGCGCTCGATGCGCGGGAGCAGCTCGCGCAGCGCGGCCCCGACATCGCCGCGGATGCCGATATGGGTCGCGATGATCTTGTCGATCTCGGATGCATCGATGTCGATATGGATGACCCGGGCGTGCGGGCAGAACTGCTGGGTCTTGCCGGTCGCCCGGTCATCGAAGCGGGCTCCGACGCAGATCAGCAAATCCGCTTCCTGCAGCGCGTAATTGGTATGGCGGGCGCCGTGCATGCCCAGCATGCCCATCGCCAGCGGATGCTCGCAAGGCATCGCGCCAAGCGCCATCAGCGTCAGCGTCGTCGGCAGCGAAGCGCGCTCGGCGAGTTCGATGGCCAGATCGCTGGCGCCCGACGCAACGACGCCGCCGCCCAGATAGAGCACCGGACGCCGGGCGGAGTTGATCAGCGCAGCGGCCCGCTCGATCGCGTCGAGATCCAGGGCCGGAGCGGGGTCGGGCTTGGCCGCCTCGGGGATTGCCTCGAGCGTGAAGCGCTGCAGCTGCACATCCTTCGGAATGTCTATCCAGACCGGACCTGGCCGGCCGGACTGGGCGATCCGGAACGCATCGGAGATGATTCGGGGCAGATCGCGCGCGTCGTGGACGAGGTAGTTGTGCTTCGTAACCGGAATCGACAGACCATAGGTATCGACTTCCTGGAAGGCATCGGTGCCGATCAGCGAGCTCGCAACCTGACCGGTGATGCAGACCAGCGGGATCGAGTCGAGCTTCGCATCGGCGATCGCGGTGATCAGGTTGGTCGCGCCCGGCCCGCTCGACGCGAGGCAGACCCCGACTTTTCCGCTCGCGCGGGCGATACCCTGGGCGAGAAAACCAGCCCCTTGTTCGTGCCGGGTCAGCACATGATGAACGAGCTTCGATTGACCCAGCGCGTCGTAGATGGGCAGCGCAGCGCCTCCCGGTATCCCTGCGACAGTCTGAACGCCCTGAGCTTCGAGCATGCGGACCAGCAGTTCTGCTCCTGACAGTTCCATGAGCTTCTCCTTGCGAATGGCTCGGTGGGCGGCAGGGCAGAAAAAAAACCCGCCGGCTCGCACCGGCGGGGTTGAAATCCTGTTGACCTTTGGATCCCCGCTACGGCGCGACAGCACCTACGCCTACTACTACGCGTACGACGACAGCTACCGCGGAAGCGGCAGCAGAAAAGTCGGAAGCGAAAGAGAGGGCGAGCATGGATCGTTTAAGCCAACGGAAACGGAACGACGCTCCCATTGCAGCACAGTTTTCCTGAAAGCTCAAGATTGCGCTGCCCTCAAAATAATCGCCCTTCGCCCGCTCGTAAGAAAAATTCTTACAGGAAATCAAGCACCTGAATCCACTCCCCAAGAAAGGGATATATCCCCCGCATGTCAGAATGCAAACCGGACGCGTCAACGCTCGAGCTTGTCGAGCTTGCCCTTGACGCTGACCCACTCGTCAGCATCGGGCAGCGGTTCCTTGCGCGCCACAATGGGCTTCCATTTGCGCGCGAGTTCGGCGTTCAACGCGATGAAAGACTGCTGATCGGTCGGCACGTCATCTTCCGCATAGATCGCCTCTGCCGGGCATTCGGCGACGCACAGCGAGCAGTCTATGCACTCGTCCGGATCGATGACCAGGAAGTTCGGACCTTCGCGGAAACAATCGACCGGGCACACATCGACGCAGTCGGTATATTTGCATTTGATGCAGGATTCGGTCACGACGTAGGGCATGGGTTTTCTCCTGAAAGCAATCCGCTCTGGTTCCTGAGTGCTCTGGATCATACCGCAGCAAAAGTCACCGACGACTAGGGGGCTGCTTCACCCTTCACCACTTTTTCGTTAGGATTGAGCATCTTTTGCGGGGCAACCGCCCCCATCCCGCCTCCGGGCCCGCACCCGCGACGGCCGCAACTTCTGCGAGGAATCATGAGCGAACACATCCTTCACATCTCCGATGCGTCTTTTGAACAGGACGTCCTGAAGTCCGCGACTCCGGTCCTGCTCGACTACTGGGCCGAATGGTGCGGCCCTTGCAAGAGCATCGCGCCCATTCTCGACGAGATCGCCGCCGAATACGCCGGACGCCTCGTCGTGGCCAAAGTGGACATCGACAAGAACGCCGATACGCCCGCCAAATATGGCGTTCGCGGCATTCCGACGCTGATGTTGTTCAAGGGCGGCAACATCGCCGCAACCAAGGTCGGCGCCCTTTCGAAGTCCCAGTTGATCACCTTTATTGACAGCAACCTCTGATTGAGGCTAGATTAGCGGACACCATACGACGGCGCATCGCCCGATGCGTCGTTTTTTAAACTCTCCTTTCTCCCCGTCGCGTTCAACGCGCCACGCCGGCCAGCGGCCGAGCCATCCAGGTAAGTCATGCACCTCTCGGAGCTAAAGTCCCTCCACGTCAGCCAATTGCTCGAAATGGCCCATGCCAACGAGATCGATGGCGCGAACCGTCTGCGCAAGCAGGAACTTGTCTTCGCTTTGCTTCGCAATCGCGCGAAAAAAGGCGAGCCGATCTTCGGCGACGGTGTCCTCGAAGTCCTTCCCGACGGCTTCGGTTTTCTCCGCTCGCCCGACATCTCCTACCTGGCGGGCACCGATGACATCTATGTGTCCCCCTCGCAGATCCGGCGCTTCAATCTGCACACCGGCGACACGATAGAAGGCGAAATCCGCACGCCTAAAGACGGCGAGCGTTACTTCGCGCTGGTCAAGGTGGACAAGGTCAACTTCGAATCGCCTGAAGCTTCGAAGACCAAGATCCTGTTCGAGAACCTGACGCCGCTGCACCCGACCGAAGTGCTCAAGCTCGAGCGCGAGATCCGCGGCGAAGAGAACGTGACCAGCCGCGTCATCGACATGATCGCGCCGATCGGCAAGGGGCAGCGCGGCATGCTGGTCGCTTCGCCGAAGTCCGGCAAAACCGTGATGCTGCAACACATCGCCCACGCGATCACGACCAACCACCCCGATGTCGTGATGATCGTTCTGCTGATCGACGAGCGTCCGGAAGAAGTGACCGAGATGCAGCGCTCGGTCAAAGGTGAAGTCGTCGCCTCGACCTTCGACGAACCGGCCACCCGCCACGTTCAGGTCGCCGAGATGGTGATCGAAAAGGCCAAACGCCTCGTCGAGCACAAGCGCGACGTCGTGATCCTGCTCGATTCGCTGACCCGGCTCGCCCGCGCCTACAACACCGTCGTGCCCGCATCGGGCAAGGTGCTGACCGGCGGCGTCGATGCGAACGCGCTGCAGAAGCCCAAGCGCTTCTTCGGTGCCGCGCGCAACATCGAGGAAGGCGGCTCGCTGACGATCATCGCTTCGGCGCTGATCGACACCGGCAGCCGGATGGACGATGTGATCTACGAAGAATTCAAGGGCACCGGCAACATGGAGATCCACCTGGATCGCCGGATGGCCGAGAAGCGCGTCTACCCGGCCATCAACGTCAACCGCTCGGGCACCCGTCGCGAAGAGCTGCTGATCAAGCCCGAGATCCTGCAAAAGGTCTGGGTCCTGCGCAAACTGCTCTACGGCATGGACGAGATCGAAGCGATGGAATTCCTGCTCGACAAGATCAAGGCTACGAAGACCAACAACGACTTCTTTGACGCGATGCGCCGCGGTTGATCGTCTGCTTCGCCAAAAAGCCAGCCTCCGGGCTGGCTTTTTTTTACCCTCGCCCAGCCCGGATCCCAGCCCTTCGCCAGCAAAAATGCGTGCGTTCAGGGCGGCACACGATTTTGGATGCATTGTTCAAATAATGACGTTATCATTGCTCCGCTTGTTACTGGAAATGCTCTCCACCCTGGCGCGCAGCGATGTGCGCCACACTTGCCCGAATGGCTGTCCGCGGGCAAGCCGTTTGCAAACGGTTCGCCCGTCTCCTTCCGGGGACGGGCTTCTTTTTGGCTGATCCCGCCTCCGTTCCACGGCTCGGCCTGCATGCCGAGCCGCCTCAGGCGGCGCGAAACAGTGTTTCGCGAAACCCCGCCTCCGTTCCACGGCTCGGCTTGCACGCCGAGCCGCCTCAGGCGGCGCGAAAACAATGCTTGGCGAAACCCCGCCTCCGTTCCACGGCTCGGCTTGCACGCCGAGCCGGCTCAGGCGGCGCGAAACAGTGTTTCGCGAAACCCCGCCTTCGCCCATACAATTCGCTTCTTATGCCGAACACCAGCCCCACCCCGATCAATGCCTGGCCACGCCACCGGCCTGAGCTCAAGCCCGCCCCTTTCCTGCCGATGAGCCGCCGGGAGATGGACAAGCTCGGCTGGGATGCCTGCGACATCGTGATCGTATCGGGCGACGCCTACATCGACCACCCGAGCTTCGGCGCCGCGCTGATCGGCCGCGAGCTCGAAGCCCAGGGTTTTCGGGTCGGCATCATCGCGCAGCCCGACTGGCGATCGGCCGATGCCTTCCGGGCGCTGGGCCGTCCGAATCTGTTCTTCGGCATCACGGCCGGCAACATGGATTCGATGATCAACCGCTATACGGCGGACCGCAAACCGCGCTCGGACGACGCGTATACGCCGGATGCCGCAGCCGACAAACGGCCCGACCGGGCACTGACCGTCTATGCCCAGCGCGCCCGCGAAGCCTTCCCCGATGCGAACATCGTGCTCGGCTCGATCGAGGCGAGCCTGAGGCGGATCGCGCAGTACGACTACTGGTCCGAGAAAGTGCGCCGTTCGGTGTTGCCGGACACCAAGGCCGACATCCTGCTTTTCGGCAACGCGGAGCGCGCGATCATTGAACTCGCGCACCGGCTGGCCGCCGGCGAGCCGATCGAGACGATCCGCGACCTGCGCGGCACCGCCTTCATGGCCAAGCGGGGCTGGCTGCCGGGCGAGGACTGGAGCGAGATCGATTCGCTGGATCTGGACAAGCCAGGCCACGTCCCGCCCCATGCCGATCCCTATGCGGATTCCCCTCGCCCGCCTGCGGGAGAGGGGCAAGGGGAGAGGGCCGAGCCCGTACGCATCATTCCGGCCGCCGAGCGCGTCGCGACCCGCCGCGCGCAGCGCGCGAAGACCGTGATCCGCCTGCCCGCCTATGAGTCGGTCAAGGACGATCCGGTGCTCTATGCACACGCCTCGCGCATCTTCCACCTCGAAGCGAATCCCGGCAACGCGCGCGCACTGCGCCAGGCCCACGGCGAGCGCGACGTCTGGCTCAACCCGCCGCCGCTGCCGCTGTCGACCGAGGAAATGGACTGGGTCTATGCACGGCCCTTCGCCCGCGCGCCACATCCCGCCTACGGCAAGGCGCGCATCCCGGCCTGGGAGATGATCCGCTTCTCGGTCAACATCATGCGCGGCTGCTTTGGCGGCTGCACCTTCTGCTCGATCACCGAGCATGAAGGGAGGGTCATCCAGAACCGCTCGGAAGGATCGGTGCTGCGCGAGATCGAGGAGATCCGCGACAAGATCCCCGAATTCCGCGGCCACATCTCGGACCTGGGCGGCCCGACCGCCAACATGTACACGATGGCCTGCAAGGACGAGAAGATCCAGTCCGCGTGCCGCCGTCTGTCCTGCGTGTTCCCGGGCATCTGCGAGAACCTCGTCACCGACCACTCCTCGCTGATCTCGCTGTACCGCAAGGCGCGCGCGATCCCCGGGATCAAGAAGATCACGATCGGCTCGGGCCTGCGCTACGACCTCGCGGTGCGCTCACCCGAGTACATCAAGGAACTGGTGACCCACCACGTCAGCGGCCTGTTGAAGATCGCGCCCGAGCACACCGAGCCGGGCCCGCTCGCGAAGATGATGAAGCCGGGAATCGGCACTTTCGAGCGTTTCAAAAAGCTCTTCGACAAGTACTCGCAGGAAGCGGGCAAGAAGCAGTACCTCGTGCCCTACTTCATCGCCGCCCACCCGGGCACGACCGACGAGGACATGCTCAATCTGGCCCTGTGGCTCAAGGCCAACGGCTTCCGCCCCGATCAGGTCCAGACCTTCACGCCGACCCCGCTGGCGATGGCGACGACGATGTACTACACGCGCCGCAATCCTCTGCACCGGGTGGCGAAGGATTCCGAACTCGTCGAGACCGCCCGTTCAGGCCGCCAGCGCAAGCTGCACAAGGCGCTGCTACGCTACCACGATCCGGCCGGTCACGACCTGATCCGCGAATACCTGCATGCGATCGGCCGCTCTGATCTGATCGGCAATGGTCCCCAGCACCTGGTGCCCCGCGCTGCGCCGGCCCGGCTGCAACAGATGCCGCACGGCAACACCCGCCCCCGCAACGACTACGTCCACGCGATCCGCGCCGGCGGGGCGAAGAAGCCGGCGCCCCCGCGCAAAAAGTAGGCGCAATCGCGCCGGGCGCAACAGAGGCTGAAGCCCCCTTTCCAGACTCGGACGGATACGGCATCATGTTTCGCCAAAGCCGTCCCCACGGCAACGGCGCTCCCCGTGTTTATTGGACAAGAGCCCGACATGCATATCGAACAAGACTTGAAGCTGGATTTCAAGGACGTCCTGATCCGGCCCAAGCGCTCCACGCTGACCTCGCGCTCCGAGGTCGACATCTCCCGCGATTACACCTTCCATCACTCCAAGCGCAGCTATCACGGCATCCCGATCATCGCCGCGAACATGGATGTGACCGGCACCTTCGCGATGGCCGACGCACTCGCGCGCCAGCAGCTCGGCGTCGCGCTGCACAAGCATTACAGTGAGGAAGAGCTGGTCAGCTACTTCAAGGCCCTGCCCGCCGGCCAGACCACCTTCTACTCGATGGGCATCACCCACCGCGACTACGACAAGTTCCGCCGCGTCAAGGAGCGGGTCGGCGAGGCGATCTCGCTGGTCTGCGTCGATGTCGCGAACGGCTACACGAAGGTCTTCGTCGACTTCCTGCACAAGCTGCGCGAAGCCTTCCCTGACGTGACGATCATGGCCGGCAACGTCGTCACCGGCGAGATGACCGAAGAGCTGATCATCGGCGGCGTCGACATCGTCAAGGTCGGCATCGGCCCCGGCTCGGTGTGCACGACGCGCAAGATGACCGGCGTCGGCTACCCTCAGCTCTCGGCTGTCATCGAATGCGCCGACGCGGCGCACGGTCTGGGCGGCCTGATCTGCGCCGACGGCGGCTGCACGACGCCGGGTGACATCGCGAAGGCCTTTGGCGGGGGGGCGGACTTCATCATGCTCGGCGGCATGCTCGCTGGCCACGATGAGTGCAACGGCGAAGTCGTCGAGATCGACGGCGCGAAGAAGATGCGCTTCTACGGCATGAGCTCGCGCACCGCGATGGAGAAATACGCCGGCGGCGTCGCCGAGTACCGCGCCTCCGAAGGCAAGGAAGTGCTGCTCGACTACCGCGGCCCGGTCGAAGCGACGTTGCAGGATCTGCTGGGCGGCGTGCGCTCGGCCTGCACCTACGTCGGTGCCCGCAAGCTCAAGGAACTCTCGAAGCGCACGACCTTCATCCGCGTCAGCCAGCAGCTCAACGAGATCTTCGGCAAGTCCTGATCCTCGCGCTCCGGCGGATCAAAAAGGCAGCCAGTGGCTGCCTTTTTCATACCGACGCCGCGCAGTTCAAACGCGCAGCAGCACGGTCTTGAGCGGCGGATTGCCGTCCAGGCTGGGGAAGTCCTCGTCGGGAGCGATCCACTCGGCGGACTGGACGGGGCGCCCCGCCTTGCGCGCACTGCGTTCGAGCTGGTCCAGCCAGGCTTCGCGCCCGACCTGGGCCACGTTGTTACAGCAGACGATAGAGCCCCCCTCAGCGACGCAGAGCAGCGCCGGCTTGAACAGCGCCGGGTAGTCATTGACCAGGTCGACGACGCCGAACAGGCTCTTCGCATAGCGCGGCGGGTCGAGGAAGACCAGATCGAAGCGGTGCGCGTCGAGCTTGGGAAAGGCCGGCATCCTCTTGCCGCGCACGACCTGGGCTTGCCCGATTCCGGCGAGCTGACGCACAGCCGGGAACACATCGCTTTTGACGAAGCGCGGGCGGGTCGCGAGCTCGTTGCGCCGCGCATTGTCCTTGCCGACCGACAGGCTCGATTCGGCGAAGTCGACATTGACGACGTGGTTCGCGCCGGCCTTCGCCGCCGCGATGCCCACTCCGCACGTGTAGGCGAACAGATTCAGCAGCGATTTGCCCGCCGCTTCCCGCATCACGCGCCGCCGCGCCGCCCGCAGATCGAGGAAGAGCCAGGGGTCCTGCCCTGAATGACGGGCCTGGAACGCATAACGGACTCCGCCCTCGGAGATCTCGCGTGGGGCCTCCGCGATCGCCATCCGCTCCGGGCTCAGCTCATTCGCGATCCGCGAATTCGCGCCGCTGCGATCGTTGTAGATCACCGGCAGGTCGGGGTGAGAGGCCGCATAGAAGGCCTCCAACTCGGCGAGTTCGGCCTCCGTGAGCGCCTGATGGAAGCTCTGCGCCAGGATCAGGCTGCCGTAGCGATCGACGGTCAGCCCCGACAGCCCCTCCACCGTGCCATGAAAGAGCCGGTAACAGTCGGTCTGCTCGGCATGCAGACGCGCGATCAGCTCCGCGCGTGCAGCGAGCGCCGGGGCGAGAAGCGAGGAGAGGGAAACCGTCATGGAAACTCCAGCAAAAGTGTGAGCGGGAGGAGCACCTCCCGCCCGGCAGACAAAATTCATCCGTGGGGGCGAAAGGCTAACACTTTATCCAGCAAGGGCCATGTCTATCGTAAGTCCCTGGGAAGCTTCTCCCACACCCCGGGCAAAACGGCTTGCATTCCATCGCGCTGAAGCCAGACTGGGAAATTTGCGAAACCGGGCCCAGCCCGTAATGGCTGAGCGCAGAGACAGCTCTTTGACTGGAGAATGCTCATGAGCGCCCCCCATTCAGGCACAGGTCTTGAGTCGCCCCCCGACCCCTTCGTCGCCTATTACGAAAAGCAGAGTACGAGTCCGGCAACGATCGCACACTTCAAGCGATTGAGGGACATGCTGCTCTGCGTGTTGCCCTCGAAACAAGGACAAGTCCGAGTACTGGACATAGGATGTGGCGCGGGGAGTTTCTGCCGGATCTGGGCCGAATCAGGCTTTGCGGTCGCCGGTGTCGACATCAATCCGGAACTGGTCACCCTCGCGCGGAACAGGATGAAGGCCGCAGGCTTCGCCGCCGAATTCCGCTCAGGCTCGGCGACTGCCCTGCCCTGGCCCAACGCGAGCTTCGCTATCGTCACGATGCCCGAACTGCTCGAACACGTCGAAGACTGGCAATCCTGCCTCACAGAAGCGATACGGGTACTGGCGCCTGGCGGCGTTCTCTACCTGTCGACGACCAATGTACTGTGCCCGGTGCAAAACGAGTTCGATCTCGCTCTCTACAGTTGGTATCCCAAAAGCCTTAAGCGCCACTGCGTCAGGCTCGCCACCTCGACCCACCCCCAGTGGGTGCAGCACGCCAGCTTCCCTGCAGTGAATTGGTTCTCGCCTAGAAAGCTCACCGCCCTGCTGAGCCAGCAGAATATGCGGGTCTTCAACCGCTTCGAGATCTGGGCCAGGTATTCACATAATCGACGCAAGCGTATGGTCGGCCGCATCATCGGCGCCATCCCGGCCCTTGATCTGTTGGGCCAGATGGCAACCCCATCAACCATTCTCGTTGCGCGCAAAAATCCCGGCTGAAAGCGGAGACTTCCGCAAAGCGGAGGTCTCGCCCTGCGCACACGCCATCGTCGGGACGACAGTGCCTGCCTCCCACGAGGATGGGCAGACGTCACCGATGAAATGAGATTTTGATAACCAAGCCCCGCTTTGATAAGCAAACGCGAGGTTGATTGCGCGGCAGATGGCCGCTTGGCTGCTGGTGCCGGCACCAGGAATCGAACCCGGGACCTTCTGATTACAAATCAGAATGTTTTTCTTTGAAAAACAACAGAATAACTAATTTTTTATCCCTCAAACAAAGCATCTATAGCGCCACAAAACACGTATCACACAATGGCGCAACATTGTTTTGAGGGACAGTCCAAGCCAAGAATCGCTCAGTGTTTTTGAGTCAGCGCGTCGTAGGAGCGCTCGCAGGTGATGCCGGCGTTTCCACGTTGGTCAGAGAGTCTCGCCAGATCTTCCGCTCTCGCGTCAGCGCGCTCGAGCAATCGGGCAAGCACCAGGGCGGCGTCGCTGGCTGGCGCGCTTCCTGCGGCAAAGGCGGGATTGCCGGGCACGGCGCGGCCACGAACGTAGGCGTCGAGCTGCACGCCGAAAGCACGACGATCAGCGTGATCAGCAGCAGCGCTATCAGCTGCTCGCTGAGCAGATTCTTGGGCGGCATGGGCTATCTCCAGAAGGTCACCGGTTCGGCGCTTCGTCTCGTTGAGTGAATCGATTGCTTGCTTTGCCCCGGCCTGTGCCACAGCGGCCCGTTCGTGCTGCAGCTGAGCCTCTGCGCGGGCGGCGCCGAGCTCCCGCTCGTGATGCACGATCAGTGCGCCGGCGACGGCGATCAGAACCGCAAGGCCGATGTAGAGCCAGTCTTTGAGCGGGACCAGTTTGAGAAATGGGATCGGGTTCATTTTTCGTGCAGGCCCTTGCTGGTCTTGAAGCGCAGCACGATGTTGATCCCAACGATGACCCAGGCAGCGCGCCGGTAGTCCTCGGGCGAGAGCAGGGCTTGCGAGCTGGTAAGAACGTCGGCGACGGCTTGCAGGTTGTAGAGCACGAGTCCCGCGACGGCGTTGAAAGCGATCGTCAGCGACCTCCTGGCCCCCTTGAGCTTCGCGACGAAGCTCGCCCAGCGTTCCTTGATGGTCATGTTGGTCACTCCACGATCAGCCAGTCTTCGGCCAGCACGTCATTGCAGGTCGGATTCCAGGTACTGATTGAGCCGTCGATACCTTTCAGGTCGATGTGCGGGCGGTAGTTGATGTCCGTGCCTTCGGGGTAGATGCCGAGCAGCGGCGGACGGTTGACCTTGAACGTCGATCCGGGCACCAGGAACAGGAACATGCCTTTTCCGTCCCAGCCGGCGCGGGCGACCTTCTTGCCCTGCCCCAGGAAGTGGATCGCATCGCCGAAGGTAAGGTGTTGACCAGTCCCTTCACATTTACGGTAGGCCGCCTCGAAAACGTCCTTGGGCGACCAGCTGATATAACCGTCCGGGTACTTCACCGCGTAGCCGGGCTTGCCGTCCTTCTCCTGCCCCCAGGCCAGGATCTCTTTCGTTCCGATGTATTTCTTGGTCATCCTTCAACCCCCAGCGCCTTCAAGGCGCGATCGTATAGGGCGAGGCGGTCGCCCAAGCCGTTGAGACCTCCGTTGATTCGGCGCGTGATATCGGTCATGAGCCGCTTGTCGGCGAGCTCGTTGAGGCTGTGCGTGGCCCAGAACCAGCCGGCCGAGTCGGCGGCGTGCCGAGGCTCTTCGAGCAGCTCCGGGTGATTGATGAGGTCGAGGCCGAGCGCCTTACCGCATGCCGCGTAGTTCGCGCGTCCGGTGATCTGGATGAGGCCACGACCGCGAAAGGTCGGGCCGTCGCCGGGGTGCGTGTTACCCAGATCAGCGCGCCCCTCGTAGCGGGCCTGCCACGGGCATTGTTTCGGGTTCCAGATCTCCCGAAGGAACTGGAAGCGGCCGGACTCGTGCGCGACCTGGGCCACGAACGCGGCCTCGCGCAGCGGCGTGTTGATTCCGTAGGCGGCCATCGCCTCGGTGAGGATGGGCGCCCACTTCTCGGCCACTGCAGACGAGCCGACAACGGAAGACATCAGCTGATCACGATTCATCGCCCAAACCCTTTCATCGCTTCGTGGTAGGCCGCGACCGCGAGCCAGCCCAGGAATCCGATCAGGCCCCATTTCGCAAGCTCGACGGAGAGCTTTTGCCAGAACTCGGCGCGCTGCTCGGCCCTGCGGATGATTGCCTCGTGATATGCGCGGTGCCCGCTCGGGTCGTCGTCGGGAAAGCCCTGCTCGATCGCGAGCATTCGTTGCGCCTCGGACTGCGTGTGCGCGCGCAACTCATCGGCGATCCGGTCGAGCTTTGCGCCCTGCTCTTTGAGCAGCTCAAGGAAGATGTGATCGGAGTCGCGGCGTTCAGGCTGAACCATCACAGATTCCCCGTGCTGACCCAAGCCCCTGAGGTCGAATAGCTCCATCCTTTCGGAGATCCAACCGCCGGAGCAAGGTTCTTCGTATACATCCCGGAATAAGGCGACCCTCCAGTCGGAATCCCAAATCCGCTAACTGTTCCGGTGCAGTAAGTGCCATCGTCAAAGAAACCAGCGACCGGACCAGAGGTATGCCCGAATGACCCCTTTATCGCGCATCCACAAAAATAGAACTGCCCGTTGTCGGAGGTGATGTTCACGTTAAACGTGGTGCCGCGGGCAGTGACGGTTCGATAACTAACTTCGAGAGTAGCGTTTGACGCAGAGTTGACTGATCCACCGATAAGCAGCGCCCCACCAGGTAGAAGATTTCCGTGTTCTATGATGTTGCAGTCTCGGAGCGTGGCCGCTGCGCGCGTGCTCGTGTTAGAGATCGCCCCAATGACGCAGTTATCAAGAAGCGCATAGGTAGGAACACGAACGGCGTCACCGACAACTAGAGAAGCTATCTTAGTGTCATGAACCTGAAACCCTTGAGCAGAGCAATTCAGGGTATTGATCGACCCGCCAAATACAGATATGCGGCCGGTTTGATTGGTAACCGTTTTAATTTCGCCCTGAATTTCAGGGGTAATAATTGTAAGAGGATTACCGTTCCCCCCTTCAACCTGCACAGACACTGCGTTTTCTGCAAGCAGGCCTGTATATGTCGTATTGTTTCCAGAAAGTTTTGCCGTAGCGTTTGCAGAGACAAGCGCGTCAAGCCTTGCGCAGTTGTATTGACAGCGATTTCCGCCAAGAACCCACGTCATAAAAGCTGGGTCAGCGGTCTGGCGCTCAGAGTGGATGTTGTCGATGACGCACGATAGCGTGTTGGGACTGATGTAAATAGCCTGCTTGTTCGACTGTTCAACCTGAAGCGAGCTGATGTGCGTCATGTTGCAGGTGTCGCCATCGTCGTTCATGCTAAAGGCGTACTCGGTGGAATTTCCGCACAGCTCGACCATTGCATGTTCGATTGTGCTGTCCCATATCTTGTTGAACTTTATTCCAAAGCCATCAAGCTGCATGGCCCTAATTTTTCCGACGCGAGCTGCGGCGGGGTTTTGAAATAGAATCCCGTTTGCGGCGTTTCCAGTACCCACTACGGCCAAGTTGCAACGCGCTGGATTGCCTGAGATAGTGACGGCAGTGAATCCGGACCCGACGACCTCGATCACGCCTTTGCTGGTGTGGTCATAGCCGACGGCCTCCATTTCGATTCCGCCCGCAGAGAGCAGCGTAGGTAGCGCAGCCGAGATCTTGTAGTTGCCCGAAACATCTGCATCGACCCAGAGCGTCTTGTTCGTCGAATTAACGTAATTGATGGCCCGAGTGAATGCGGAAGTGTCATCGCTGCCTTTCGTTCCATTCCAGTTTCCGACGGCTCCAAAGTCCTTGACGCTGACACGATCTCTGATCTTGTCGAGAATCGTGCGCTTCACCGCTCCGACCCCGGACTGCAGGAAGCCGATCAGCGCCGCGCCGGTCGATGCGGCCATATCCGCGAGTGCTGTACCGGTCTGCAGTCCGATCAGCGCGAGCTTGCCCGATGCGTCGAACCCGACCGCGGTGCTCGATCGGTCACCGGCCGGCAGCGTGCCGTCTTCGCCGTTCGAAATCGGAAGCTTGATCGACCTGCTCAGCCCGTTGAAGAGTTGCTGAACGAGGATCGTCAGCTTGTCCAGGGCGTTGGTGATGACCTTCGGATAGAAGCCGCCCTGGTTCGTGAGGTCGGTCGCCTGCAGCGGCGCGATGCTGCTGGTGATGGTCAGCTTGGTTCCGCTCGCGAGCGCGGCGGGGAGCGCTACGGTTCCGCCCGGGTTGCTATCCTGGTTGCTGTTGAGCGCGACCGAGTAGTCAGCTGAGAGCGTCAGTTCGTTCTCGGCGCCGGATGCATCGGTGAGGATCACCAGCAGATCGGTGGCCGCGAAGACCTTGAAGGAGAACGCGAAGGCGGTGGCCACGTCGTTGCCGACGTATGGGCCGGCCTGGCGGTTGTCGGATGAGATGGGCATGCGCAGCGCTCCTTGGAACGCTGCTCAGGCTATCCGCCATGGGGCGGGCCACGCGTACCCTCAGCGATGCTTTGCTTTCCCTGACATAACCCCCCTCGCCCACTCCCCGACCGTCTCGGCCTGTTGCGCGCCGGTTGCTTCGTCGTAGAGGAACTGAGATGTCGATCCGACCTGCCCAAGGCCTGGCAGCACCAAGCCAGCGACGTTCCCAAAGTTCTTGATCGGCTGCTTTGCTTCGCTTGGGTGCGATGCGTCCTTCGCCACCTTGTAGCTGTCCGAGATCGCGCGGAATAGCGGTACTTGCCCGGCGTCGCGGCGACCTTCTGCCGCGGAAAACGCGTCCCGGACGAGCGGGATCATCCCGGCAAACTCACCGGCGATGTGGTGGAATGCCCACATCAGGTAGGACTCATCCTCATTCGGGCCGCCAAACGAAACCCAGCCCGCCGCAATCCCAGGGACTATCTGAGCGGCGAAAGCCCGGGCGAACAGCTCAGGTGTACCGTATCCGTTCGCGTGCAGGAGTTTGTCGAAAGTGTCGGCGTTTTGCCCGAAGGCGTTGTTCATGAACCCGTGCAGCGTCGTGAGCGTTTTGACGATCTCGCTTTTATTTGTCACCAGCATCGATTGGCTGGCTTCTGCTGTGCTGCTGTGCGCCTCGCGAACGATCTTGCTGGCGAACTTCACTGCGTCCGCGTGGCTCATCGGCTTTCCGTCTCCACCCAGGCGTTTCGGTATGCCCTTCGTGGTCGCCCAGTCATAGGCAGCATTCGCAGTCGGTACGGCGGTCAGAAAGTCCAGCCATGCAACGCCAGCGTGACCAAAGCGCTCAGCCTTTCCGTGGATGCTTTCCGGCTCCATGATGTTTGTTTGCGCGCGACCAAGGTCACGGTCTTGTTGCCGATAGCGCTGGCGGATCTCGGGGAACTTCGCAAGCGCCTCCTCGACATCGGCGCTATAGTTCGTTGCCATCTTGGCCACACGCGCGGCGAAGAAACTACCACCTCCGCCCGCAAAATATCCTGACGATTTTGCCCCGGCGCTCCCGCCGTGTTTGAGCATGGTCGAAATGCGCAAGGCCACCCCATTGGCGACCATTGCTCGGCGCGTTGTCGCCAGGATCGCAGTGAGCTTGCTCTGCCGCTCATCTCCGACTTCTGCATTGACGAGTCGTCCCAGCCAGTTGATTAGGCTCTTGTGCTCCTCCGGACCATAGGTGCGCTTGAACTGCTGTGCAAATTCAGGGTTCGTGATGATCTTGTGCGCGTCGATGAGCCTTTCCCGATACGCCAGGTCGCGCTGCGTGTCGGCAATTCGCTTCTCGATGTGCGAAAAATCCAGATCGATGAAGTCCTTGTAGCCAGTTCGCTCATTCAGGGATCCGTTCGTCGTCGTGTCGCTTCGGTAGTAGCTTCGACCGAACAGGCCGTCGGCCGGGTTCATCGCCAGCTCTTCGGCTTGGCGCGTTCCAAGCTTCGAACGGATCGGGTCGTAGCCGATCGGCGCGTACCAACCGGGCATTTCTCCGAACTTTGTCATGAACGGCCGCGGCTCGACCTTCTCGGGCTGGTCATTCCCGAGCCGCCGGTTCATCGCGACCGAGTCTTCCCAGCCCTGCCCGGACAGCTCGCCCATCGTGCGAACGGCGTTCCAGTCCTTCTCCGTCATGTTGTCGTGCAGCGCGCGCCAGATCTCAGACGGCTCCCACTGCATGCCTTCGGCGAGCTTCGCGAAATTGGATTCGTTTCCGACGTGCATCGCGATCCCGAGCAGATCCATGCGCGTGAGCCGGCGCTTCGTGTGGCCGGGGATTGAGTTGTCGGCAAGATTGTGGCCCTCGACGACAGTGCGTAGCGTGTCCTGCCATTCGCGATCAAGCCCATATTCTTCGACGCGCTGTTTCTTGAGCCTGGCAATGGCGTCCATCCTGTCGCCGTACTCGTAAGATGCGCCGATCAAAGGCTCGGAGATCGCGCGTTGGAAAGGCCCGAGCAGCTCGTGCAGGTCGTAGCGGTTGGCCTTGTAGTCGGTGCGCAGGAACTCCGCAAACCCGGCGCGAAGGAAGGATTGCAGTCGGTCAAGCGTCACCGTCCAGAGCGGGTCGACGCCGTAGCGCGGACGCTCGGCAAGCTGAGCGTCGGTAAATTTTTCGCCCCGCGCTTTCATCTTCTCGAGCATCGGGGCGATTGCGTCGCGAAGCTCTATTCTTTGACCATCAATGCTGACCGTTTTGCGCTCGCGCGCCAGCTGTTCGACGGCCTTCACGGTGGCGGTGAGCCCGCGCATCTGCTCGACAGTCATCTCCGTGTAGTGCGCGCGCACGGACGGATCGGCGATGGACGGATCGACAACGGGCGAATACCCGAGCGCACGCTGCGACTCGATCCACTCCGACAACTGGACCTGCTTGCGCGTCGGGCCGTCAGGTGGGTTCTTTCGAAAGTCGAATCGCTCGAGCAAACCGTCGATCACATCTCGGTCAGCCGGCTCCATCTTGCTGCGAATGCTGTCTTTGTCGAAGCGCTTGAAGTAGGCCAAGCTCTTCGCGATGTCTTCTTGGGCCTTGAGCGCCGATCGGGCGAGCTGGTTATTCAGAAGCTGGGCGCGCTTGAGCCGCGCCGCCTCGGCGATGTCGCCTTTCTTGAATGCAGAATCCGCTGCGCGCGACGACCGCGCTTCAGCCACGGTGTACTGCCCCGGCGTCACATCTTTGACGCGCTTTGCAGAGATTGCCGCATCCGCCGCTTCCTTGGCGGCCAGAGCAAGCGCGCGGGCTGATCCGGTAGCCTTCGACAGCGCCGCCATCTCCGCGGCGATGAACTTCGCTCGAGCGGTGTTGTGGATGGCGGCCTCGGCCATGCGCTCCAGCGCATCAGGAGAGGTCAAGTTTCCGTGGCGCTCGAGCATGCGCGCATCGGTTATCGCCTCGATCTTCTGCTCTGCTGTTTCCTTGTGCAGTAGGTCGCGCACCATCGCGTCGCCCGATCCGTACCCAAACAGCTCGGCAACCAAATCCGGGTGAAGGCCGCCCTTGGCGGTCACCTCGGCATACTTCCCGGCGCTTTTCAAGTAACGCCAGGGCGCGGCCGGGCCTTCCCCGTACATCAGCTTCAGATCGTCGAGAGAAAGCTTCGTCGAGCCCATGCTCGCATCTTCGATGATCCGGCGCTGAGCATTGGTCCGATCGCCAGAGTCGAGTTCCCCGCGCTGGATGAATCGGCGAGCCTGCTCGACAGGCTCGGACATCACCTCTTCGGTGACTTCTTTCTTGACCTCCTCGCGCTTTCCTTCTGCCTCTTTCTGAAGCCTCTTTAGCTCGCGACCCTTGGCATTCGTCAGCCACTGCATGTCGCGCAGGCTGCGCGACTCCAGGCTGTCGAGCGCATCGGCGCTGGCATTGTTCCCGAGGCGCTGATAGTTCGCGAACTCCTCGTCGCTCATGCCCTCAGGCTTCACGTCGAACAGCGGCTTCATGCCGCGCACGCTCTCAGCGTCGCGGATGTCGCTCTCGCTCGCCAGCATGCGATCCATCACGCCGCGGATGTCGGGCGAGACTTCAACGTTCAGCCCGGCCGCCGATCGATAAAGGTGAAGCAGCCACGCCCTGAAGTCCTGGAATATGCGTTGAAGCCGAACGCCCGGCGCCTTGCCGTCAAGCAGGTACTGCTCGAACCCGCGCGCAAACTTTTCGTGAGAGTCGCGCTGCTCGTCGAGTGTCATGGCCTTCCACGCATCGAGATCCTTGACGCCGAACCAGTCCATTAGGCGCTGCGCGTCATGGGTCATCCTGGATTGACCCTCGGTCTTATCGGCTAACTTCCCAATCTGGTCGGCCATGTCCAGATGCATGGTCATGAAGGCGTGGCCGGCCTCGTGCAGGAAGGTTGAGAGGTCGGCGTCTTTGCCCAACGTGATCGTGTTGGAGGTGGGGTCGTAGGCGCCGCGGGCATCCTGGCTAAGCTGATCGCCGGATAGGTTCTCCGCCTGCACCTTGAGCGGATGCTGCGCGAGAAGCTCTTCCGGAGAGATCCCCATTCGCTCAGCCTGGGTAACGTAGTAGGCCGAAGTCAGGTCCGCATAGCGCGAGGTGACATCCGGCCTGAGCCGCTTTGTCGCGTCGAGCTGCGCCTTTACTGAATCGCGAATGGCGTTCTTAGATTCGATCTTCTGCGCTCTGGCCTCGGCTTCAGCGGAAACCGATTTCGCTTCAGCTGGCATCGCCTCGGATTGCTTGGCCTGAAAATCCTTTGCTTCAGCGAAGGTCATCCCGTCAGGGGTTGAACGCAGGCTTTGCAGCAGCGCACCATCGAGCGGGCTTCCGGCGATATGGGTCGCATAGTCCTCGACGGGGATGCGCACCAAGCCATCGGTATGCAAAGACTCGTTGATCTGTGACGCAACGTCTGGGAGCTGCTCGCGCAGCTGATCAATGCTCAAGCCTGATTGCTGCAGCCCCTCGACAAGCGTCTTTCCATCGACCCAGACGTTTTGAAGCTCTCCCTCTCCGGCGACATTCTTGACGAAGGCCTTGAAGTCGTCCGGAGCGCGTTCGCGCAGCTTGGCGTTTGTCGCGGCCTCGCTCAAATCCTGCATCGCCTGGCCAGTCTTCATGGCTTCCTCGGCGCGCGCCGCGTCGGTATAGGTTCGGCGCACGGCGTCGAAAACTCCGTCGGGTACTGCGCGCGGGCCGGCGATGCTGAGGACCGATCCGGCGACCCCCGACAGGAATGTGTTCTCCCAGTCGAAGCCCGATTGCATTTCGGGAGGCAGGGCCAGGTTCATCCCTTGGCGCGAAACCTCGCCCATCGCCGCGCCGGAGACAAAGCCGGAACCGACCCGGGCAGCAAGCTTCCCTGGCGCAGAAAGAGGGATAACGCCCGCTGCTGTGGTGGACATGTACTGAGCCGTGGCTGCGCGCGCCGCCGCGGCGCCGTCTCCGGTCGCCTGGAATACTTCTCGCCCGACGTTGATCGAATCGGACAGCGCGGGCAAGAGCATCGACTTTGCGCTATGCTCAACGGCAGCGCCGACCGTCTCGCCGATGCCAGCGGCCGGAGCCAGTGCGGCCGGCGTCCCACCCGTGCCGCCAAGCGTGATCTGTGAGAGCATCCCGAGCAGAGATCCCGCGGTGTGTGTGGCTTTCGATCCCAAGCCCGCGCCCGGAGCAAGCTCAAAGGCCTGCTGCCGGTTGAGCATCGGATCGACCATGTTCCGAAACCACCAGTCTTGAGCGCGCGTGTCTCCGGTCGCGCTTCCATAGAGTGACGGCGCCGCGCCAAGCACCATGTTCAGCGCCGCGGCGCCTTTGTTCCAGGCCCCACCCAGGCCTTGCACCGCGGCGGTGATGGGTGATGTCCAGTCTCCAGAGGGTGATGGAGCGGGCGCTTGCGGATGGGTCGGCTGAGCCTGGCCACCCGGCATCAACATATCGATCGCCGACTTGGTGGCGACGGGTGCGCGGGCGACGGAACGAACCGCAGACTCGACAGCGGCCGTCGCCGGAATGTCGTCGTGGATCAGCCGAACGTTGTCGAGCCCGGTCATGAAGCGGCCGAGCTCGGGATGGTGCGCCGCAACGCCCAATGCATCAAAGCTTTGCTGGGCGGCCAGCTGCTTGACCGCGTCGGGCTGCGCGCGAACCGATTCGATCGGTGTGTTTGTTGCGACTGACAGACGGCGCGCTTCTGCCTCGCGGTCAGGACTGGCATCGAGCGCGAAGTTCAGGTTGTTGCGGATCTGCTCGGCTGTCGAGATCAGCTGATCACTGCCCGTTTCGTCCAGTGGCTGTTGATTGATGTCGGACATTTAGAGCTTCTCTCCCATGCTGCGCTTGAGCCAGTAAAGGCGCATGAGCTGATCATTCGTGGGGTTTGTGATTCCCTTCTTTTGCGCCCATTCCGCCTTGAGCGCATCGACGGTGCTGCCGGGCAGATCCCCCGCCTGGAGCGAGAGCATTGGCGTTTGCGTTGGAGACCCAACCGGCGCGCCAAGGAAGGTGGATCGGAAGGTGACGTTCTTCGCGAACATCCCGTCGATCTGCTGAGTGACCTGCTCGGGCGTGAGTTTCTGGCCGGTCTGCGCCTGCACCGTGTAGAGCTGGTCGCGCACGAACTTCTGGATCGTCGCGACTCGTTCCGCGTCTTTCAGGCTCTTACCCGGCGAAGGGCTCGGGTTGATGCCAATGCTGAGCAGTCGATTGTTCAGAGCCGTATTCACGGCATTCGTGTCGAGCGATGCGAAGCTCTTGTTTGGCGTCGGGTTAAGCTGCTGGGCGCGCTCGTTGGCGAAGTGCTTGAAGTCTGCATCGGAGAGCTTCGTGCGCAGCTGCATGAACTGCGCATCAGTGAGCTTCGCCAGGGACTGCGGGTTGTTCGACAGCGAAAGGTAGGTCGGCCAGTCCGTTTCGACCTTGTCGGGATTGCTGATCGAACCCGCGAAGCTCTTGGCCTGGGTGTAGCCGGCCGGGTTGTAGCGCGCGAGGTCGGCTTTGAGCTGGGGATCCAGCGCGTTGAAGTCTCCTCCGTTGGCAACAAGACCCTGCTGCACCAATCGCAGCGCGTTGTCGCCCTGCTCGTTTCGGCTCTTGAGCAGCAGCTCATATTGGCGCTGAGCCTGAGTCTGCGTAAGCGTGAGCTGCTCAGGCGTCGGGTTGCTTCCCAAAGCCGCTGTCGCGCGCTGAACAAATTCAGATTCAGTCGGAAACTGGATGTTTCCGCCAGACGAGAGCTTCGCGACGCCGTTCTTGACGTAGGCCTTGGTCTCATCAGGGAGGTTGTCGAGCCATGCGGTCGGGTTTCCGCCCTTCTTCGCCGCAGCAATCGCCTGATCAACCGCGCCCGTCCCAGCGTTGTATGCCGCCATCACCTGGGCGGAGTTGAAGCTGTACTTCTTAACCAGGGCGGCCAGGAGCTGCGTTCCGACTCGGTTGTACTCGGCCGGCGTGTCGTTCTGCGCCGGCTGGATACCGAAGCCCGGATTCTTGGCTGTAGCCGGCATCACCTGCATCGCGTACTTGGCGCCCTTCGGCGACGTGACCGGCGTACCGTCTGCGTTCGCGTCCCCGCGGCCACCGCTTTCGATCCCTTTCACCACAGACACAAGCAGATCAAAATCTGTCGGCTGAGTCTGGCCCTGGAAATACTGGCTTGCTGACGTAGTAGCAAGCTGAGCCATCTGGCTGTTTCTGGCGGTTGTCACCATTCCCAAAAGCTGCAATCCTGCCTCAGGAGTAAGTTCGTCCTTATTCGCATCGAGATAGGCGTTCGCGTAGGAGAGCTGGCCGCTCTTGAGTGCGGACTGAACCACGACCTCGTGAATTCGGCTCGCCGTCTGCTCCTGCTCGAGTTGAATCTGCGCGGCTGACTTCCCGTCTAGCTGCCCTTGGGAAAACACCGCGGCGCGCGCCTGGGCGACCCCTTGGCGAATCCTGTCCGGATTTGACCAATTCTTCTCCGCGTCGTCCGCCGCAAGGCCAACCGTCCCGGCGTTCGTCGATGCGGCGAAATTTCGGTACTCGCCGAGCATGTGCCGCTGAACATCGCCTACGAACTGCGTGCGCACCTGAGCCGCCTGCTGCATGAAAAGCTTGCGCTGGTAGTCGTCGCCCAGGCCCTGCGAGATCTGCTGAACCTGATCATCGAGCTTCGATCCGTACTCCTGCGGCAAAGGCTGGCCGTCCGGTCGGCTCAGCGCGGCGTCGCCCTTGAGATTCAGATAGCCCTGATTCGGGTCGTAGGCGAGCGTTTGTGCTGATTGGCGAACCTGGTTGAGCGCGGCATTGACGCGCACCTGAGCGGCCTGCTGAGCGATGTCGTACATCGCAGCGCTTGCCTGATTGCTCGCCTGCGCGATCTGGCCGATCTGCTGGCCGGCCACATCTGGCACCTGCGGCGCATCCATGTGCGGCTGTGGGAGCGTACCGGGCGTCGTCTGGAAGTTGTCATAGCGCGGAACGGTGGGCATCAGAAACTCCCCCCGTTATAGCGATACCAGTTCGACGCGACCGATGACGCGCTACCGAGCAGTGACGTTGTGGCTGCCAGCCCCGGGCTGATCGAGCTCGCTGTCGCCCGGTTCGCCGCGGCGCCACTCATGTAGTTCAGGCCCTGTGTTCGGTATCCCCAGGCCGACTGGAGCGCGTTGGCGTGGATCGTATTGACGTCGATCTTGCCCATCACGTCGGTCGAGGTGAGCACGTTGAGCGGCGTCCCGCTGCCGAGATCCAGCCCATTGGCTGCCATCGATGCGCGCTGAGTGCTCTTGAGCTGAGCAGTGCGCAGCATGCTGGCCTGCTCCTGGCGCTGGCCGGAGAGTAAAGCCGACTGGGCGCCAAGCTCGGAGATGTGCGCATTGATCGCCGCGATCTGCGACTGCGTCTCGAGCGCGCTCTTCGCGAGGCTCGCGGATGACCAAGCTCCGATCACGGAACTGAGCGCGCTACCGATACCCATTGCCGTTCCGCCGGAACTGAAGCTGAAACTCGACGGCGCGGACGCTGAAGCGCTGACAGCGGAGCCATCATTGACCAATCCGGTCGGCATCGCACTGTAGGAATCGGCCGGGAGCTTGAGCCCACTCCCGCTACTGCTAAACCATGAATTCAGATCGAGCATCGCACCCTCGCTGTGAATGCCTCAAGGATGCGATGCCAGCGCTCGGCCACGCGTACCGCTCAGCCTCCTCCGACGGATACCTCAAGCGTCATTCCGCAAATCGTCAGCGGAAGCGGGTCAATCTGTCGGACGATAATACTTCCCCCGTCCGACCACGATGCTGGAACCGCAAGACCAAGCTCCTCGGTGCGCAGGCCGGGCGCGGCGCCGTAGTCCTCATACCGGCGCGGCTTGACCTCGGAGAGTCTGTCCTCGGACGGCCCGGCCCATATACCTCCGGATCGGTACACGCGCAGCCACACCCGGCTGACGTTCTTTGGTCTGCCCTGGCCAAACCCTGAATCAACCTGCAGCGCCAGCGGTAGGGTCTGGATGTCGGCAGTGATAGGCAAGCCAATGTGTACGGTAGATGCTGGCTGATCCAGCGTGATCGCACCTCCTGACACGACTCGCTGCGGCATCACCGCTCCGTCAGCAAGGATAGAAACCGTCTTCCCCTCCAGCCACGTCAGGCCCGATATCGTCGTCACCGGCGCGCCACCGGCGTAGGTCGCGCCGCAATCAACGAAGAAGGCGTCTTCTGCTGCGTCGAACAGGCGCGGGGCAAAGCGCTCGATGTAGCGAACCGACGCGCCGTTGATCGTTCTGCGCACAACCACATAGACCGCATCGTAGCTGCCTTCTGCGACGACGGCGACGCTCTCAAAAACGCCGTCGGT
The DNA here is from genome assembly GCF_048213115.1 of Niveibacterium terrae. Classification (GTDB taxonomy): domain Bacteria; phylum Pseudomonadota; class Gammaproteobacteria; order Burkholderiales; family Rhodocyclaceae; genus Niveibacterium; species Niveibacterium terrae. The sequence goes on along the minus strand of NZ_CP172404.1, from coordinate 1,668,580 downwards.
GTCGTGCTGGTGCCAAGCTCCCACCTGCTGCTCGGGAACGTAGGTCAGCCCCAACAGCTTGCCGTTGCTCGAAACAAACCAAGCGATCGGCTGAGGGCTCTTCGCAAACGCCGCATCAACTATGTCGAGATTGTCGAAGAGGTGCGGCGCGCGCAGCGACAGATCCCCCGTCACATATCCGCTCGACTGCCAGGCATAGGCGAGCTCGCGAATGTGGCCGCCGCGCGCCGCGGCATAGATCAGGTTGTTGTTGATGATCAGTGGCGAGACATTGTTCGCGCCAATGAAGGACTGAGGCCGAACACTGACCGTGCTCGGGGTGATCGCGTCGCTGTTCAGGCTGGTCACGCGCCACTCGGCTGACCCAGTCAGCAGCACGAGGTTCGAGAGCGGAACGATGTGCCGGATCGTGTTCGCCTCGCGCGCCGCGACTCGGAACGTGATCGCGTCGTCGTCCCGTGTGGGGAGCGAGTAGGACATGTTGGATTCAGTGCCTGAGCGCGTCATCCAAAGCGTCTGAGGTTTTGATGTCGTCCCGGCAAAGCACCGGCGCTGCTCGAAGTAGCTGACCGCGCCAGGGTAGTTACCGGCTCCTGAGAATGGGGATTGCTGCTGAGGTGGCGTCTTGCTCACGTCCGCAGTGATGTCCGAATCGACGAAGCTGGTTTGCTCGGTCTGCCCAATGTATCCGTAGAGCCCATTGCTAAACTTGTAGATGTAGTAACGCTTCGCGCCAGCAACGGTAGGCCACGAAATTGCGTTGCTTGCCCCTGTCTGCAGCAGGTTGTTCTTGCATCCGTGAAGCCGATATTGTCCGGTCCCGCTGTAAGTGCCCGTGCCAACTGTGCTAAGCAAAGCACCGGATGAATTCTTCACGCTGAAGTATTTGTCGCCTGGCGCTGTGACATACCAAGTCCCGTCGACGCCCGTCAGGCCCGTGCTTGAAAGGTCTATCGCATCGCCTTCCGCAAGGTTATGCGTGACTGGAGTGTTGAGCACGGCCGGCGTCGAAATGGTAATGCCCGGCGTTGTTCCTCCTGCTGCGTTCAAAGGAAGTGACGCACCATTTAAGCTGACTGAGCTTTGCGGGGATTCGTCGAGGGCCGAATCATTCACCGCGGTGACCACATAGGAATAGGTCACAAGCCCGGACGGAGACGACGCCAGAGTTGCCGAAACAGACACTGAAGATGGGGCGGGCAGTGCCGACACAAAGCTGATCGTCGAGAGCGTCCAGTTTGTCGCGCCAAGCCGGCGCAGCTCAAGCGGCTGGTATCCAGGATGAGTCAGCGTCAGTACGTCTGCTGACTGGACGTACTTGATCTCGAAGAGGTCTTCGGCGTGGTACGGATTGCTTACCTCGTACGGCGTCGTCCCGTCTGTCGTGATCGTGGCGCCCTGGGTGTGAAACCTGAAGTAGCCTTGCCCGACTTCGATCACGATCGTCTGGGTCGAGCTGTATGTAAATGGGATCAGCCGCGTTGGGTAAACGGATGCTTTTACTTCTCGAACAAACCGAGTCCCCGGCCTGTTCTGGGCGGGCCCGTGCGGAAGGACGATGAAGTTCCGGCACTTCGCCAGACCGCTTTGGTACTTGGCGTCGTCGATGTGCGCCCAGAACTCCGGGGTGACCTCACCGCCCGCGAACGATCGTTGCTGAGTCCGTGCGCTCATCTCACCTCCCGACGATCCATGAGACGTTGTGGATGGGCTGCACGCGGCGCTGCCCGGCGTCCGACTCGCGCGCCTCCTTGAGCACCTCGCGGAACGCTTTGAGCATGGCTGCTGCCATCTGCGCGCCCTCAACTCCCTTGATGATCGGTCCAGCAAGATAGCTCGCAAGCAGGAAGCCGACGGCATCAACGAAAAGCGGCGAGAACTGCGTCGGGTCCTCGACGATGCGGGTATACCGCAGGACCGCATCCGCCTGGTCGGTCAGGATGACCTGAGCGCCGGAGCTGTTGATCTCGCACGAATAGGGCTGAGGTACATACCGGCCACCGGCCGAAGACGGAACGCCAGAGGCAGAAAACGCGGTTGAAACAGATTCGCTGTAGTCATCAAGCGCGTAGGGAGGTAGTACGGCGATGATATTCACCGCACCGGCCGGTTCCGCGTAGGCGTAGTCCCACTCCGACCATTCGTTCTGCACCTGCGCAAGAACCATCCTGGAAGTCGAGAACCCCCAGGTGTGGCGCTCGATCGTCGTGTCGCGCGCGATCGGGTAGAAGCGTGCGCAGTACTGGGCCTGAGCGGAATTCTCGGGCGGATCGATGCTCGACACCGACGCCTCATCCCCGATGTGCGAGAGCGCCAAGTTGCAGATATCGACGACAGAGGCCATCTGGATCCCCTAAAAAAGCGGGGGCGCAAGGCCCCCGGGAAGACCACCCACAGGAGAAACGGTTACACGAGCTGCTGATCGCCCTGCTGCGCATCTTCGCCTTCGCCCTGAGCGCTCTTGCCGCGCTTGCGCTTGGGCGAGAACCAGCTCGACTTCTGCTCGTTGTCCGGAACTTCGAACACCTCACCGGCTTCGCGCAGCTGTCCGTAAAACCCCGTCTTGCTCGCAATGACTTCCACAGCTATTCCTCCTTACTGAACGGTGAAGCCGGACTGGCGCGCGACGTTGCGCTGGATCGCGTTGCTGACGTAGGCGGTGAAGGCCCCGGCGGTCAGCGCCGCGGTTCCGATACGCCAGGCCACGCGCAGGTAACGGCGCGTGCCGGTCGGCGGCTGAACCTGGAGCAGCTGGGCGCCGGCGGTCAGGCTGGCCAGAGCGACGACCGGTCCGGCCAGGACGTCAGCGAAAGTCGATCCGTCCGCCGAGTCCTGAAGAACAGCCTGCAGCGTCGCCGATCCGCCCGAAGTGGCCGCCGTCGAGACGAAGGCCTGAACCCACAGGTTCTCGCCTGTCATCCCGATCTCGGACGAGTTGGCGGATCCGGTGTCGTAGATGTTGGTGCTGGAGGTGTCGCCGACCGAGGTAGCGGCCTGAGCCGTCGCGAGTTTCAGTTGAGAGTCAAGCATTCCCATTGCGTTCTCCTTAAACCACGCGGGCTTCGGTTGCGAGGATCTGATCGACGGTCAGGACCGGAACGCCCATGAACATCAGCTGTCCGCCCTGGATGCCGGTGCCCTGCCCCGCCACCGAACCGGGGGCGACGGTGCCGTACTGCTGGGCGGCGGCCGTGAAGGACAGCGCGTTCTGGCTCTTGTCCAGCGCGCCGATCGCGAGCATTTCCTTGACCGTGCGGGAAGCCAGGAAGGTGGCGGTGCCCATGCCCATCGACGGGATGCGCGCCATGGCCTTGATCATCAGCTTGTTGATCCAGGTCGCCGCGGTGATGGCCTGGGTTCCGGTCTGGCCGACGGTATCGGACACATCGACGTTCGCGATGCGCACCGCGTAGCGCCAGTCCTTCACGTGCAGGCCGAACTTCCACTTCCAGATTTCGCCGTAGGCGCGGAAGCGGTCGTTGTTGTCGTCGAAAGCATCGATCTCGCCGAGGTCCTGCTGGGTGAGACCGGCTTGCGAGCCTTTCGGGTAGATGCCGGTCACGGTGTTCTCGCCCCAGCACACCAGCCAGATCGAGGTGTTGTCGGAGCCTGTGCCGCCCGCATCGATGACGTTCGCGCCGGACTGCGCCGACAGCGAGTTGTAGCGCGGAGTCAGGCCCAGCACTCCGTCCGGGTTCACCGAGGTGTCGCCATAGATGATCTGCTGCGCGAAGGTCTGGTTCATCGCCTCGACGAAGGCCAGACTCTCGGAGAGCCGGAAGGCTTGGGCGTTGCCGTTCAGATCCGCGAGATCCTTGTCGATCTCATTGCGGCCTTCGGCCATCGCGCAGACGTCCTCGATAGTCGAGCGGCCGGACTTCGACACCTTCACGCCCTTGTAGAAGGCGCGCAGAGCCACCGTCGGCAGGCCGGTACGCACGACGCCCTTGTGCCCGGTCGGAAGGTTGCCCTCGATGAAGTTCATGTACGAGATGATCTCGTTGCTCTGGTTGAGCAGCTCGGCCACGGTGGCAACCTTGCCATCGGGGCCAAACGACTTGGCCACATCCAGAAGGGTGTTGCGGCCGGTGTTGGTGGGAAGAGTCGCCATGCGTTACCTCGTTCAGGATTGCGTGTTGTCGTACAAAACGGCCGCGGCCGAATTCCTGGTTGCCCCGCGCGTTCCACCGGAGACGAACTTGTCCTCGCTGATCCGCTGCCCAACGCGATAGAAGAGCCGCACTACCTCGGGGTGATTGCCGAAACCGGAGGATTCGAGCAGCTTGCGCAGATCGGGCGAGGCGAACTGATCGACCGCCTTCTTCGCCACGGCGAGGTTCTCGGTGAGCTTGTCGCCGCCGAATTCCTTGTCCGAGCTTGAAGCGCTCGCCCAGTCGGTTTTCGCCTGATCGAAGGCCGCCGCGTTCTGCGCCGCGATGGCGGGTGCCAGCTTGTCGATCACCTTCTGAGCCTGGTCCTGCGGAAGATCCAGCTCTCGGGCGACGTCCTCGAACGCAGTTAGCGTCTCTCCGCTCAGTGCGGCGTTGCCGTCGGGCAGCTTGAACTCGTACTTCTCGGGCGCCCTGGGCGCTGCCTGCTGGGTCTGCTCCGCCGGCGCGGCGGCTTTCGTTTCTGCGCTGGTGAGCAAGCTCTGCTCGGCCTGCTGGGCCGCCGTCTCGGGAGCCGCTGCCGCGGCTTGTGCTTCGGTTTGCGTCTGGCCTTCAGTGGTCGTTGCGGCCGTCTGCGTTTCCGGATCGCTCATTTGCTGCCTCTCTCAACATCGTCGGGTAGAGATCGGGGCAGCAGCGGTGGATCAGCGCGATCGTGCGAAGGCCCTCGTTCCGGTTCCCCTCAGCGAAGGCCATCGCCATCGCGTTGGTATTGAACGAGAGCCGGAACACGCCGGCCCGATCCAGCAAGCGCCAGACGATCCGGCGCCCTCTCTTGCTGCCCATCAGCCACCGCACATCCCCATCCTCAGACTCCTGAGCGAGGCGATCGCGCTCGGCCTGTTCGGCTTGTGCGTCGTCGAGCGCTCTGATGTTGGTCGGGTCATAGTGCTGTGCCATGGGCGAGAGGATCGCGCGGGGTTGGAGCGCCACGCGTACCCCTGCGGCGAAACCGGTCAGGCCCCGCCCTGCGGCGCCCCGTAGCCGCTGAACATGTTCATCACGTCTGCGCCGGCATTGCTCGCGCCGCCTTGGGTAGAGATCTGCCCCAGCTTCTGCATCGAATCTGCGGCCTGTGCCTGCTGCGCCTGCTGGGCCTGTTGCTGCTGGGCCTGCGCGCGCTGCTGGCGGATCAGGGCCACCTTGTCGCTTGCGACGATCAGCTCAGGGTCGATGGCCAGCATGTCGGCGTAGGCGTCCGCCCAAGCATCCGCATCGAGCTTGTCGAGCACTTCGGGCTTGATCTGGGCCACCTGGCCCAGCGTCGAGACGAAGCGATCAACGCTGTTGCTGGCGATCGCGCGTTGAGCCTGGGCCAGCATCGACGTGTATTCGACCTGCAGATCCTGGCCATGCAGCTCGGGCGGAGGGGGCGGAACGATGCCGGCCGCAAGCATCCGATCGAAGGTCGTATCGATCAGCGGGTTTAGCAGTTCGTTGTTCAGACGCTCGACGACCGGCCCCAGCATCAGCATCTTCTCTTCGTGCCGCTCGGCAACCTCGGTCGCCGTCATGCGCGGGTCGGTGCTGTTGGCCAGCATCAGGAAGAGATCGGCGTAGAAGGCGCCGTTGATGCGCTGGCGCACATCCTGGATATCCTGGAGCAGATGGGAGAGGTCGAGATTGACCTCGAACGCCGTGCGGATTCCCGCCTGCGCGGTTGTCGCGTCGACGTAGCTCACACCACCAGGCAGCCGCTCCACGTCCCGGTTCTTCATCGACGCCGGGACCTGCAGCGGCGGGTTCGTCTTGTAGTCGATGCCCTGACTCTTCCTCAGCTGCTCCTGCTGGAGCTGCTTCACGTCGCCCAGCGCTTCCATGCCCGGGCTGTTTCCGTAGATGTCGCCGCCGGCCGTGGCCCAGCGCGGAACGAGCGCCGGGAAGCGCTTGAAGCCGGACTCGCGCAACAGCTTGTCGCCGCCGGCGCCGTACTCGAAGTAGATCGATCGCCACGGCATGTTCTTCGCGTCGCGCGCTCTCGGGTCGCGATCGCGGCGCGGCTCGATCGCATGAACCACGGTGACCCATGCTTCCAGATTCCCGCGGTCGAACAAGCTCTTGACGGTCGGGCTGACCGCGTCGATCCCGAACTCATCAACCATCTGGCCAACCGTCTTCTGAAACTCGCGGTAGAGCGTATCGACGCTTCCCCGGTAGTCCTGGGCGACGCAGAACTCGCCGACAGTCACCGGATAGTGAAGCACGACGCTCTGGTAGTCCTCAAGAACGACAGTCGCCGCTGTCCCGAACACGCCCAGCTCCTCGTAGAGCTGGTGCAGAGTGCGGTAGGTGTTGGAGCGCTCGAACACGTCTTGCATCGCGCGCGTAGTTTGAAACAGCCATTGCTTGACCGGCGCATAGCTCTCAAGGCTCTTGTCGGGTGTCGCTAGCCTGAACCATGGACGGGCCGGACTCGTCATGCCAGCCATCATGCCGGCGGCCAGCGTGCGTGCCGCTCGTGTCCCAGTGCTGTCGTAGATCGCGTTGTGGCGCCGCTGGCCCTTGTCACGGTCCTGGACGAAGAAACGGCCAGAGCGCGGAAGCAGATAGTCGGACAGCTCTTTCCAGTGCGCCCACCATGATGCGCGCTCGGTCTTGAGCGTTCCAAGTCGCTTGATGAGGAGTTGCCGTGAGCTATCTGCCATCTCTCAGCCGCCCAGCAACGTGGTCTTGCCCAGTTGCAAAGACCCTGGATCAACGCCACCAGAGCCGGTAAGCATCGTCCCGCTTACGCCGCCCTTGGCCTGCTGCTCGTTCGAACTGAGCATTGCGCCGATGTCGGGGGAGTTGTTGCGCGACGCGTTCATCTGCTGGTCAGCCTGGTCGGCGGCCTGCTTGGCGTTCGCTTTTGCGATATCTCCGGCTCTGTTTTGTGCGCTACGGCTGGAGTCGGCCGCAGCCATTGACCCGGCTGCAGCAACAGCCATTGCGATGTAAGGGAGAGCGGCGGGCATGTCAAAGCTCCTTCCAGAAAACAGTCTCGATCGGGCTTGCTCCAAGACGCTCGATCAGCACCTCAAACGGCGAGCCGCGCTTCGCGTGCCAGGAGATCCCCCGCGCGCCGAGCGCCTTTGCCTCGGACTCTGTAGCGCGCACCAGGCGCACGCCGGCCATGCCGTGCCGGTGCTCGCGAGCGAGGAACAGGCCATCGTGGAATGCGCAGGGGAATCCGTAGTGCGGGTGTCGGCAGAGCGTTGCGGCCGAGTAGCCGATCAGTTCTTCGCCATCGAAAGCACCAAGCAAAAGCAGCGCTCCGGCGCGCTCAAGGGTCAGGTAGGCGGGAACATCCAACGCGGGCGGATTTCCGGAAAACGCGCTCTCGGTCTCTTGCCAGTGATCGCGGGCAAGCTCCTGGGCACGCTCGGCAAAGTCAGAGAAGCGGATCGGGCGGATTTGCATGCCGGAAATGCTGCGGCAGAGCCGCTCCGCCACGCGTACCCTCAGATAGAGGCCATCGGGTCGTAGTCGAGCACCCTGCGGCGACCGCCGTCCGATACGCCCGGAAGAACTCTCTTTCTGCTGGCTACCGGGAATGCGAAGGTCAGCGCGAGCGCGTCCGCTTTGTCAGGCGAGCGACCTATCGCAGCCTTGATGTCGTCCTTGTCGCAAAGCCGGAACTTGTCGCCCTGGAAGGTGTAGGTAATCGCGGCCAGTTCCTCGGCCAGCTCCACGTCGTCCGGAAGCTGGCCGCCCGACTCGATCCACTTCGCGAGTTCGAAGTACATCTCGCTGCGCTTGTTGAAGTAGCGCGGGTCGATCGCCTTTCCGCTGAAATAGACCTCAACGGGATCACGCCCCATCCCGCGCAGCGCGTCGATAACACCCACCCCGTAGCCACCCGTCGCATCGACGAAACAGGCGCCCATGTCGCAGGCATCCCCGGCGATCGCGACCTGACTAGCAACCCGCATCGTGTCGGGGATGCGCATCTGGCGAAGCGGGAACGCGATCTTTCCCTTTCGCCGGGCAATCACCGAGCTGTCATCGCCCTGGCGCGCCACATCGACACCGAGGATGTCGGGGGCACGCTCAAAGAGTTCGATCTTGTAGGAACGCTTCTGCGCCACCTCGATGGCATCGGAGCCGATCAGCTGGTTGCTCGAGGCACTCGGAAACACGCCGCGCACCCGCACGCGCACAAAGTCCGAGTCCTCTCCATAGTCGGCTACCCACTTCGCGAGCTGGGCCTTATTCGTCATCGCGACCGTTCGGCTGTCGATCTGGCGTGTGCTCCACCGGTGGCGAAACTTCCCGAAGCACTCTCGGAAGCGGCCGGTGTTCTTCGTCGGGTTGCCGAAACAGCACCAGACGATCTCCGTTCCCTCATCGGTCAGCGCGCCCTCTGACACCTCCCAGATCAAATCGGGGATCGAGGATGCCTCGTCGAACACCAGCAGGATGCGCTTTCCTTTGTTGTGCAGGCCGGCGAACGCTTCTGTGTTGCGCTCACTCCACGGGATCATGTCGATGCGCCAGGTCTTCTCGTGCTCGACATCGCACGAGAACAACGCTGTGGCAGTAAAGACGAACCAATCTCGGGTGATGCACAACCGGTACCACTTCGCCAGCTCTGCCCAGGTCTTGGTCTTGAGCTGGTTCTCGGTGTTGGCCGTGACGACGCCCTTGGTGTCCTCGAAGGTGCTGACGGCCCAGAGGATGAGCCAGGCCACCAGGGCTGACTTGCCAATGCCGTGCCCGGAAGCCACTGCGATCTGAACAGCTTCCATCGCGGAGATCTCGCCGGCCGAGAGCTTCTCGCCAAGCTCGGTCAGGATGCCGCGCTGCCATTCGTCCGGGCCATCGAACTTCGCAAGCTCGCCCGAACCCCACTCGAACGCGGCAAGCACGAACCCGAGCGGGTCGTGCTGGAATGATGCGATGAACTCGATCAGTTCGGCTTGAGGGTCGGGTGCGGCGGCCATGCGGCGAGGATGCCGCGGGGCCTGGGTGCCACGCGTACCTGATCAGCGCTTCACGCGCTCCCGCGCGGCCTTGAGCCGGTCAGCCAGCGCGTCGGTGACGTCGAGCTGCAGCTTGTCGTTGAACAGCCCCAGGTGACGAGCGACCTGGTTCAGGGCGGCCAGCTGATCGTGCGTCTTCACCTCGATGCCTTCCTTGGTCTGCTTGATCCCGGCGTAGAGCATCCTGGCCGGACCTTGGAGTTTGCGAGTGTCGGCCACAAAGGGCTGGCCAACACCCTCCCCGTGGCAGCGCGGACAGTCAGCAGCAGGATCTTTCGCCGAGTCGAACCCGAATCCACCAGACAGTTCGGGCGGAGGCGGCATGGCGCCGTCATCGTCTTCCTTCTGCGAGTCCAACGCCTTCTGGTATTCGGCCTCATCGACCCACTGGAACCCGTGATCGACGCCCCAGCAGTGGCGGCAGCAGGTGCGCCGGTACTGCGTCAGCTCGTTCTGGTCTGCCGTCGCGATGTCCCAGTATCGGCGCAGCACCATGTCCTGGGTGATCTCTGTGCGCTGTTCCCTGGATTCCATGCGAGCAGATATAGCCCGCTGCACCTTGGGATTCCTTAGCAGTTTCGATGCCTGAACCTCGGCCGTCCTCGCGCTGTACCCGGACCGAATCGCGGCCTGCTTCCCATTCAGATCGACCAGGTACTCATCGACGAACCGGGACTGCTTAGGCGTGAGCGACTTCATGAACTTCCTTCCAGCGTTCAACAGTCTGGGCGCGGCGCCGATAGATGCACACGCCCTGGATGCAGGTCTTCGAAACACCGAAGAGCGCGGCCAGACGGCCGTAACCAAACCCTTCGTCTTCGTGCATCGACCTGATCAGCTCCACCTCGTGATCGGTGAGCACTGCACGGGGGTGATCTTCGCCGATGCATTTTCCTTGTGCGTTGAGCTGTCGGATCACGATCCGCCCTCCGCGGCGATCAGCGCATCGGCATGCGCAAGGGCTGTGGTTGCCGCATCGGTCGGCTTTGCTGTGCCCAGCTGCGCCACGACCTGAGGGAGCACCAGAGAGGCAATGAGCAGCCGGGCAGACATTCCACCCCGGCCATTGAGCTGGTCGATTTCGGATGTCGGGAAAGCGTTCATCGCGTCCTCCTGAAGTGCTCGGGAAACTTGCGCTTTACCTCATCGATGGCGCGATCAATGGCCTTTGCTCGGCGGCCGCTGGGGCTGTCTTTAATGGACGCAGCGCGGATCAAAACCTGGCGTGCATCTGCGGGCAGCAAGGTGCAAACTGTTTTCATCGTCATTTTCTGTCTCCGTAGAGCTCTTCGAGGGTCTGGCTGAGCAGATCGAGCTCGGTCGCCCCGTACATCCGCTCAAACGCCGCGGCGCGTAGCGCGTGGTAACCGAGGGGTCCCGTGTGGTGCATCGGGCAGAGCGGGATCGTCAGCCAGTTCGGCGCGCGCTGGGCGGCGCCCACGCCTTCGCGGATGTGATGGACCTGGGCGGGCGTCTCGCCGAACCCGAGATTCCGACAGACGACGCAGCCGAGCGCGGCGACACGGCCCATGTGGCGGGACTCTGATGCGGTGGGCGCGCGCTTCATGCCGCCCTCTCGATCTGGTCGCGCTCCCACTCTGGCGCCGAGAGCTTCACGCCACGCTCAGCGCAGAAGGCATTCATCAACTCCAACAGGTCGGACATCTCGCGCTTTCCCATCTTGCTCGTGCGCTGACCGCAAACCACGAAGCCGCCATCAAGGCCGGGAACAACCTTCTGGCGCTTGAGCGCAGCGGAGAACACGTCCTTCCACTCCTCTTTCGTGAGCCGCTGCCCGTACCAATCGACCTGACGGCTGATGTCTTCGAGCTGGGCCCACATGCGGGCGTTTTGCTCAAGCGACCGGGTTCGCTCGCGGATGATCGCGACGTAGCCTTCGGGCGCGGTCTGGATCACCCGACAGGCGAAGCCCCGGGCGCTCGGGTTGTTGAGCGGGATCGTCTGCACGGTCATTGCTCGATCGCCTCGAAAAGATCGCCCGTCCTTGTGTCGCTGCGTTGCGCGCTTGATCTGGGAAACAGCTGAACGCGCGACAGCTTTCCGCTCTTCTTTGCAGCCTGGATGAGACCCGCCCTCCGAGCGCATACGGGGCCGATGGCCTCGCTTCCGATCAAGACGGCGGGCTTTCTCGTAGCTCTTCCGCACAGAGCGCACGCCCACGCGGTCGTCATCATTGATCGCCTCCGAAACGAGCGATCAGCGCCGCATCGGCGAGCGCCTGGCCTTTGCCTTTGAGGTCGAGATCACGCCACGCCGGCCAGAGCTGAATCGCCCGGGTGCGCGCAGCGTCCTTGTCCTTGCCGATCAGCGCGGCGCGCTTCTTCCAGCTCTGCGGCGTCACGAGTGTGACCGGAATCAGAAGCGCGCCGAGTACGCCTGCCACCACCCCGGCCGCGTGACCGAAGCTGAACATCGACGACACGCCCTGCCCCGGCATTGCCCCGACCTGCTCGACGTAGGCCTCTCCAGCATCGAAGTCGCGCAGCATCTCAGCGAGGGCTGCGGCATTGACGCGTGAAGCCTTCCCGACCTTGATCACCGGCATCTGATCCCACTCGATCAGATTCCAGCGCCGATCCATCACGACGATGGCGCCGGAGCACCCGGGGTCGATTCCAATGCGGTAGCCAAATCCATCGCTGCTTGAGCGCTTTCCGCCCAGCACAGCATCCCCGGCTTCGCGTCGTGCGTCAGCAGATACACCGGCTTCGGGCCGCCGTGCTTCGCGATCCGCCAAGGCCCACTCTTCAGACAGTACGGACTGATTTTCTGCCATTTCATGCCGCCCTTTCGCTGCGGGCTGAAGCCCAATCACAAACCAAAACAACCGAGTTCTCGCGCAGCCGATCAACGACACGATCGGTAACGAAGTCGCCCAGCGAGTCGGGCGATTGATTGCTCGCAATCGCTACCGCCCGCAGGTCGTTGTAACGACCGTTGATGACCGCGAAAAGCAACGCCTTGTCGTTGTCGGTCGCCCGCATCACGTCGATTTCGTCGATCACGAGCAGGTCAAACGAGTTCGCAAATTTGGCGATCTGGCCGGCCTCGGTCTTGTCCGCAGCGGAGTACGCGTCCTTGATCTCGGAGAGCATCGAAGCCAGGGTCGTGTAGCGCGCGGAGATACCGACCGCGCAGAGGTTGTTCGCCAGCGCGCAAAGCAGGTGCGTCTTGCCGGTGCCAAGAAGCCCAGTCAGCCACAGCGGGTGCCACTGGCGCGGCGTGTCGCGAATGTCGCGGTAGTAGCTCATGACGCAGAGCTTGACTTGCGCGGCACGCTCAGACGCCGGAGCCCACTCGCCGAACGATGCATTCGCAAAGCGATTCGGGAGAGCGGCGAGGTTGCGCAGATGCGCCCGGCGCTCCTCAAAAAAGCGCCTTTTCGCCTCTTCGTCTCGCTTCGCGTCGTGGCACTTCGGGCAGATGATTGATCCGTCGGGAAGGCTGAAAGCAGTGAATCGCCCATGCTCGGAACACTCGGATTCAACAGGCTTCCATGACCCGACGGCCTTGGAAAAGTCAAAGGCGCTCATAGCGGGATGTCCTCGAATTTGTCGTTCGGGTCAATCGTGATCCCGGTCGACGTGGGGTATCTGGAGAAGTCCTTTGGGATGTCGTGCATCGATCTTGGCGCCGACCTGGAAGGCTGGGCGGCCGAATGGGCCGAGTTGCGCAGCCAGTCGGCACGGAAGCCGACCCAAACCCGCTCCGCGCAGATCCGCACACCCTCTCCGACCGACAAGCCGGCTTTCGCGATCTCGGACTTCGTCGCCGCCCAGGCCGTCTCGGTCAGCGGAGAGCGCTTCTGCTTTCGGACCAGGATCCAATCCTCGGCGACCTTGCGATCGACCCCCTCGGCGACAAGCGCCTTGACGCCGACCGTCTTCGCTTTCGGTTCTGCAGGAGAGACCGTCTCTGCCCCGGTCTGCTGTTCGGGCTCACCGTCGGAATGCTCGGGAGCGGCAGCGACCTGAGCGCCGTCCGGCGCGACGGTTTGTTTTTGGTTTACCTCTGTATCTGTATCTGTATCTGGTGCAGTTACCGTAACGTTACATGCCCGTTTCTTGTTTTCGCGATGCTTGCGGACCCGCTCTGCGCTTGAGTCTGACCGGTATTGGCGCCTATCCCAGGCAGACGGCAAGCCATCCTCTCCGATGAGCCCTTTTGCGACAAGAACGGCCTTTGTTGCTGCCCATTCCTCGTTACTGATTCGGAGCTGAAACGCTACTTCTTCGTCGTGTAACGTTACGTCGCCGTTACTGCAACGCAGGCATAACAGCATGATGTAACGGCGCTGATTCACCTCGGAGAGCATCTGCACCTTCGGGTCTGTCGCGAACTCGGCGTACAGGCGGAACCAGGGGTTCTCAGCCATCACTCACCCCATCCGCGACGAAGCATGAAATCGAGATCACGAAGAGCCTGCGTAAATCGCGCCGCCCCGATCAGCACGCCCAATGCGAAGACGAGACCAGCAATGAGGATTCCCAAGGCCATCACGCAGCCTCCGGGAAAGACTCATTCGCCGGGTGAGGCGAGACGAGGACGACGATCAGCACGAAAAGGTGCGGCTCCAGGTCGGGCCGCGTCAGAGCACAGGGAGTCATGCTGCCCTCCGCTTCTTCTGGGTCGTAGCCAATCCTGCAGACGCAAGGAGCTGGGGAAGGCCTTCGAGGAGGTTGGCGACCTTGTCCATCGCCATCTCGCGGTCCGCGTCCTGGTTGGGGATGAAGCGCGCGATCAGGTAGTAGATCGGTGTCCTGTCTCCCGTGATGCGCATGTACGTCTCAAGCTGATCGAGATCGAACTTCCTCTGCCCGTCGCCGGAAAGCTGCACGGACAGGTTGCCCGGCGCTTCGTCGAGGTCGGCCGCCATGCGCTTGAGCCCGCGCTGATAGACGCCGGCCGCCACGGACTCTTTCAGGCTACCGAATCGCTCGGTCAGGCCTGCATCAAACGCCAGGGTCAGCTGCTGCATCCCCTTCCGGGCGTGAGAATCACTGATAACCATTGATCCAATCTCCTATCAGTGCGTATCTGCGGTTATCAGTGCCGTGGTGTGATGATGGCTCCACGGCAACCGAATGAGCAGGAGCAGCAAGGAAACGCGAGGGCATCACGCCGCCCTCTCTTGCTTCTGTGTGTCGTAGATCGATTCCAGGCTCAACCGTCCATCCGCATCGATCAGCTTCTTGGCAAGGCGAGGCGAAGGAGTGCGCCGACCCGTGGCGCACTGCCACAGGTAGACGGGGTTCGTGCCGGCCTTGGTCGCAAGCTCCCGGCGCTCGGTCGGGGTCAGGTCGGAGAGTTTCATGGGATGCCTCTGGAGGATGACACCACAATGTTAGCAACGTGCATAGCAATAAACAATAGCAAACTGCCTATCGCCGGAGGATTAGCACGGCGCTACATTCTTGGGATGACAGTAGAAGACACCCGACTGAAGAACTTGAAGGCCCTGATCCGGGGGGCTGGAAGCGTCTCGTCTCTGGCGCAAGCTGCAGGGACAAGCCCTTCCTACATAAGCCAGATCACAACAGGAACGACATCTCGGACCGGTAAGGTCAGAAGCGTCGGCGCCGATCTCGCGCGAAAGCTCGAGTCAGCCTGCGACAAGCCGGTGGGGTGGATGGATCGCGATCACGACGAAAACGTCACGGCCGGGCCAGAGCTACGCGGAAAGATTCCTTTGATCTCTTGGGTCCAGGCGGGGAACTTCGCAGAGGCGACCGATCTGCTTAACATCGGCGATGCGATAGAGTGGGTGGAAAGCTCGGTCCAGCCGCACGAGAACACGTTCGCGCTGCGCGTGGCGGGAGACTCAATGGAACCGGACTTCCCGGCGGGGACAGTGCTGATCGTCGAACCCGATCTCGAAGCGCATCCGGGTGACTACGTCATCGCCAAGAACGGGGACCAGGAAGCCACTTTCAAGCAGCTGGTGAAGGACGGCGCGGACTGGTACCTGAAGCCCTTGAATCCGCGATACCCGATCAAGGCGCTGACGGGATGCCGGATCGTGGGGGTTGTGCGCGCCGCCGAGCGGCGGTTCAGGTAGGTAGAAAAAATGACGAAACCATATAAACCGTACCTCGTCGCCGCTTTACTGGTGTCGAATGTCTGCGCGGGAAGTTCCTTAGAAGACGCGCAGGATCGTGCTTATGTTCAATGCTTGATTCGGAGAGGGGTTAATCCGCCAGAAATACCGAAGGAGGACCTGAGCTTTTGTTTAGGCGAAGCGGGGGTTCCCGACCCAGGTGAAGAGCTCCGTGCGGAAAAGGGAGACTCTTGGAGGGGGTGCCTTACAAAGAATGCTGTTCAGTTTGACGATGGGACTTCCCCTCCGACTGATGTCGCGCGAGCGATTATTGGGCTCTGTTCTTCGGAGTGGAGAAGCTATGTTGGCGCCATGTGGATGAACCCCTCGGCCAAAAGAATGATGGCAACCGGTATTGATCGCTACGCGGTAGATGAGGGGGCTAGAGCCGTGTTGCTTACCCGGAAAACCATACGCGAAATGAAAGATGAAAAATCGCGCACTCCGCCGGTGAAGGGTTCATCAAGTAAGAAGCCCTCTGCCAAAGCATCGGCACCCAGCAGGGATGGATCAAGAGTGCAGTAGACCCGCCTCCTTCCGCAACCCACCCAAGCCCGCCCCGTGCGGGCTTTTTTGTGTCTACGACGAAAACTTAGCAACTTGCTATTGACTTAATGCTTAGCACCGGGCTAACCTTCACTTCAACGCAGCACCACGCGCCGCAAGCAACACCAACGGCAGGTCTGCAGCTCTTTCACAACCTATTGGATACGCAGCGCATCCCGGTTTACCGGGTAAGACACGAACGCGCTGGGAGTCCTTGCCGGGGCTCCGATGACAACGCCGGCAGCAACCAATCGACCCGGACTGATCGGAATGCGGGGGCGGAACATGGCCGCGAGCTGGACCCCACCCTACTGCACCAGGCAGCAAGCGCAGAAGACCGACACAAGGATCGATGCAGAAGAACTCCGAACGGGCTCAGAGGGAATAGAGCCCCGAAGAGCCTGCGCATTTAACGAGTGCGCAGACCATTCGAAAGGAACGAAATGAGCAACCTTTCCGAAATCAAGAGCCTCGCGCGGCCGGTCATCAAGATCGCTTGCGCTGGCGAAACGCTCGCCGGCTACAAGTGCGAGCAGCGCGGAGAGTGCGCGACGCATGGCGCGCTCAAGAACAACACTGAAACGATCGACTTCCGCCCGATTTTCCGGGACGAGGTCACCGGCTACTGCGCGCGCTTCTGCGCTGCCGCCTGAATAGATAGGCGGGGGCTCCGAGCCTCTAGAAGCGCAGAGGCATGGTCCGGACGAATGCGCTCGCAATGAGCGTCAAGCCTTGCCCCGCCCGCTCAGGGGCCGCGAACCCTGAACGACATTTCCGGGCAATTCGTCCAGCGTGAAAAACCCGATGCGGCGGGAATCTCCGCGATCGCGCCCCGCATAGAGCGCGACTCGCACCCAACAAAACTGGAGGCTCACATGCGGGTAACCGTCTGTGTGGACTGGAATGGCCGCGCGCTGGAGGTGACTGGCTTCGCGACTTCCGGGTATCGCGGCAGCTTCTTCGAGCCGCCCTGCCCGCCCGAGTTCGAGATCATTCGCGCCGAGGACGAAGACGGCGACGACGTGAAGCTCTCCCGCGAAGAACGAGACGAGCTCGAATCGCTTTGCTTGCGGACGCTGGACCAGCAGGCAGAAGACGACCGCGCCGAAGCGCTGATCGAGCGCGAGATCTACAGGAGGGCAGCGTGAAAAAGTACCGCGTGACCTTCATGGCAAAAGACAAGACGCTCTACATCGCGCTTGTCGAAGCGAATTCGACGCGCGAAGCGATCAAAAACGCCGAGTCCTGGCAACGCATCGAGTCGCCCGGCGCGACCTTCTCGAAAGTCGAGGAAGAGAAATGAAGCACGCAAAGACCGCCCTGATCTGGGCTGGGTGCGTGGCATTCACGCTCGCCTACGGCGCCTTCGTCGGCTACTCGCTGGACGAGCAAATTCAAACCGAAAACGCCGTCTATCTGACGGCGAACAAATGAGGGAATCATGAACGAGATCACAACGAGCGCGCTGGGGGCTGTCACGAGCCGCGCACAAACGGTTTCCGGCTCTCAGTCGGAGCAACGCGCGATCGCCGAGGTTCAAGCAGCCGTCGTGATGGCGAAGCGCTTCCCGCGCGACCAGATTGCGGCGGTCGATCGCATCAAAAACGCGTTCAGCCGCCCTCGCCTCGCCGAGGTTTCGCAGTACCAGTACAGCAAGGGCGGAACGGACGTTTCCGGACCGTCGATCAGGGCCGCTGAGGCGATCGCTCAGCAGTGGGGAAATATCGAGTTCGGCTTCACAGAAAACTCGCGCGGCCTCGGGTTTGACGGCGTCCCGTACTCGGAAGTCGAAGCCTACGCCTGGGATGTCGAGACGCTCGCCAGAAAGCCGCTGAAGTTCATTGTTCGGCACTGGCGTGACACAAAAAAGGGCGGATATCAGCTCACCGACGAGCGGGAAATCTACGAGCTTGTCGCGAACATGGCGCAGCGCCGCGTCCGCGCCTGCCTGCTGTCGATTCTTCCAGGAGACGTCGTCGAAGAAGCCATGACCCAGGCGGATTTGACGATGAAATCGAAGGCCGATACGAGCCCTGAGGCAATGCAGAAGATGGTTGCCGCGTTTGCCGAGTTCGATGTGACAAAGCAGCAGCTCGAAACGCGCATTCAACGCCGGATCGAATCGATAACTCCGGCTCAGGTCGTCGGGCTCAAAAAGATCTACGCGAGCCTGCGCGACGGAATGAGTGCCCCCGGGGACTGGTTCGATGCTGACGATTCGCCGAAAGCAACAGAAAAACCGAGTTACCCGAGCAGCGACTTCGACTCGTCATTCCCGAAATGGGCGGCCGCTGTGTCGGCGGGGAAAAAGTCGGCCGATCAGATCATCGCCACCGTGTCGAGCAAATACACGCTGAGCGCAGACCAGCTTGAACAGATCCGCTCTATCGAAATCACCGGGGAAGAAAATGCTGACGCTTAACCTCGTGCAGGGCTCGACCGAATGGCTGGCGGCCCGCTCTCAATACTTCACGGCGTCCGAAGCGCCGGCCATGCTGGGCTTCTCGAAGCACACGAGCCGCTCCGACCTGCTCGCGCAGAAGAAAACCGGCATCGTTCCGGAAGTCGATGCCGGGACTCAAATGCTTTTCGGCCGGGGCCACGAGACGGAAGCACGGGCCAGGCCGATCGCCGAGAGGATCATCGGCGAAGAGCTGTTCCCTGCGACAGGGGTTCTCGAAGTTGAAGGACTGCAGCTGCTGGCCAGCTTCGACGGCATCACGATGCTCGAAGATGCAATTTGGGAGCACAAGCTCCTGAACAAGGGCCTCGCCGAGTGCGTGATGAACGGCGACTTGCCCGACACACACTGGCCGCAGTGCGAGCACCAGATGATCGTCGCTGGGCTGGACCGTGTGCTGTTCATGACGAGCGACGGAACGAGCGCGAACAGCTTCCATTTCTGGTATGTCTCGCGCCCCGAGCGCCGCGCCCAAGTTCTTGCCGGCTGGAAGCAGTTCGCCGAAGACCTCAAGACCTTCGAGCCGGAAGCCAGGACCGTCAAAGCCGAGGCCGCGCCGATCGAGGCGCTGCCGGCAGTCGTCGTCCAGGTTCAAGGCTCGCTGGCCGTCCAGGACAACCTCAAGACCTTCGGTGAGCGGCTGAAATCATTCATCGGCGGGATCAAGCAGAAGCCCGAGACGGATCAGGACTTTGCCGATGCAGAAGCCGCGATCAAGGCTCTATCAAAAGCAGAGGACGCGCTCAAGAACGCCAAATCCGGCGCGCTGGAGCAGATCTCCGCCGTCGCCGAAATGCAGCGGCAGGCCGATCTCTATCACGACCTGGCGCGCACGACTCGGCTCTCGCTCGAAAAGCTGGTAAAGGCCGAGAAGGAAAACCGCAAGACCGAGATCGTGACGGCGGCGCGAGGAAAGCTCACCGATCACGTCCGGGCGCTGGCCGAGTCTGTCGGATTCGCGATCGAGATCCCGGCCGATTTCGCCGGGGCCATCAAAGGACTGAAGTCGATCGACAGCATCAAAAACGCAGCCGATACAGAGCTCGCAAGCGCGAAGATCCGCGCGAATGAACTGGCCGAAAAGGTGCGCGCGAACGCAAAGACAATCGAGGCGGCCGGCAACCGGCACCTGTTTGCAGACATGGCGCAGCTCGTCATGAAAGCGCCCGACGACCTCGCCGCGGTGATCAGCACTCGCGTTGCCGAGTTCGAGCGTCAAGAAGCTGCGCGACTCGAAGCGGAGCGCGCGCGCATCCAAGTCGAAGAACGCGTCAAGGCTGAACGCGAGGCGGCCGCGAAAGCCGAGGAAGAAGCGAAAAGGATCCGCGCAGAAGAGCGGGCCCGGGCTGAGGCTGAGGCAAAGCAGATAGCTCGAGCAGAACCAGAAAAAAATCTGCTCGCAGAAGCACGCCCGGAGCGGGCCGAGCGACCCGCAGCCGCTCCGGACGCCCGGGTCGAACCGATCTCCGCGCCGATCTCCGCGCCGACCGATACCGGAGCGACTGTCACGCTCGGCCAGATCAATGCCCGGCTCGCGCCGATCTCGCTCTCAAAAGACGGCATCGCATCGCTCGGGGTAGAGCCCTGTGGCAGGAAGCGCGCCGCGGTGCTCTACCGAAAGTCCGATTTCGCGCGCATCTGCTCCGCGCTGATCAAAACCATCGAATCCGCCCAGCAATTCAAGGAGGCCGCGTGATGTGGTTCAAAAACCTGCAGCTCTACCGGCTCGGAGACTTGAAGCTCTCCGCCGACGAACTTGCAGGGCGCCTTTCGCGGCGCCCTTTTCAGTCCTGCGGGTCGCAGGACATTGCGTCTCGCGGCTTCGTCCCGCCGATGCGCGGCGGAGCAACCGTGCTCGCATCGAACCAGCAATGGCTGATCGCGCTGCGCTCTGAGCAAAAGATCATCCCCGCCTCTGTCGTCAATCAGATCGCCGCCGACCGGGCCGAGGATATCGAGGCTCAGCAGGGCTTCAAGCCAAACCGCAAGCAGGTCAAGGAGATCAAAGAGGCGGTCATGCAGGAGCTGCTGCCGCGCGCCTTTCCGCGCCGGCGCAAGACTTTTGCGTGGATCGATCCGGTGGCGGGCTGGCTCGTCGTCGACGCGGCCAGCGCCGCGAAGGCCGATGAAGTGATCGAGACGCTGCGCGAAGTGCTCGACGAGCTGCCGCTGCGCCTGCTCGACACCGAGATCTCGCCGTCGTCGGCGATGGCTGACTGGCTCGCGGGCGACTACGCGCCGGACGGTTTCTCGATCGACCGCGACTGCGAGCTGCACTCGTGCGAGGACAGCAGCACGTCCGTGCGCTACGCCCACCACACCCTGGACGGCGACGAGATCCCGAACCACCTCGCGGCCGGGAAGGTCCCGACCAGGCTGGGCATGACATTCAACGATCGGATCAGCTTCGTCCTGACTGATCGGCTGGAGGTCAAGCGCCTCGCCTTCCTCGACGTGATCCAGGAAGAGGCCGAGAAGAGCGGGCCTGAAGGAGAAGAACATTTCGAAGTCGACTTCGTGCTGATGACGGCAGAGCTCGCCCGTTTCCTGCCCCGCCTTGTCGCGGCGCTCGGCGGCGAAAGGAGCGAATGATGGCATCGGTGAACAAGGTCATTCTCGTCGGAAACCTCGGAGCCGATCCCGAAACCCGCTATGCGCCCAGCGGTGACGCGATCTGCAACATCCGGATCGCGACGACCGACTCTTGGCGTGACAAGACCTCGGGCGAGAAGCGTGAAGCGACCGAATGGCACCGCGTCGTGTTCTTTGGAAAGCTCGCCGAGATCGCTGGCCAGTACCTGAAGAAGGGGCGCCCCGTCTATATCGAGGGGCGCCTGCAAACCCGCAAGTGGCAGGACAAGCAAGGGCACGACCAATACACGACCGAGATCCGCGCCGATCAGATGCAGATGCTTGGCGGCCAGAGTGACGGCACCCAGCAAGCGCCCAGGCAGTCTGCGCCGC
Source organism: Niveibacterium terrae (assembly GCF_048213115.1). Taxonomy (GTDB): domain Bacteria; phylum Pseudomonadota; class Gammaproteobacteria; order Burkholderiales; family Rhodocyclaceae; genus Niveibacterium; species Niveibacterium terrae. The sequence goes on along the minus strand of NZ_CP172404.1, from coordinate 1,647,361 downwards.
GTCAGCAGCAAAGCGCGCCGTCTGGCGGCGGGCAGTCTGGCGGAATGCAGGACTTCGACGACGACGGAATTCCGTTCTAATCGGGAGACGTTTTATGCGCAACTACAAATGCAAGACATGCGGCGCAACGAAAGAGTCTGCCGAATTTTACGAAAGCATATCCGCATTTTGTAAAGAACACTGGAAGCTGCACGTAAAAGAACATAGGGCGGCAAACTCTGACTATTACAAAGAGTTTGACAGAAACAGGGCCAACAATCCGGACAGGGTTGAAGCTAGAAAAAAATACAGGAGGACTGACGCGTTTTCTGTGTCGCACAACAAAGCAGTTAAAAAGTACACGGAAAAACATGCACAAAGACGATCTGCGCATTATGCAGTTTCAAACGCTATCCGATCCGGAAAAATGATTAAGCAGCCATGCTGTATTTGTGGCGACAAAAAAAGCGAGGCCCATCATCATGATTACTCAAGGCCTCTTGATGTTTTGTGGCTTTGCGACAAGCACCACAAAGAAGAGCACGTCAGGCTAAGAGCGAAAGAAAGGAAAGCGGCATGATCGCCTTCAACACACCGGCCGCAGAGGCCGGTTTTCGTTTCCGCTCGGATGACGCCGCCGCGCACAACTACGGGCGCATAGCCCGCACTTGTTGCAAATGCGGCCGCGAGCGCCCGATCGGCGATCTTGTCCAGGCAAATACTGGGCCTTGGACGATCCACCACCCTAAGCGGCACAAATGCAAAGGAGGTTGCGATGTTTGCTGACCTCCTGACGCTTCAGCCGGCGCCGATCGTTGGCGCGAGACGAGTCCGACTCCTCGGAGCGACCGAGGAAGAAGAGCAGACGATCAAGGCTCTCACGGGAAAGCTCGAAGATTTCAAGCGGCAGTACAACGCCCAGCTTCGCGCAAAGCGCGTCGCGGCAAAGGCCGGCGATCTTGTCGCTTACGCGGAAGCAAATCGCGAATACAAGCGAGTCGAGTATCGGATACGCAAGATCAACAAGCAACTCGCAGAGATCAAGGAGCAGGCATGACTGACCCTCGCGTGAATACCCAGCTGCGCCGCGCGATCGACGAATACGCGCCGCGGATCGACGATTACCCGGTGCCGAAGCGCTTCAAATTCCCGCTGCGCGAAGCCATCGACGCAAGCATCTGTCTCGTCAAAAACGGCTTCGAAGACGCATCAACCGCGCGCGGCGTTGCAATCGCCATGGGCCTGCCCGAGCAACGGGCGGTCGAGATCTTCGGGGCAGAGTGATGCGCCGCCTTCGCGATTTGATGCTCTACCTGATCTGCGCGGCGACGCTGCTTGCGCTGAAAGCGATATTCGAAGGGATAAAAAAATGAAAGCAAAAACAGATTACACCGAGCTTGACGCGGCAATCCTCGAGGCAATCCGCAAGAGCGCTTGGCATCCCGGATACGTCCCGAGCGTTATCGAGATCGCGGGCCAGATCGCAAAAGCAACGAGCCGCGAATCGTTCCGTGTCGTCGATGGCCGGCTCCAGGCACTGCGCAAGCGCGGCGTCATCACAGTCGATCGCAGCATGCAGCCCGCTCGCTGGGTCGAGGTGAAGAAATGAACGAGAACACGAACACTCAACCCGCCGTGAGCGCGGAACCTGTCTGCAGCACCTGCGGCGGTCACGGGATGATCGGCGGCCCCAGCTTTTACGCCCCGGACGAAGGCGGAGTTCCCTGCCCGGATTGCGCCGTGAGCGAAATCGGAATCCCGACATCGGAACCGGTGGCGTGGGTCGAGGTGATCGACCGGCACGAAGGCCCGTACAACTTCAACGGCATGGCGCTTTTGGATAGCGGAAAGCATCTGCTCTACACCGAGCACCAGCCCGACCGCGCGGCCGAGCTGGAGAAGGAACTCCGTATCCGGACGATAGAGCTTACCGCGGCGCATGAAGCCACGAAATGCCTAGGCGCGGACGCGGATCGGCTTCGCGGCGAGCGCGACAGACTGACCGCCGAGGTCGAGCGGCTGCATGCTGAAATCGATCGAATTCGCAGCAAGGTGTTCTCTGCGACGATCTGCCATCCGCGCGGAGTGCAGCCTCTGCTCGAAGAGGCCCTATCCGGCGCTGCGACCTCTCCGATGACCGCCGCCGCCCGCGACGTGCTGGCTGAGCGCGCGCGGCAGATAAAAGCCGGTTATTCGGATATCGACGACCAGCAAATCAACGACGAGCTCGCCGCAATGGCTTGCTTCTACGCGATGCCACCCGGAGCGCGCGACTGGCCGGCAGAGGAAACCGGCTATGGCGCGACGTTTGGAGTCGCCATCGTCCCGGATGGCTGGTTCCCAGAAACAGGTAATCGACGCCGTGAGCTCGTCAAAGCCGGCGCGATGGTCCTCGCCGAAATCGAGCGCCTGGACCGCGCCAGTGCATCTGATCGCTTGCTGAATTGCTGCGACACGCCGGCCTACTGCAGCAGCGTTCGGCGCTGCACGAGGGAAGACGGGAAGGAGGCGCAATCGTGAGCATGACAGTCCAGCACCTTCACAAGCTGCTCGGCAAGCTGATCGAGCAGGGGCACGGGCGCAAGCCGGTGCGCATCGACAAGTCTTCGTTCCGCCATCCGCTCGAAGATGAGGGCATTTGCATCATCGACGTGACATCCGTTTCTGGCCCAACGTGGATTCCGATGGCGGATGACGACGGAGGGACGGCTTGGAACGCGGATGGATCGGAGCGCGGCCGGTACATGGTGATCCTGGCTGGCGAAGGGAAGGAGGCGCAATCGTGAGCATCGAAACCTACATCCTTGGTCTATTGGTTTGTGTGCTTACCGCTCAGGACTTGACCCAAAAAGCGAGATCCGCTTTGTGCCTGATGTGCTTCGCCGCGATGCTGATTTTTGCGGCCGTGGATATTGCGAAGGGGGTGAAGCTGTGAGCGCTTGCACCGAAGAAAGATTCCTGAAGGACGTTGAATCTCACGTCATGGAAGTGCTGCGCGATGACGGCCTGTACCGGCATATCCGATTCCGCGAGCCAGGAACGATGTGCATGCACTTCGACCTTGTGACGTGGCCGGGCTACCTCGCCTACTCCGGCGACATGGGCTGCTATGTGTTTTCACGGCTGGCCGACATGTTCGAGTTCTTCCGCACGGATCGGAGCTACAACAGCGGCAGGCTCGGGATCAATCTCGGATACTGGTCCGAGAAGCTGGTCGCCGTGGATGGGAACCGCGATCGCGCGTCCGCAAAGGAATTCTGCGAGGAGAAGTTCCGGAGCGTCATCTGCGAGTACCGCCTTAACTGGATTCGCGAAGCGGCGCGCTCGGGGATCCTTGATAAGGAGGCTCGGCGGGAGCTTTGGGAAAGCGTTGAAGACGAGGTGCTTTGCCGCATCGGAGACAACAACGACGCGGCCATGACCGCCGCCAACGAATTCAGTTGGTCGGCCGGATACAAAAGACGCAGTTGGTTTTTTGAAGACCTCTGGGATCACAGCTTTACCGAATTCACGCACAGCTTCGTCTGGTGCTGCTACGCGCTGGCCTGGGGGATCAAGACCTACGACGAAGCGAAGGAAAAGGAGGCCGCCCATGCTTGACCTAGACGATCTCGAAGCGAAAGCGAAGGCGGCGACGCCGGGGCCGTGGGACTCTTGCTACGGTTTGGTTCGAGCGGTATTCGGGAATTTTGCCGCTCCGGTGGCCGAACTTCGCGCACCGTACAGGAATGGAGTTGGAATCGTCAAAGGCGAGCGCGAGTCTTGCGCCAATGCCGAATTCGTCGCCGCCGCCAACCCGGCCACCGTCCTCGAACTGATCCGCGGAATCAGGCTTCTTCGTGGGCGCACGAAGAACTGCGAGACGATGGGCGAGGCTCAGAAAATGTCCTTGATCCGGATGGCCCAAGAAATCTGCCAAGCAACTGGCCTGAATGAGCTGGACTCATCGCCGAACCAGATCGTTGCAGCCGTAGCCCAGCAGGCAGAAGAGCTGCGCGAGGCCCGGGAACTCGCCGCAGAAGCCGGAAGTCTCCGGGAGTTCGTGAAGAAAATCAGCGATCAGATCCCCGAGAAGCCGGATCACTGGTCCATGTGCGGCCAGTGCGACCGCAACATCGGCGAGGCGGAAGACATCATCGAAGAGTTGGCCGGGAAGGGGGGAGCGTGGCGGCCGATCGATACGGCGCCGAAGGATGGGACTCGCGTCCTGCTCTGGTGGGCGAACGCAACCCGCATTGGATGGTGCGCCGGGATAGGAGCGTCGCGGGACGGGGGGGACTGGTGGCGCGTGCCGAGCATGGAAGTCTCTCCTACGGGTCGCCCGAACCTCTGGATGCCGCTTCCGGACGGCCCGGATGCCGACGCAATCCGCGCCCGTGGCGCGAGGGGGGGCGAAAAATGCTGAACCGCGAGCAAGTAACCGCCGCAATCCGCGAGTGGATGGAGCGCGTACAGGGCGCCGATGCGCAGCTCAACGCGGCCGCGGATCTGTTCGGAGGGCTCGACTACGACGGGCCACTCCCGGGGGCCGTCTCAGCTCTGTCAGGCGGCTACACCAAAGCAGTCAGCAAGATCGTCGGCGATGAGGGCGATTGGCTGGAGTATTTCTGGATCGATTGCGCGTTTGGGGCGACGCCCATGGGCGTGATCCCGGATGACGATGCGCAGGAGATCAAGATCGACGGCCCGGAAGCTATCGCCGAGGTGATCTGCTGGGATCGGGAGCACGGGGAGGCTGCGCGATGAGCACCAAATTCCAGCCCGGCGACAAGTTCGAGGTGCGCTATCCGTTCGTCCAGGATCGCTTCATCTCCGGGTTTGATGAGCACGGGATGCCTGAGAGCGATGAAGGCTGGCGCCCCGGCTGCAGCCGAGAAGAAATCGAAGATGGATTCGGCTACGACTACGCCGCCGATGCCCACGGACAGATGCTGCTGGAGGTGATCAGCACGCACAAGCCCGGAAAATTCATCGATCGCGTCTTCTTCATTCGCCGCTGGCGCGACCCGGACGGCAAGGTGTTCGGTAAGACCAATCTGCGCGTGACGACAGCCGCCGCCTTTGGCCGGCTGCTCAAGGGCTACCGGCACGAGTACGAGTGCGACGAGGAAACGGAGGAAACAGCGTGACCGGAATGATGAAACCCACGAACCGCAACGCCGCCGCCGCATGCCGGGAAATGGGCCTGAACATCGGCGACACGATCATCGGGCGCGAAGGCGGGCCGAACTGGTGGAGCGAGTCCGCGCTGACGCTGCTCTGGCTCGGAGAAGAAACGGCGGTCTTCCGGGAGGCAATCAGGACGGACAGAGACCCGGAATGGCGTCTGTTCGACAGCGAGACGGCAGGCTGGCATTTGAACTACCGCGAGTGGCGCTTTGCAGAGCCGGGCGAGGTGACGGTATGACCCCAACCCAGCAGCAAGCCGCCGACCTCGCGACCCAGCTCCGCGCCCACGGCCGGCGCAAGTCAGCGAATCAGACGGCAGCAAAGATCCCGTTCGAGCTCCTGAACCGCGTGATCAAGCATTTGGAGGACAAATCAACATGACCTGGGGAGACGAAGCATGGGTCGTGATGGACAAGACCCGTATTCAGGGCGTCATGGACGGGAAAACGCCCGACCAGATCGCCAAGGACATTGATGCGGCGTACCCGTTCGGGAAGCGGTCAATGTGGCCCTACAAGGCATGGCTGACGGCGCGCAAGGAGTTTTTCGCAAAGCACGGCCTGCCGCGCCGGGTTCCGAAAACGCCGAACGGCGATCTGTTCGAGCAAGGGGAAGCAGCATGAACGACCGCGAAATCATCCGCATCATGGGCTGGGCGAACAAAGACGGCCACTCCGAAATGGATCTGCGCCGCGCTCGCGATCTCGTCGAAGCGGCCAGGCGCGAGCGAGAGAACGAGATTCGCGAAACGGCCTGGCTCGACGGGCGAGATGCGTTCGAGTGGGAAATGAAGCGCCGGGGCTACGACACCAAGACGACCAGCGCTGGCGTCTATCGCTGGCCAGAGGTACGTGCCATGTGGAACGGCTGGGAGCTGATGCGCACGCGCGCCGCGGCGCAAGGTCTGTTCGGCGGGAAGGAGGCGGCATGAACATCGGTCCGGAGCTGAAACCTTACAGAAGGCAGAAAGAATGGCTGACGCTAGACCTTCTGCACAGCGCTCCACGCGCTACGTTTGTATCGGTAGGCGGAGATCCTGGGGCGCAACTAGAGCACCCTAAAGGCGGCCCGCTGACGTGGGTGCGCTGTCCTATCAAAAACTCTGTCGGGGTCGCACGAGTAGATGGTCGATGGCATTGGGTGATCGCCAATGGAGAAAAAAAGGAAGCGGCATGAGCGCCCGAGTCACCCGCCGCCAGGCCCGCACCTGGCTCGCTCCGATGCGCGAATGCTTCGGTCAGATGCGCACCGGCTTCGCGCCGGCCGCCAACGGCTTCCCGGTTACCCGCCTGCACGACGGCGACGACTGGGTTCGGATCGACTACTGCATTTCCGGCTTCGTCGGGATGATCGGCCGGCTTTCGCCCGGGCTCAGCACTGCGGCCATGCGGCGGATCCAGTCGAAGATCGAGGCCGGTGAGCTCGTCACGACGCAAGAGATCGACGCGGCGCTCTCGGAGATCCGGCGCGCCGAGGATGTGCTCGTTAAGCTGACCGTCAAAGAGCTGGCATCGGCGGTGACGACCGAGCAGATTGCGATCGAAATGGAAGCTGTTATGAGGGAGGCGGCGTGAGCGAAGATCTATTCTTGACTGACCGGGAGCTGCGCGAGCTGACCGGCCGCGCAATCAGGCGGCTCCAGATCGCTGCGCTTCGTGAAATGCTCGTCCCTTTCCGCGTCAATGCGATTGGACGACCCGTTGTCACGCGCGCCGCGGTGATTGGCGCCAAAGAGGCTCAGGCTGCGAACGACAATTCCGGCTGGGCACCGAGGGTCTTGAGGGGGTAGCACCGTGGGCCGCAAGCCAACTGTCAATTTCAATCTTCCGCCTGGGATGAGGGTAAAGCGCCGGGGGGAGCACTCCTACTATTCGCTCGACGCCGGAACCGGTCCAGATGGGGCGCGAAGATCTCAGTCGCTCGGTAAGGACTACGTCGAGGCGCTGCGCAGGTATGCCGATCTCGTCAAGACCGTGTCCGCTCCTGCTGTCACCGTCCCTGAGCTGCTGACGAAGTGGCAGCTTGCAACGCTCAACGCCAGGCCGGCAAAGACGCAGCGAGGGATACTCTCCGCTATCCCTCCCCTGCTCCGATTCTTCGGCGACCCTCCCGCACCGCTGCATGGCGTTCGGCCTATGCACGTTGCTCAGTATCTCGCGTGGCGTCCAGCAGACAGCGCAGAGCAGGCAAAGAAGCGCGGGCGAAAGCAGCTCGGCACCGGGGCGGCATCTGCGAATCGCGAAATCGCATGGCTGTCTGCCGCGTGGAACTGGGCGCGCGCACAAGGCGTTACCGACCTGCAGAACCCATGCGAAGGGATCAAGAAGAACCGGGAGTCAGGGCGGGATCTCTACATCGAAGACGACGAGCTCGACCGCATCCTCAAGAACGCAGACGAGCCGCTGCGCGACGCGATCGAGCTTGCCTATCTACTCGGTCAGCGTCCCGGTGACCTGCGAAAGATCCTCGAAACGGACATCGGGAAGGACGGCATCCGGATCTCGCAAAGCAAGACCAAGGCGAAGCTGGTCATCGAGCTATCGGAAGAGCTGTCCGCTCTGGTGTCGAGGATCAAGACTCGGAAGGCGAAGACGCCAGGCGTTCGGTCGCTCTACCTGCTCTGCGACGAGTCTGGGCAGGGGCTGACCGCAAACCAGCTTCGGTGCCGGTTCGATCGGGCGCGGGAAGGTGCAGCAAGAGAGGCGGAAGAGGGAGGGCTTTCCGAGGTCGCCGAAAAGCTCCGGCGAATCCAATTCCGAGATCTTCGGGCCAAGGCCGGGACAGACAAGCGTGAATCCGCAAAGGATGTGCGCGCCGCACAGCTGCTGCTCGGGCACACGACATCAGGGACTACGGAGCGCTACACGCGCCGCAGGAAGGGCGAGCGCACCACTCCGACAAGGTGATATTTGAGCGACACATGCCTATTTGAGCGACAAATCCCGCTTTTCTGTCTGCCCTGAATGGCCTTATTTGAAGCTGGTGCCGGCACCAGGAATCGAACCCGGGACCTTCTGATTACAAATCAACTGCTCTACCAACTGAGCTATGCCGGCACAGGCGGCGGATTATACCCGAACCGCGTCTAATTTGAGTCCATGGCGCAAGCACATCAGCCCGGCATGTTATCTTTTCACGGATCGCGCGGCACCGGCTGCCGCCGGCGCTTCTACTGCGAGGATGTCCATGGGCTGCGAGCCGCTCTCGATTCTGCTGATCGAAGACAACGAGGACGACGCCTACCTGCTGATCAGTCGCTTCCGGCGCGCCGGCTACGCGGTCGAGTCGGAGCGGGTCCAGACGCGGGAAGAGCTCGAGGCGGCGCTGACCAGACGGCCATGGGATCTGCTGCTCTCCGACTACCGCCTGCCGGGTTTCTCCGGCGAGGCGGCGCTGCAGCTCGTCAAATCGCGAGGGCTGGACGTCCCCTTCCTGATCATTTCGGGCGCGATCGACGATGAAACAGCGTCGGCCGCGATGCGCGCCGGTGCCCAGGACTACCTGAGCAAGGACAGGCTGGATCGCTTGATCCCGGCCGTCGAACGCGAGCTGCGCGAAGCGCGGATCCGCCGCGAACGCAGAGTTGCGATCGCCGCCGCGCGCGACCAGGAAGCGCGTTTCGCGGCGCTGGCCGAGAACATCCCCGGCGTGGCTTTCCAGCTCTGCCGCCAGGACGACGGTTTCCTCAGCTTCGATTATCTGAGCGAAGGCGCCCAACTGCTGTTCGGGCACAGCGCCCACGCGCTGACCGACAGCGATTCGCTGCTGCTCTCGGCCGTGCTCCCCGAGGATCGCAGCACACTGCTGGCCAAACTGGCCGAATGCTCGGACCGGCTGAGCACGCTGAACTGGGAAGGCCGGATCCGCGTTCCGGAAGGCGATATCAAATGGATCAATGTGCGCGGCACGCCGCACCGCCTCGGTGACGGATCGACGCGGTGGGATGGAGTGATGTGGAACATCTCGCTGTCCAGACAGGCCCAGGAAGAGCTCGCCACTTCCCGCACCCGGCTCGCCGAGCTCTCGAGCCACCTGCAACGCGCCAAGGAACAGGAGAGGGAGAGGATTGCCCGCGACATCCACGACGTGCTGGGCGGCCTTCTGGTCGGCATCAAGATCGAGCTGTCGCTGCTCGCATCCCGATGCAAGGATGATCCAGCGCTGAAGGCGAAGGCCGGGCACATCCTCGAGCTGGCCGACGAGGCGATCGCGACCTCGGGCCGGGTCGCACGGGAGCTGCGCCCCGGCATCCTGAAGGAGTTCGGCCTCGCGGCCGCGATCGAAAGCTACGCCGAAGACTTCAGCCACCGCTTCGGCCTGCCCTGCGCCATCCTCTGCGCCGATCACGACATCGAAACCGGCGAGGACACCGGGATCGCGGTGTTCCGGATCTTCCAGGAAGCGCTGACCAATGTGCTCAAGCACGCCCAGGCCAAGGCCGTCGAAGTGCGACTGATCCAGGAGGAAGAGGATATAGTTCTCCAGGTTTCCGACGACGGGATAGGCATACACCGCCGGGATCTCGCCAAACCGCATTCCTTCGGCCTGCGCGGCATGAACGAGCGCGCGGCCAGCCTGGGTGGATCGGTCGCCGTCCGCCCGCAGACCCCACACGGAACCGAACTGCTGCTGCGCGTGCCACGGCAAGCCCCCGGCATCACTGATCATGACGATTGAGACAAACGCGATGAACCCTCCCACGATCCGCGTGCTGATCGCCGACGACCATGCGATCGTCCGCCAAGGCCTGCGCGCGATTCTCGCCGACACTGAAGACATGAGCGTCGCCGGAGAGGCTGAAAACGGCGTGCGCGCGCTGCAGATGGCGCGCGGCGGCGACTACGACGTCGTACTGATGGACGTGAACATGCCCGACCGCAACGGCATCGACACGCTCAAACTGATCAAGAAGGAACAGCCCAAACTGCCGGTGCTGATGCTGTCGATGTATCCCGAAGACCAGTATGCGATTCGTGCGCTCAAGGCGGGTGCCGCCGGCTATCTCTCCAAGCACAGCGCGCCGGAGCTGCTGGTCAGCGCGATCCGCCAGGTCGCAAGCGGCAAGAAATACATCAGCGCGTCTCTCGCCGAACAGCTGGCCGAGGCGATCGGCGAAGACGACAGGCCACCTCATGAGCGGCTCTCCGATCGCGAGTATCAGACGCTGTGCATGATCGCGTCCGGCAAGACCCTGACCGGAATCGGCGAGGAACTCAATCTGAGCGTGAAGACCGTCAGCGTCTATCGCGCCCGCCTGCTCGAAAAGATGAAACTGAAGAACAACGCCGAGCTGACCCACTACGCGCTCAAGCACGGCCTGGTCGAATAGACGCCCCAACACCGCATACCGATCATGGACTCGAATCCCAGCAGCCCTTCCGAGATTGCCCGCGACGTCCTGCGCCGCCTCGCGACGAACCGGATTCCGCCTACGCCGGACAACTTCCGCCGCCTCTACTTTCAGATCGCCGGCAGCACACCCGACGACGATTTCCCCGAACGCGAGTTCCGCTCCTTCGCCGCCAGCCTCCCGCGCGTGAGTTCCGAGCAGCTGCGGATCGCACGCCGCGTTGAAGGTGCGATTGCCGATTCGTCCTGGCCAACCTTCCACGAACGGATGCTGCAGCTGCTCCAGGAGTGTGCCGAGGCGAGTCCTCCCTGGGCCGCGCTGCTCCAGGATCTGGTGACTCAGCTCGAACGCCACCACGCGAACTTCAGCCCGGCGCGCAAACGTGAAGCGCTCGAACATGTGCTCAGCTCGAGCCAAGCTGACGCCCAGCAGCTCTTCAACCGTCTGCAGGCGCTGATCGGTGGCTGGACGGCCGATACCGACGCCGAGACGATCTCGCTCGTCGAAGGCCAACCCGAGTCCGCGGCGAGTCCGGCGACGCAAGCGTCCCCTCTCCTCGCCCCCAACGCGCCTCCGGCTTCGCCCCTCCGGCCCGCCGTCAGTGGCGCCGAGGCGCTGAACCCGCTTCGTCCCATCCTCGCCGATCTGCTGCAGGAAGCGATCGGCACGCTTCTCGTCGACACGCCGGCGCTGGTCGAGGAAGCCGCGCGCTTCGCCGCTGCGCTGCGCAACACCGCCGAGGCGCTCGACGCCGAAGCGCTGGCTCACGAACTGGAACTCTTCGCGGACAGGGTGCGCTGGGTCGTCAACGACCAGAGCGGAATCCGCTCCGCGCTGCTGAACCTGCTGCGCCTGATCGTCGAGAACATCAACGAGCTGCTGCTCGACGACAGCTGGATGCAGGGTCAGCTCTCGGGCGTGCTCGAAATCACGCAGCAGCCGCTCGGCCGCGACAGCCTCGACGAACTCTCGCGCCGTCTGCGCGGCGTGATCGCGAAACAGGGCACGCTCAAGCGCAGCATCGCCGAAGCGCAGAGCCGGCTCAAAGACATGCTGAGCGGCTTCGTCGATCATCTGTCCGACTTCTACGATTCGACCGGCGAGTACCGGACCCGGGTCGAGCACCACGCCGAGCAGGTCGCCCGAGCCAACTCGATCTCCGAACTCTCCGAAGTGATCGGAGATCTGATCGGCGAGACACGCGCAATCCAGGATCGGGCCGAGCGCTCGCGCGGCGAAATCCAGGACATGAAGGGGCGCGTCGATGCGGCCAATGCCGAGATCGCCCGCCTGCAACAGGAGCTGGAGGAGACCAGCCAGCTCGTCCGCCACGACCCGCTGACCGGCGCGCTGAACCGCAAAGGCCTCGACGAGGCGCTGGAGCGCGAAGTCGGCCGCGGCCAGCGCTCGGGCAAACCGCTCTGCGTTGCGCTGCTCGATGTCGACAACTTCAAGCAGCTCAACGACACGCTGGGTCACAGCGCAGGCGACAGCGCGCTGCTCCACCTCTCGCGCGTAATCCAGGACACCTTGCGCCCGCAGGACGCGGTGGCCCGCTACGGCGGCGAGGAGTTCGTGCTGCTGCTACCCGGCACTGAAGTCGACGCGGCGCTCGGCGTCGTCCAGCGCCTGCAGCGCGAGCTGACTCGCCGCTTCTTCCTGCACGAGAACAGCAAGGTGCTGATCACGTTCAGCGCCGGAGTCAGCCAGATCGCTGCAGATGAAGCCCCCCAGAAAGCGGTCGAACGCGCCGACGCGGCGATGTACCGCGCCAAGCGCGCCGGCAAGAACCGCGTCGAAGCGGGATGATCCCCCTGAAAGCTGAAAAGCCTCTTATTTCTCCCGCTGTTCCGAATTTGCCCGCGATCAGTCGCGGGTAAGGTTTCCACTGAGAGAGTCCCCGATGGCCGAGCAAGCTCGACGGTTGAGCCGACTCGCAATCGCAATTACAAGAGGCTTACATGAGGAAAACCCGCCAGTTCAAACAGATGCTGCTCTCGGGGGAACTTGAATTCATCTGCGAGGCGCACAGCGGCCTAAGCGCGAAGATCGTCGAAGAAGCTGGCTTTAAGGGAATATGGGCAAGCGGGCTGGGGATATCCGCGCAACTCGGCGTTCGCGACAACAACGAGGCGAGCTGGACTCAGGTGCTCGATGTCGTGGAATTTATGTCGGATGCGAGTGCCATACCGATCATGCTGGATGGGGACACTGGCTACGGCAATTTTAACAACGTTCAACGCTTGGTCAGGAAACTGGAACAGCGGGATGTCGCCGCGGTCTGCCTGGAAGACAAACTTTTCCCCAAGACCAACAGCTTCATCTCGGGCAAGCGCCAACCTCTGGCGGATATCGAAGAGTTCGCCGGAAAGATCAAGGCGGGCAAGGACGCACAGACCGACCCTGACTTCTGCATCGTCGCCCGGGTCGAAGCCTTCATCGCCGGCTGGGGGCTGGACGAGGCGGTTCGCCGCGCCGAGGCTTATCGCGCAGCGGGCGCAGATGCGATTCTGATCCACAGCGCCCTGAGCACGCCCGACGAGATCCTGGCCTTCACGAAGGAATGGGCAAACCGCAGCCCGGTCGTCATCGTTCCGACGAAATACTATGCGACCCCCACCGACGTGTTCCGGGCCAACCAGGTTTCGATGGTGATATGGGCCAATCACATCCTGCGCAGCTCGGTGACCGCGATGCAGAAAACCGCCCGTGCGCTCTACAAGGATCAGGAGCTCATCCGGATCGAGTCCGGCATCGCTCCGGTTTCCGAGATTTTCCGCCTGCAGGGCGCGGACGCCCTGGACGAAGCCGAAAGACGCTACCTGCCCAGCTCCAGGCAGAAGCCCTCAGCGCTGGTGCTGGCCGCATCGCGGGGGGTAGAGCTGGGAGATCTGACGAAGAGTCTTCCGAAAACGATGATTCCGGTGGGAGGAAAACCTGTGCTCTCCCATATCGCAGCCGCTTACAACCAGGCCGGAATCAGGGACATCACGGTGGTGCGCGGTTACTGCAAGGAGAGGGTCGATCTGCCCAGCCTCGATTATGTCGACAACGACGAGTTCGAGACATCGGGAGAGCTGGTCTCACTGCAAAAGGGGCTGAAAAGGCTCGCCGACCGGACGAATGGCATCATCGTTTCCTATGGCGACGTGCTGTTTCGCAAGCATGTCCCGGACATTCTCAATGAAGTCAGCGATGACCTGGTCGTGATGATCGACACCCAGTGGCGGGAGAGCGCAAACCTCAATCGCGTTGCCGACTATGCCCGGTGTTCCCGCTCCTATTCGCGCCTCCATTACAGCGAAGCGGTTCACCTGCAGCGGCTGGGGGACGCGACGGAACTCCGGGAAGACGAGATCCATGGCGAATGGATGGGCTTTTTCCGGATCGGCCCCGCAAGCCAGGGCCAGGTCCGCGACATTCTCGATCAGATGCTGAGTTCTGCCCACACGCGCAGAAAGGGTTCCCTGCCCGACTTGATCAATACGCTGGTCGAGCGAGGCCTGCCTGTACGCGTTGTCTACACCACCGGGCACTGGCTGGACATTGACAGCCCTGAAGACGTCGCCAGCGCGGGGAGTTTCTGATGATCGCGGCCGAATCCTTCACCCGGGCCGCACGCAGACTCGGCTTTTCGCTGTGGACAGGCGTGCCCTGCTCCTACCTTCAGCCTCTGATCAACCAAGCGATCGGTGACCCCGGCCTGCGCTACATCCCGGCCAGCAACGAAGGTGATGCCGTCGCGATCGCGGCGGGCTTCGAACTCGGGGGCGAGCTGGCTGTTGTGATGTGCCAGAACTCGGGTCTGGGCAATGCGGTAAATCCTCTGAGTTCGCTGACCCACACGCACCGGATTCCGCTGCTGCTGATCGTCAGCTTGCGCGGCGATCCGGAGGGCGGCCACGACGAGCCACAGCATGAATTGATGGGGGCGATCACGACGCGGCTGCTGGAGACACTGCAGATCCCGTGGCGCTATTTCCCGACCGACGAAACCCGGATCGAGAGCTGTCTCAATGAGGCGAAAGCCTGGATGCTCACCGAGCGGCGTCCGTTCTGCCTGGTGATGCGCAAGGCAAGCGTTGCCCCTGTCGCCGTGCCCGCCGCGCACAGCGCGACGCTGCGCCCACTCTCTGCCGAAGCCGACGACTGCACGCAATCCCCGACAGCTACGCGTGGCGCGATGCTGCGTGCTCTGCAAAAAAATGCCGGAGTACGCGACATCGTGCTGGCAACGACAGGCTACACCGGGCGCGAGCTGTATGCGCTCGACGATCGCCGCAACCAGCTCTATCTGGTCGGCGCGATGGGCTGCGTCTCAAGCCTTGCCCTGGGGCTTGCCTTGGCCAGACCGGATCTGAGAGTCATCGCGCTCGATGGCGACGGAGCCCTGCTGATGCGCCTGGGCGCCCTGGCGGCGATTGGTCATGCTGCACCACCCAATCTCGTGCACATCCTGCTCGATAACGGACAGCACGAATCGACGGGAGGACAGCAGACGGTCAGCGGAGGCATCCGCCTGGCCTGCATCGCTTCGGCTTGCGCCTATCCTCGCGCGCTCACGGTGAGCGGAACCGAAGCCCTTGAAGCGCAGCTGCAAGCGCGGAAGGCCGGGCCAGTCTTCATCCGCGCCCTGATCGCGCCGGGTGTGCCTGAAAACCTCCCGCGCCCCGCAATCACCCCCGTCGAGGTCACTGAGCGCCTGCGCAATCACCTCGCCGCACTCCCGAGGGAAACCCGATGATCCTGCTCAACCCCGGCCCGGTAAGCCTGTCCGCGAAGGTCAGGCGCGCATTGCAGGCGGAAGATCTCTGTCACCGCGAACCGGAGTTCGCTGCGCTAACCAAAGCCATTCTCGAAAAACTGGAGTCCGTCTATCGGGGCGCGGCGCAAACCCATGCGGCGGTTCTGCTGACCGCGTCGGGCAGCGGCGCGGTCGAAGCGATGCTCTCCACTTTCGCCCCCAGAAACAGCACAACCCTGGTCGTCGCCAATGGGGTCTACGGCGAAAGGATGCTCGACATGCTCACACGGCAGGGAAAACCGTGCATCGGGCTGACCGGTTCCTGGGAGAGTCCGATCGAGCTGGAGAGTGTCGAACGTTTGCTCGCCGAGCACCCGGACATCAGCCACCTAGCGGTCGTCCACCATGAGACGACGACGGGCAGGCTCAACGAGCTGTCCGCGATCGCCAAGCTCTGCGCGGAACGCCAGATCGAGCTGATGATCGACGCGGTCAGCAGCTTCGGTGCGGAGTGGCTGGATTTCGAAGTCTGGAATCCGCTGGCCATCGCCTCGACCGCAAACAAATGCCTGCACGGCGTTCCGGGCGTGTCATTCGTGATGGCCCGCCGGGAAACACTGGAACATTCGCAAACCCAGGCCACGACGCTCTACTTCGACCTGCTCCGCTACTATCGCGATCAGAGATCCGGATGGTCCCCCTTCACGCAGGCCGTACAAGGCTTCATGGCCCTTGACGCAGCACTCGACGAACTTCTGGACTCCGGATCCTGGTCCGCGCGCCGCGAAGTCTATCGGCAGCGCTCGGCGCGGATCGCCACCCGGCTCGCCCGGCTTGGCGCGCAGCCGCTTCTCGCCGAAGGGGCCAGCAGCATGCTCAGATCCTATCTCTACCCTGAGGGGAAATCCTATACCCCGCTGCATGATGGTTTGAAGAAGCGCGGTTTCACGATCTATGCCGGCCAGGGCCCGCTGCAGGCCAGAATCTTCCGCATCGCAACGATGGGAGAGATCGGCGAGGAAGACATGCTCAGCCTGATGAACGCACTCACCGAGGTGCTCGGATGAGCGCAATCCCGTCGAGCGCCGTGATCCTGGCCGCAGGTCAGGGACTGCGCTTTGGAGAGCAGGGCCAGCTGCGGCCCAAAGGCTTCATCGAATTTGGCGACGGCCCGATCATCGTGGCGTCGATCGAAAAGATCCTGGCTTCGGGAATTCGCGACATCGTGATTGTCACGGGTCACCTTGCCCACTTCTACCGGGAACTCGCACTGTCCTATCCGGGAATCATCCGCCTGATCCACAATCGCGCTTACGCCAGCACGGGGAGCATGGGCTCACTCGCTTGCGCACGGGAGATGCTGAGCGGCGATTTCTGGCTCTTCGAGTCCGATCTGGTCTATGAACGGCGTGCCCTGAGCGTGCTATCCGAGCAAGCTCAGGCCAATGTGCTTTTGCTCTCGGGGACGACTCATTCCGGTGACGAAGTTTATGCCGAAGCCCCTGGGGGCTTCCTGAAACAGTTATCGAAGAAGCGCAGCGACATCGGCGAGCTGGCCGGCGAACTGGTCGGGATCAGCCGGATTTCCCAGCCCTGCTACCAGCAGATGCTCGAACACGCGCGAAGCGTTTCCGGAACAGAACCGAAAATGGAATACGAACAGGCTCTGGTCGCAGCGGCGCGTCAGCACGCGGTGTTCTGCCCTCTGATCCCCGATCTCGCCTGGTCGGAGATCGACACCAATGCGCACTGGCAACGCGTCAATGACACCATCAATCCGCTGATCCAATTGCGCGACGGAGAAAATCAATGACGGACTGGAAAACGATCTGGGAAAAACGGGTTCCATCGGCGAGCGCAGCGGACAAGCTCCAGGCCTTGATCGAACTCGATGGTTTCGATTCCGGTGCCGGAAGAGTCGACTCTGCAGCCTGGCGCACCTACGCCGCAAGCATTGCGGCCCGGCTGGGTCTGAGCCCCACGGACGGCGTTTTTGAAGTGGGCTGCGGTTCTGGCGCTTTTCTCCTTGCACTGAAGGAGCTCGGCGCGAACGTGGCGGGCCTGGACTATTCATCCGCACTGATCAGTATGGCGAAGATGGCGATGCCGGAAGGTGAATTCATCACCGCCGAAGCTCGCGAGCTCAGCCCCCTGCCTCAGTATGACTTCGTGGTCGCGAACGGGGTCTTTCACTATTTCCCGGATGACTCTTATGCCCAGGCGGTTCTCTCGAGCGCACTGAGCAAGGCAAGGCGGGCCGTCGCGATCCTCGAAGTTCCCGATCTCGCCCTGCGCGAGGAGTCCGAGCGTATGCGTCGGGACATCCTGACGCCGGAACAGTATGAGGAAAAATATCGCGGTTTGACGCACAAGTACTACAGCAGGAAATGGTTCGCCGACATCGCCACCCACCATGATTTCGACTGTCAGACCTTCGATCAGGAAATCCCCGGATACGCGCAAAACCGCTTCCGTTTCAACTGCCTGATGACACGAAAGTCAGCCTAGTTCCAAATTTTTGAGCACAAAATGCCTTCATCCGCAGCGAAGCCAAGCCTCACTTTTTTCCATTCCGATGATTGCGAGCGACAGGCTGTCGCACCGATCGCGGAGGAAGCCGAGCGACGCGGCTATTCCGTGCGCTTCAGTCTGGATCTGTCCGAGCGCGTCGAGATCGGCGTGTACTGCCAGCACGCCTGCCGTCCGAATGCCGATCTGTCTGTGATCATGCTGCACGACCTCGCCCAGCGTCACGACATCTGGCCGGCGTTCTGGGATCATGAACCCTGGGACGCCTTTGACATCGGTCTGGTGCCCGGTGAAGCCTGGGTTCAGCGCTGGAAGAGTCAGGCGGGGCAGCTTGGCGCCGCTCCCAGGCTGGGAGTTTTCGAGATTGGCTGGCCGAAGGCGGATCTGATCTATCGCAGCCGGGAGCAATTCCATGCGCAGGCGGAGGAATTACGCAGAAGCCTGGGACTCATTCATCCGCAAACAGTCCTCTATGCCCCATCGTGGGAGAACGACGGAAAGCAGGATGACTTCGTCCAGTCCTTGGTGGACCTTCCTGTCAACCTCCTGCTCAAACAGGCGCCGTGGTCCGAAGCCTATCCGTGGGTTCTTGAAAACATCCGGAAAATGGACGAACGGCACAGGGGGATTGCCGGAAATGTCCATATCGTCGATCGCGGCGTCAGCATCATGTATTGCATAGGCGTCTCGGATCTGCTGGTCTCGGACGAATCGAGCGTGCTGATCGAAGCTTCGCTGCATGGTGTTCCCAGCCTGTCCGTGACGGACTGGTTGATTCCCGACCGCCAGCCGCCCCGCCCCGTTTGCGTTCCCTTCGAAAACGTCCAGAAGACCACGCGCAGCGCGCTGCGCGAGAGCGTCGAGAAACTTCTCGCCGACCCCGTCCTGGCGCGCAGCGAAGCCCTTGGCCTGCGCGACCACCATTTCAGCCACTTTGGCCAGAGTTCGAAGCTCGCCATGGATCTGATCGAAGCGGCATGGGCCAAATCACCGCTGCCCTTCGCGCCTCTGCAAACTCCTCCCGCTGTGCTCGACCAGATGCTCTACCGGCAAGCCGAGCGTTATCTGATCAATGACGACATTTCGGGCGCAACATCGATCCTGGCCCGGCTTATTGCCAAGGACAGCGACTGCTGGCAGGCATTCAATGACATGGGCGGGATCTGCTTCAATCTGCGTGATATCGAGGGTGCGCTGACGCTGTTGAAGCGGGCCGTCGAAAAGGAAGGCAGACCCGGTCTGGCCATGCGCAATCTGGCGGCAACCCAGCTTAGCGCGGGGCTTTGGGATGACGCGCTGCTCAGCTATGCCAGACTGCTTCATGAATTGCCCGACGATCAGCAAAGCAGGGAAAACCTGGCCGGTCTGCTCGCTGGCGAGTTCGATCTGTCGCAGACGGCTTGCGAAGAGATGCTGAAAGTGCTCTGCAGCGGCGAGCGCTGATCTCAAAAAGTATTGCGCGCGCAGACTCAGCGAGTCAACGCGGCACAGGAAATTACAAAGGGAACACCCGATGACCAAGACTGCTCTGAGCGCCTTTACCCGAAGAGCCGGAGATCGCATCTGGACTTCGCCAAGCCAGAAGGACTTTTCCTATTCGGATGGTGACGCAGCGGAACAGAAGCTGTTCTCGATCGTCTCGAATGCGACGGATCTGAGTCTTTTCTCGCGTGAGCTGAGGGAGGCAATCGCCGACTGGCCCACCGAGTACCATCTGTCGGCTCGCCGCGCAAACATCATCCGCCCGCTGACCGAACTGGGACCGGGAGTCAGGGTTCTCGAACTGGGCTGCGGCTGCGGCGCAGTCACGCGGGCGCTGGCCGAGACAGGCGCCAGCGTCGACGCCATCGAAGGCTCGCCGCGCAGAGCTTCGATCGCAGCGGAACGACTCCGGGATCTCGGCAATGCGCGCATCCATGTCTCAAACTTCCAGGATATCGAGTTCGAGCCGCAATACGACATCGTCACACTGATCGGCGTGCTCGAATATGCGCCGGTCTATATCGACTCTCAAAACCCCTTTGTTTCCTGCCTCGAAATGGCGAAGTCCGCGCTCAAACCGGGTGGCAAGCTCGTCATCGCGATCGAGAACAAGCTCGGGCTCAAGTATTTCAGCGGGATTTCCGAGGACCACTTCTCGATTCCCTATTACGGCATCGAAGGGCGCTATCAGGCCAGGCAGATCACCACTTACGGGAAGAAGAGGCTTTCCGGCTTCCTCCGCGAAGCAGGACTTCCCGTGCATGAGTTCCTCTACCCATTCCCGGATTACAAACTCCCGGAGGTCATCCTGACCGGGAAAGCGATCGACCATCCGGATTTTAACTGCGCCGACCTCGTCTCCCAGCTCGAGAGCCGGGACTATTCGATGGCCGGGACGGCGCATTTTGACCTGGGACTCGCCTGGGAGTCTATTGCCGAGGAAGGCCTTCTCGGAGAACTGTCCAATTCATTTCTGGTCATCGCCAGCCAGGGCCATCAGGCCTCCTCACAGAAAAGCGAAACGCTTGCACTGAAATTCACGGACAACCGCCACCCCTCTTTTACAACCCAGCTCGCCTTTGTAGACCGAAGCGGTGTTCTTTCGACGATTCGCACTCCGCTGTGCCCTGCCGCATTCAAACAGACGACGATTGCCCGATTTTCCCCAATTGACGAGCCCTACATCCAGGGGCACAGCGTATTCACGAAACTCAAGCGTGCGCTGACCTGTGGAGACCTGACTGCGTTCAAAGCCCTCCTGCAAAAATGGATCCTCTTCCTTCGGAAGGCCCCCATCGACAGTCGCTGGCTGGACGCAGTACCCACGAACTTCATTCTGGACAGGGACGATGAATTTAAGTTCATCGATCGCGAATGGGATTCGCTCGTCGACTTTGACTGGACCCTCCCGGCGGAAAGAGGACTGATCATCCTCCGCTCCGACCCCACGATAGCGAGCCTGATTCCGGGCGAATCCGAGATGGACAAGCTCTTCGAGCTCCACCGCATCGCCGGTCTGGAATTTGCGGAATCGATCTATCTGCAGGCACTCCAGACAAACAGCGCCCTCTGGGAAGAAGTATTCGACAACGGGACATGGAAGCGGGACTGGAGAGCGATCTCTCGTCCGGGGGAATGCCCGCGGCCGGAAGCGGTCGCCGGCGAAGACATGAACTCCGTCCGCTACGAACAGGCCATACACACCTACCATGGCTGGCTTGATCTTCACCAGCCAGAAGCCGGACAGCTTCAGCAATCCGATGAACAGCAGGATTGCGTCCGCTTTATCGTGGTGGTCGATGCGACAGAGGCGTCGCCCGAACTACTCGCCAGAACGCTGACCAGCTTTGCGCAACAGCAATACAACGCCATCCAACTCGTCGTGACCTCCCCCATCCCGGCTCCTGCGCAGAATCCGCAGGGCATTCTCTGGCTGGAATCCCCGGTTTTCCCGAACATTCTGCTGCTTGAACTCGCCAAAGCCAATCCGCAATCATGGCTGATGCAGATCCGCGCGGGGGATTGCTTTTCGCGAAGCGGGATGTACTTCCTCGCAAAGGCCTTGCCAAGCCATAGGAATACGGCGATGGCCTACGCGGACGGCGACACGCTAGATCCCCGTCACGGTCCGGCCGATCCGCAGTTCCGCCCGGATTTCGACATCGACCATTTGCGCAGCTTTCCGTACATCGGACGCTTCCTGGTCATGCGCGGGCAGGAGTACGCCGAACTCGACGGTCTGGACGAGAACCGTGGCAGCGCCCGCTTCTACGATTACTCACTGCGCATGTTCGAGCGATATGGCCGGCAGTCCATCTTCCACCTCGCCGAGATCCTGTTCCACTGCATCCCCGACGCACAAACCCAGGATTCGCAAGACCGGCATCGCCAAGCCCTGAGCGATCACTTGGAGAGACAAGGAATTGACGCTGAACTCACTGCAGGCACCTATCCCGGAAGTTTGCAGGTCAGCTATCGACACCGCGGAACGCCGCTCGTCTCGATCATCATTCCCACCAAGGACAAACCCGAACTGCTGCAATGCTGTCTGGAAAGCATCCTCGAGAAAACCGCCTACAGGCATTATGAAATTCTGATCGTCGACAACCAGAGTTCGGATCCGGAAGCCATTCGTTATCTGGATGGTCTGCGCGCGCTGAACGCCGAGAGCATCCGGGTACTCAGCTACCCTCATCCGTTCAACTTCTCAGCGATGAACAACCAGGCCGCCCAAGCGGCGCGCGGCGAATACCTGGTGCAGCTCAACAACGACACCGCGATCATCCATCCTGACTGGCTCGATGAACTGCTAAACCATGCGCAGCGCCCGGAAGTCGGCATCGTCGGCGCAAAACTGCTTTTCCCGACAGGAGAAATCCAGCATGCGGGAGTTCTTCTGGGCTTGCACGGCCTGGCGGATCACCCCTTCATCGGTGAAGCGATGGACGCGCCGGGCTATTTCGGCCGCCTGCTGCTCGACCAGCAGTACTCGGCTGTCACGGCAGCCTGCCTGATGATCAAAAAATCGATCTATCTGCAGGTCGGCGGGATGGACGAAGTCCTGTTCAAGGTTCTGTTCAACGATGTCGATCTGTGCCTGAAGGTTCGCGAGGAGAACTACTCGGTCGTCTGGGCCAGCCGGGCAATCGTGATGCACATAGGTAGCGTCAGCCAGAAAGAGGTCGACCAGACAGTATTGAAAGAGAAGAAGGCGCGGGTCGAGTTCGAGCACAAGTCCATGTATCGAAAGTGGCTGAACAAATTGATCCTTGACCCTTTTTACAACAGGAACCTCAGCCTGAGCGGCAGCGGCTTTGAGCTGGAGATGGATCCGTTGTTGTGCCGCTTTTCCGATAATTCCCGTCCACGAGTTCTGGCCCACCCCGGAGATGCCCAAGGCTCCGGGCGCTACCGGATCATCGACCCACTGCGCGCGTTGGTCTCTTCCGGCTGCGCTGACGGAGATTTCCGGGAACACTTTTTCGACCCGGTACACTTCGCGAGGTTTTCGCCGGACGTTGTCGTACTGCAAAGGCAGCATCTGGATGAACAGATCTCGAACATCGAGAGCTATCGCGAATTCAGCTCGGCAAGGCTGATCTATGACATCGATGACAATCTTGCCGCCCTGCCCCACACGAACCCGAACTGGGACAAGTTTCCCGAGGACATCCTGGAACGCTTGCGCACGGTTGCAAAGCTCTGCGACCGCATCACCGTCTCGACCGACGCTTTGAAACGAGCGCTCGCGGATCTTCATCAGGACATAGTCGTGCTGCCGAACTACCTGCCGCCAGCCCACTGGGGAGAGATCGTCCGCCGCCCCCGCACGCTGCGCCCCGGAAAACCCCGGATCGGCTGGGCAGGAGGACTCTCGCATGCGCCTGACCTGGAACTGATCACAGCAGTTGTCAGAGCGCTTGCAGACAAGGTCGACTGGGTTTTCTTCGGGATGAAACCGGAGGGAGTCGATTCCTGCATCGCGGAATATCACCCCGGCGTGGCAATCGATCTGTACCCGGATCGACTGGGGGCTCTCGATCTGGATCTCGCGCTCGCCCCGCTCGAAACCAACCTGTTCAACGCATGCAAGAGCAACTTGCGCCTGCTCGAATACGGTGCCTGCGCCTACCCGGTCATTGCGAGCGACTGCGAGCCCTATCGCTGCGAACTCCCCGTCACACGGGTCAGGAACGATCCCCAAGACTGGATAGCAGCGATCGAGGAAAAACTGGCCGACCGCGGAGCACTCTGCAACGAGGGGCTCGCGCTCCAGATGGCGGTGCGGGAGCACTGGATGCTCGAAGGAGAAAATCTCGTCCTCTGGCAGAAAGGCTGGACGCTTAACCCGCAGAGGGGATAAGAAATTCCTGCGCTCAAACGACTCGACAAGCAGAGCTCTTGCCCACACAAGGGAAGGCCATGAACAGAAACAGCCGGATTCCCCATCAAAAGGCCGCACCTTCAAAGCAAATCAACGCACAGTTTCAGTCCGGGTGCGGGCTTTTCGAAGCCGGACAGTTTGATAGGGCGCTCGCAGCATTCCAGGCCATCCTCGCCCGGGATCCGCGGCATTTCGATGCGCTCAACCGCGCCGCGGCCTGCCATCGCCTTCTCGCTCAGCCGGTGGAGGCGGAGGCTCTGTGGAAACGGGCCATCGCGCTCCAGCCGGGAAACGCCTCGGTTCACAACAACCTGGGCGTTCTTCTCTTCAACCTCGCTCGCCACGGCGAATCGGAGAAGGAACTCGCGCGGGCCATTGCCTTGCGTGAGACCTATCCCGAGGCTCACTTCAACCTCGGTCAGCTTTTCGTCGCGATGGATCGCCCCATTGAGGCCGAAGCGCAGTTTCGCTGCGCGCTCGAACAACAGCCGGGCAACGCGCTCTATCGGGACGCACTCGGCGCGCTCCTCCATGGCGCCAGACGCTTTGCCGAATCCGAGGCAGAGCTGAGGCTGGCGGCATCACTGGCACCAGACTTCCCCGAAGCGCATCTTCACCTCGGCAAAACGCTACTCGCCCAGGACAAGACCGACGAAGCGGAAACGGCCCTGATGCGCGCAGCCGAGCTTCGCCCCGCCTGTTTCGAAGTCAACTACACGCTGGCCAGACTTTACGCAGACAGCCTGCGGATCCGCGAAGCCGAAACACACTATCGCCGGGCTCTCGCTGCGAATCCCGCCCACATCGACACCCGGCTGAGCCTGGCTCTTCTGCTGCTCAGCACGGGCAGGCTGGAGGAAGGCCTGCCCCTCTATGAGGTCAGACGGGAGAAGGATCTCTACAAAAACGCTGACAAGTTTCCATTCCAGGACTGGCACGGCGAGGATCTGCACGAAAAGTCGATTGTCGTCTGCCCGGAACAAGGCCTCGGCGACCAGATCCTGTGCCTGCGCTTCCTTCCCCTGCTGCGCGCGCGGGGAGCGCGGCGAATCTCCGTGGTCTGTTCCTCGTCGCTCAAGCCGCTCTTCTCATCTACCCCCGATGCCGATCTCATCCTGTCCCAGGAAGATGCCGCGCAAGGCATTGCGCTGCACGACTACAGGGTTCTGGCCTTCTCTCTTCCACTCCTGCTGCAGCTCACGCTCACAACGATTCCCGGCACCGACCCTTACCTGTCGGCCGATCCGGGCCGAACCGCAAAGTGGCCCAGCCTTCTCTGCGGCGAGGAGATGAGGATTGGACTGGTCTGGCGAGGTTCAGCGCAACACGCCAACGACGCAAACCGCTCCCTGTCATCGCTCGCCGAGCTCGCTCCTCTGTGGGCGCTTCCCGGCTTGAAGTTCTTCAGCCTGCAGAAAGGCGATGGAGAAGCGGAGGCTCTGCAGCCTCCCACGAACCAGCCCATCGTGGCGCTGGGTCAGGACATCATGGACTTCGCCGACACGGCCGCGATCATCGATCAGCTCGATCTGCTGATCTGCGTCGACACGTCGATCGCACACCTCGCTGGCGCGCTCGGCAAACCCTGCTGGGTCATGCTCCCAGCCATCGATACCGACTGGCGCTGGTTCAGGGATCGCAGCGACACCCCGTGGTATCGGAGCCTGAAGCTATTCCGTCAGGGCACTCCCGGAGACTGGACCAAGGCTGTTGCCGCGATCAGCGCGGAGCTGTCCGCACTGACACTCCAAAGACGCAGCAATCCGCCCGTCTGAACCTCTCTTGCGCCAAGCGCTCCGACAGGGGGCGATGTTCAACACGGTCGAATCTGCACCTTCACGATTCTCCCAAACAGAAGCGTGTCACCCCCTAAAGTTGCGATCCGCGCCGTCGTAAATGCTCTCAACGGCCAGCAAACCGCGAGAAATCAAGCAGTTCTAAAGTTCTCCGGACCGAAGCCGTAGAAGCAAGCAAGAGCACAAGATGCTCTCCCGGAACACCGGGAAATCATATAAACGGAAACGGAACGACACGGAGATTCATCATGGCAATGACCATCAACACCAACGTTCAGTCGCTCAACGCGCAACGGAACCTCTCCACTTCGCAGAACTCGCTGAACACTTCGTTGCAACGCCTCTCGTCCGGCCTGCGCATCAACAGCGCCAAGGACGACGCCGCCGGTCTCGCGATCTCGCAACGGATGACCTCGCAGATCAATGGCCTGACCCAAGCCTCCCGCAACGCGAACGACGGCATCTCGCTGGCGCAGACCGGTGAAGGCGCGCTCTCGTCCGCCGGCGACATCCTGCAACGCATCCGCACCCTGGCCGTCCAGTCGTCGAACTCCTCGAACTCCGCCAGCGACCGTCAGGCGCTGCAGAACGAAGTCTCGCAACTTGCCCAGGAACTCGACCGCGTCGCAACGACGACCAACTTCAACGGCAAGATGCTGTTCGACGGCACCTTCGGGACCGCGCAGTTCCAGGTCGGCGCTGACGCAGGCCAGACCATCACGGCCGGCACCGCGAACCTGCGCACGACCAACTACGGCAACAACCAGATCCAGTCCGTCGGCGCCCACGTCGGAACCAATCTCGCGACAGGCAGCGCAATCACTGCATCGACTCTGTCCGTCAATGGCTATATCGGTTCAACGACGGTCGCCGTAGCAGCGGGAGAGAGCGCCAAGACGACCGCGACGAACATCAACACGGTCACCAATAAGACCGGCGTTACCGCGACGGCGCGCACCGACGCAACGCTGCAGTTCAGCGCCGCAGGTGCCTATTCGCTGACGCTGAAGGGCGACAACACGACCGCGGAAACGATCTCCTTCACGATCCCGACCGGCGGCAATGCGAATGCGGACGGCCTCTCGACCGCGATCACGGCCTTCAACGACAAGTCGGCCAAGACCGGAGTCACCGCCTCGCTCGATTCAACCGGCACCAAGGTTGTGCTGACCAGCTCGACCGGCGCAGACATAGCAATTGGCGATACAACAACTGCGAACGCAGGCACGACGACGGTTCAGGGTGTCTATACGAAGGCTGGCGACACCACGCTGACCGGCATCGGAACGGCTCGCGTACTCGCCGCGGACACCACCGCAGACACGGCTTATACGACGGGTCAGGTCACTTTCGACTCGCAGAAGAGTTTCTCGGTCACTGACACGGTGGACAACGTCGTCGGCGGCACGTCGGCGAAGGCTTCGACGCTGAACCAGGTCTCCAAGCTGGACATCTCGACCTTCGACGGCGCCCAGCAGGCCCTGAAGACGGTCGATTCGGCCCTCGCGCTGATCAACGGTCAGCGGGCCCAGTTCGGTGCGCTGCAGTCGCGCTTCGAATCGACGGTCAGCAACCTGGCGACCACGTCCGAGAACCTGTCCTCGTCCCGCAGCCGCATCCAGGACACCGACTTCGCCTCGGAAACCGCGAACCTGACCAAGTCGCAGATCCTGCAGCAGGCGGGTACCGCGATGCTGGCCCAGGCCAACCAGCTGCCGCAACAGGTGCTGAGCCTGCTCAAGTAAGAGCGGCCTAGCTCCACAGCCTAGCCGGGCCGACATGCGAAGCAGGCATGTCGGCCCGCTCGCGCAGGAGGTGATCTGATGAACATCCAGAACATTCAATCGGGACTCACTGCCCCGAACATCGAGAACCGGACGGTAACCCGCACGGCGCAGGACTCTGCAAAGGCCGAGAACATCCCCGGGCTGCAGTCTGCCGAGGCGGTCAAGGAAGCTGGCTCCGCCAAGGATCAAGCCAGCGCCGACAAGCAGCTCCAAAAGGCGGTGTCCGACCTGCGCGATGCGGTCGAGCCCCTGGCACGGGATTTGCAGTTCTCGGTGGACAAGGACACCGGCCGAACGGTCGTCAAGATCATCGACTCCAGCACCGACAAGGTGATCCGTCAGATTCCCAGCGAGGAAGCGCTGGCGATCGCGAAGGATCTGGGGGAATACGCGAAATCTCTGGGCGTGCTGGTCAAACAGCAGGCCTGATGAGGAGCGAAGGAGC
This sequence comes from Niveibacterium terrae, assembly GCF_048213115.1. GTDB lineage: Bacteria > Pseudomonadota > Gammaproteobacteria > Burkholderiales > Rhodocyclaceae > Niveibacterium > Niveibacterium terrae. The sequence goes on along the minus strand of NZ_CP172404.1, from coordinate 1,619,696 downwards.
AGGACATGGCAAGCATTTCATCACTGGGAGCGGGTTCCGGTCTGGATCTCGAAGGTCTCGTCACTAAGCTGATGGCGACCGAACAGCAGCCGGTCACGCTGCTGCAGAGCAAGGAGAGCAAGGTTCTCGCCAAGGTCTCGGCTTACGGCCAGATCAAGAGCACGGTTTCCTCGCTCCAGGATGCTGCCAGCGCGCTCGCCTCCAAGGCAATTTATTCCGCGACATCGGCAACAAGCTCCAGCAGCGCGGTCGTTTCTGCCGCCTCGACCAGCTCGGCCGCAGCCGGCTCCTATTCGGTCACCGTCAATGCTCTGGCCCAGGGGCAACGGATCAGCAGCGCCGCGGGCTCGACACCGAGCGTCTCGGCTGGCTCGCTGACGATCCAGCTCGGCACCTATACGACGACGAGCGGCACGACCAGCTTTACCGCAGCCAGTCCGGCAGCCACAGCAATCAAGTTCTCCGGCTCATCGCTGACCGATCTGCGCGATGCGATCAATGCGGCCAAGACCGGCGTCACCGCCAGCATCGTCAATGACGGCGGCAACAGCCGCCTGGTGTTGCAGAGCGATGGCATGGGCAAAGCGACGGCTTTCAAACTCACCGGTACGGATGGCCTCTCCAGCCTGTCCTTCGATGCCTCGACCGGTGCAAGCTCGAGCTTCACCAGCCTGCAGACGGCTCAGGACGCTTCGATCAATGTCCAGGGCATCGACATCACCCGCTCGTCGAACACGATCACCGATGCGATCGACGGCGTCACGCTGACGCTCAACAGCACCAGCAGCACCGCTGCGACGATCAAGATCGCCAAGGATAGCAGCCAGGCCACGACGCTGATCAACAGCTTCATCGACGCCTACAACGCGAGCGTCTCGACAATCTCGTCGCTGACCAGCTACGACAGCACGAACAAGGTTTCCTCGACGCTAACCGGTGACTCTTCGGCGAAGGGTATCCGCAACATGCTGCGCAGCACCGTGACCCAGGGCATCACGCTCTCGGACGGCTCGACGATGAGGCTGTCCGATCTGGGCATCTCGCTGCAGAAGGACGGCACGCTCAAGCTCGAAACCGCGTCGAAGTTGAGCTCCGCGTTGAGCACCAAAGCGGACAAGGTTGCCGAATTCTTTGCCGGCACGAACACGACCAAGGGCTTGAGTTCGTTGGTCAATACGACGACTAAATCGATGATTGGTGTCGGCGGCAGCCTGGTCGGCACCGTCGACAACCTGAACAGCTCGGTCAAGGACATCGACAAACAGATTGCGAACTGGAACGTTCGCCTGACTGCGATCGAAAAACGCTACCGCGCTCAATTCTCGGCGCTGGATACGGCGATCAGCGGCATGAAGTCGACCTCGTCCTATCTGACCCAGCAGCTCACCGCGCTGTCCAAACTGAATTCATCGAATTGAGACGGGGAATTAGCCCATGTTCGGTTCCATGCACACCGCGAATCAGGCTTACGCATCGGTCGGCGTCCAGACCGATGTCGCGACCGCCGATCCGCTCGACCTGGTCGTCATGCTCTACGACGGCGCAATCCTGGCGCTCGCCACGGCGCGGATGGCGATCGACAACAACGACATCCCGCTGCGCGGCCAGAAGATCTCGCACGCGATCGACATCATCACGAACGGGCTTCATGCAAGCCTGGACTATCAGAGCGGAGGCGAACTCGCCGACCGTCTGGGCGCGCTTTACAACTACATGGTCTCGCGGCTGATCTACGCGAACCTGAACGCGAGCGCTCCGGCGATCGACGAAGTCGTGGCCCTTCTGAAAGAACTCAAGAGCGGCTGGGACACCATCCGCGATCAAGCCCGCAGCCGCTGAGGAAATAGAGATGAGCACTCTGAACCTTTACGAATCGATGAGCGGTCTCTCGGCCCAGATGGCCGATGCGGCGCGTGCGAACGACTGGGATCGCCTGAGCACGCTCGAACATCAGGTCTCCGGTCTGCGCGAACAGATGATTCTCCAGGATCCGCAGGAGCCGAGCGCCTCGCTTTCCGAAACCGAACGGCGGCGCAAGATCGAGCTGATCAAGCGCATGCTCGCTGACGACCGCGAAGTGCGCCGCCACACCGACCCGTGGATGGACGGCGTTCGCCAGATGCTGGGCGGCAATGTCCGCGGCCGCGCGATGCGCAACGCCTACGCGGCAATGATCGACTGAATCCGGGCTGAGGTGGCCGAGTCCGCCCCCGCCCCTCTTGCGGACGCCCGTCGATGATCCCCTCCGATCTGTACTCCCGGCTTCGCATCCTGCTCGACACGCCTCTTCCCGAAGTCGCCCCGGTCGCCAGAACTCACGCCGTTCAGAACCTTGAATTCGCGAACGGCCAACGCTTCACGGCCCAGATCCTCAATCCGCTTCCCGACGGAACCTTTAAGGCGCTGGTCGCCGGGCGCACCGTGACGCTGTCGCTGCCCGAGTCGGTCAAATCCGGCGACGTGCTCGAACTCGTCGTCAGTCGCGCAACGCCGCAGGCCGTGTTCGCTCAGCAGCTCCAGCCGAGCACCGAGGCGACCCCCAAACCCCAGCTCTCCCCGACCGCCCAGCTATTCAGCCAGATGATCAGCGGCCGCCTCGGCGAAGCCGATCCGGCACCTCTGAATCGAGGGACACCGATGCTCCCCCAGGCACCAGTGACGGCGGCACAGATTTCGCAGATCGCCGCGAACCTGGCGCCGGCACTCGCGAAGGCAGTCGGACAGAGCGGACTCTTCTACGAATCACACCAGGCCCAATGGGTCGATGGCGAGCGCACGCTGGAGAGCCTGAAGGCCGAGCCCCAGGGACAGTTATCCATTGCAGCGAAGAACGCTGCCGCGGCCCATCCCCAACTCGTCAGCCAGAGACCCCAGACCCAGACGATGGACGCGGAACGCAGCGCACAGTCTCCATCACCGATCAGGGGCGGCGAGAGCAATGTTGTAACGCAGACGGTTCCACGCGAGGTCCAGTCCCTTGTCCACCAGCAGCTCGAATCCTTGGTCAGCCAGCAGTTGGTCTGGCAAGGTCAGGTCTGGCCAGGGCAGACGATGGAATGGCGGGTGGATGTCCCCGAGCGGGAAGGCAGCGGACGCGAAGAACTGGAGCCACAGAACTGGCATACGAGTCTTCGGCTCGCCCTGCCCGATCTGGGCGAACTCGACGCCGAACTGATCCTGAATGCCTCAGGTGTAGCGATCCGGATCAATGCGGCGAGCGCCGATGCCGCCGCCCGGCTCCAGCAGGCGCTCCCGGATCTGGCCGATGCGCTGGCCGCGGCCGGAGTGCCGCTGACCGGCAGCGCGATCGCCGCATCGGAAAGCGCGCGATGAGCAAGGAATCGAGTCCGCGCGCCCATGCCGTCGCGCTCGCTTACGAAACCGGAGACACCGCGCCAAAAGTGGTCGCGAAAGGACGGGGGCTGATCGCTCAGGAGATCATCAACCGGGCGCGCGAAGCCGGAGTCTATGTCCACGAATCCCCCGAGTTGGTGTCTCTGCTGATGGAAGTCGACCTCGACCAGAAAATCCCCCCCACGCTGTACATTGCGGTCGCTGAATTGCTGGCCTGGATCTATCGCACCGAGAAACGCACAGAGCCTGACGCAGCGCAGTTTCCCAAGTTTTGAGCGCGCGCACGCATGGTATATTTGTGCCCCTGTTATCCTCGCATGAGCCTTGGAAGTGAACTCTCTGTCGAATATCCGGTTCGAACTTCTTGAGGCCGACCACTACAGCCAGTTCCTGGTCCACAACGGCAGGGAAATCCGCCAGCTGCTGCGTCAGCTCGCGAGCCAGAAAGCGCTGATTTCGATCTACCCGAACCGCTCGGGCGATTTCGGTCTGAGCTCTCTGATCGAGGTCTCCGACAGCGCCGACACTTTCGTTCTCGACGCAGTCGGCGATTCGGATCTCTCAGCCAGACTGCTGGGCGCGAAGAGCTGCATCTGCATCACCCAGCTCGATAACGTCAAGATCCAGTTCGAAGTCAAAGCGCTGACCCTCACCGAGTTCAAGGGGGGCCTCGCCTACTCGGCGGAGATTCCGGAGACTCTGCTGCGCCTACAGCGTCGCGAGTATTTCCGGCTGATCGCGCCGGTCGCCCATGCGCTGCGCTGCCTGATCCCACAGGCCCTGCCCGAGGGCAAAACGCGGTGGGTCGAAGCACGGGTCGTCGACATCTCGGGTGGCGGGCTTTCGATCGTCGCCCCCCCCGCCGAGCTCTCGATGGACATCGACGCAGAATTCCCCGACTGCCGGATCGAGCTTCCCGATTCGGCTCCGATCAGCACGACTTTGCGCGTGCGCAACCTGTTCCGCGTGACCCAGCGCAACGGCGTCGAAGTGGTGCGCGCAGGCTGTCAGTTCATCGGCCTCACCGGCTCGATCGAGAACACGATCAACCGCTACATCCTGCGCGTCGAACGCGAGCGCGCCGCCCTCGGACGCGAATAGATGGGCGCCGCCGGCAAACCCAGGCTGGCAGCCCACCATTACGCGTGGATATCGATTGCCGCATCGCTGCTGACCATAGGTCTGAAGACCTTCGCGTGGTGGATCACTGGATCGGTGGGGCTGCTCTCGGACGCGATGGAATCGCTGGTCAACCTCGCCGGCGCCTGCTTCGCGCTGTGGATGCTGCTGATCGCACGAACCCCCGCCGATGAGCGCCACCCCTGGGGGCACAGCAAGGCCGAATACTTTTCGAGCGGCTTCGAAGGCACCCTGATCTTCGTCGCCGCTCTGGCGATCGCCGCGACGGCGATCCCCCGTCTGATCCATCCCCTGCCGCTCGAAGACGTCGGCGAAGGCATCGCTTTCTCGCTCGCCAGCACCGCAATCAACTTCGTGACCGCCCGCACGCTCGCGCACGCGTCGCGCCGGCTGGGCGCGATCGCGCTCGACGCCGACGCCCGACACCTGATGACCGATGTCTGGACCACGGTCGGCGTCATCATCGGCGTGCTGCTCGTGCCGCTGACCGGCGAACTGTGGCTGGACCCGCTGATCGCGCTGCTGGTCGCCGCACACATCCTGAAAGAAGGCTGGCTCTTGATGCGCGATGCGGTCGGCGGCCTGATGGACGAAGCGATGAGCGAGGCCGAGATCGAACAGGTGAAGGCCGTGCTGGCAAGCTTTGGCGAGACTCGCTGGCAAAATCTGCTAACCCGGCGCGCCGCACAGCGCCGCTTCGTCCAGGTCGAACTGCTCGTTCCGCCCGACTGGAGCGTTGCGCGGGCCCACCAGCTCGCCGACGAAGTCGAGGCGGCGATCGCCCTCGAACTGCCCGGCGCCAAGGTGACGACACACATCGAGCCGTCACCCGGGCTCGCGGCGTTCAGCGCTCCGGACGCGGCAGGCGGAAAGTGACGGTCTCGTAGCGGCCTTTGCTCTCGATGCCGGTAACACTGCCAGGCAGCACATAAGGGCGGAACAGCGCATCGGTGTGGCCGGTCGCAAAGTACAGCTTGGCCGGCCTGCCAGCCAGAGCCTGGGCTCCCAGGTAGCTGACCAGCGCGTGCTCAAAGGAGTGGTAGCCGCTCTTCCACTGGTGGATCTTCAACATGTCAGGCGGCACCCAGCCATCGGCCTGAACCCAGCCCCAGACTTCGCCGCTCTGGTGATCGACCAGGTGCTTGAGCCAGAAATCCCAACTGCCGGCCAGGCGATAGGCCTGTCCGGCATCCTCGAGCGCCAATGTCGTCGCCATCTGGTCCAGTTCGGCGTAAATCCACCACTGCTTGTTTTCATCGATGCCGTTCCTGGTCCACTGCGAACCCCAGCTGCGGGTTTGTGCAACCCAGGCGCGCTCCAGCACCTTGCGCGCGCCCTCCTTTGCAAAGGCTTCGAGCTTCTGATCTCCGAGCTCGCGACCGGCCAGGGTCAGCATCCAGTAGGACTTGATCGTGTGGCCGAAATCGTTGTGTCGCGAACCGGGCTTCTCGCTGCCCGGCGTGCCGCGGGTCCCGAAGAAATAGCCGCTCTGCGGATCGTGGTAGCGCTTGACGATCACGTCGCAGAGCCGGCGAATGTCGGTCTGCCAGTGGACGCGCTCGGCGGCCGGCAGATAAGGCGCCACGAGCAGCATATAGGCGTTGAGCTGGTCGAGCTGGGCAACGAGCTCCTGGCGCGCCCCTTCGTCGCCGGCGACCCCGTTGGGCAGCCAGCGCAGCTGCTGGCCATCCCAGAAAGCCTTGAAGATGAACTTCTCGTGCGCGACGAGCGCCTTCTCCAGTTCGGGATCGCGGGTCAGGTAGTAGAGCATCGCGATGCCGACGACGGCATAGGACTGATCCTGAGCCGTCGTCTCTTCGAAGCTCGCCGCGCTGCCTTCCTTGATCCAGGCCGGGGCGCCCCGCTCGGGGTCGAGCGAGCGCAGCGTGGAGCGGGCGCCGGCGCGCGCCGCCTCCAGCCAGCGCGGATCTCCGGTCAGGTGAAAAGCGACTCCGTAGGCGTAGGTCTGGCGCGCCCTCATTCTGAGGTAGTCACGGCCGATCTCGGGTTTGATCCAGTCGGGCGGATTCGCAAGTTCCGGACAGGGCGAATGCGCATCGAAGAGCTTGCCGTCATTGCAGCGAAAGGTCGGGAACTCGCCAACCGGGGAGCCCAGCGCATCGCTCGACGACCAGAAGGGCAGAAGGTCGCGGCTGACGTGCTGGAGCCAGATGTCGCCGGAGGGCAGATCCTCTTCTGCTGCGAGCGCCACCGGCGCGATCAGCAGAGCGGCAAGCAGCCCGCCCACCAGGTGTGAAAGAAACCTTGATCGACAGTGCATGAGGTTTTCCTTTCGGGTTCTGAAAGTGCGCCACATTCTGCGCTGCGCTCCGGCATCGAGAATCAACCCCACTCACTCCACCGGGGCGTCTGAACAGCCCAAGCCGCGCAGACACGATACAATCCGCGCCATGTCCCTGTATTCGCTGATCCGCCCAGCCCTGTTCACGCTCGACCCGGAAACGGCTCACGAGCTGACGATACGCAGCCTGCACAACTTCGGAGGCTGTCTGCCGGCGGCCTGCCGCCGCGCCGACTCTCCCGTCGAAGTGATGGGCCTCTCTTTTCCGAACCGGATAGGTCTGGCCGCCGGTCTCGACAAGAACGGACTGGCGATCGACGCTCTCGCCGCTTTCGGCTTCGGCCACATCGAGATCGGCACGGTCACGCCGCGTCCCCAGCCGGGCAATCCCAAACCCCGGATGTTCCGGCTGCCCCGCGCCGAAGCCATCATCAACCGGATGGGCTTCAACAACGACGGCGTAGACAACCTGATCGCGAACGTGCGCGCCGCGAAGTTCAAGGGGGTGCTGGGCATCAATATCGGCAAGAACTTCGATACACCAATCGACAAAGCTGCCGACGACTACCTCGCCTGCCTCGAAAAAGTCTATCCGCATGCAAGCTATGTCGCGATCAACATCTCTTCGCCGAACACGAAGAACCTGCGCCAGCTCCAGGGCGCATCGGAACTCGACGACCTGCTCGGCCGGCTCAAGGCGAGCCAGGCGAGGCTCGCCGATGCACACGGTCGCTATGTCCCACTGGCGCTGAAGATCGCCCCCGACGTCGAAGACGATCAGCTCGCCGACATCGCCGGAGCGCTGCGCCGCCACCGCATCGATGCGGTGATCGCGACGAACACGACGCTCGCTCGCGACGCGGTTGCTGGCCAGCCCCATGCAAGCGAAGCGGGGGGCCTCTCGGGCGCGCCGCTCGCCGCCCGTTCAACCGAAGTCATCGCCCAACTCGCGAAGCTGCTCGCCTCGGAATTGCCGATCATCGGCGTCGGCGGCGTGATGAGCGGAGCGGGCGCGCTCGCCAAACTCGAAGCGGGCGCCGCGCTGGTTCAGATCTATACGGGCATGATTTTCCGCGGCCCGGGCCTGGTCGGCGAGGCGATTGACGCAACAAATCGCTTCGTCGCCCAGGCCTGACGGCGATAAACGCTTGAGTCCGTCCGACTCCGTACCGATAATCTTTGCCCCGCTCCAAGCCGGGCGGTCTTCCCCGGAACCCGCATGATTCACTACCTGCTTCTTCTCACCGGCGCAGTCCTCGTCAACAACGTCGTCCTCGTCCGTATCCTGGGCATGTGTCCTTTCTTCGGCGTCTCGAAGAAACTCGACGCGGCGATCGGCATGGGCGCAGCGACCACTTTCGTGCTGACCCTGGGCTGCGGCACGAGCTACCTGATCGACCACTACCTGCTGATCCCCTTCGGCGTGATCTATCTGCGCACGCTCGCCTTCATCGTCGTGATCGCTGCGATCGTCCAGTTCACCGAACTGGTCGTACAGAAGACCAGCCCCGATCTCTACCAGGTTCTGGGCATCTATCTGCCGCTGATCACGACCAACTGCGCGGTGCTGGGCATCCCGTTGCTGTCGGTCGCGCTGGGCCAGAATCTGCTCGAATCGCTGGTGTTCGGCTTCGGCAGCTCGGTCGGTTTCAGTCTCGCCCTGGTCCTGTTCGCCGGCATCCGCGAACGGCTCGCCGGGGCCGACGTTCCGCGCTTTTTCAAGGGCACGGCGATCGCAATGGTCACGGCAGGCCTGATGAGCCTCGCGTTCATGGGCTTCGCCGGCCTCGACAAGTTCAAGTAAGAAAACGCCATGCTGACAGCTCTTCTGATCATGGCCGCTCTGGCAATCGCCATCGGCGCCGCGCTCGGCTTCGCCGCGGTCAAGTTCCGGGTCGAAGGTGACCCGCTCGTCGAAAAGATCGACGCGATCCTGCCCCAGACCCAGTGCGGCCAGTGCGGCTTTCCCGGCTGCAAACCCTATGCGACCGCGATCGCCAGCGGCGAAGCGGACATCAACCAGTGCCCGCCCGGTGGCGAGGACGGCATCCGCAAGCTCGCCGAGTTGCTGGGCCGCGAAGCGAAACCGCTGAACGCCGAGAACGGCACGATCAAACCCAAGTCGGTCGCTCTGATCGACGAAAACACCTGCATAGGCTGCACGCTGTGCCTGCAGGCCTGTCCGGTCGATGCGATCATCGGCGCGGCAAAACAGTTGCACACGGTCGCACCGGCGCTGTGCACGGGCTGCGAGCTCTGCATCGCGCCCTGTCCGGTCGACTGCATCACGATGGAAGCGCTTCCCGAGACTCTGGAAAACTGGAAGTGGCGTTACCCGACGTTCACGATCAAGACGGCTGCCTGATGCGAAATCTCTTCTCCTTCCACGGCGGGGTCAAGCCGCCCTATCACAAGGCCGAATCCGCAGGCGATGCGATCGTCCGCGCCCCGCTGCCCGAACAATTGATCGTCCCGCTGCACCAGGCCGTCGGCGGCACGCCCTATCCGCTCGTCGAAGCTGGCCAGAGGGTGCTCAAGGGCCAGCGCATCGGCGCCGCGGAAGGCACGGTTTCCAGCGCCGTCCACGCGCCGACTTCAGGCACGGTCGTTGCGGTCGAGCCGCGTCAGATGGCGCACTCGTCGGGCCTCTCGACGCTCTCGGTCGTCATCGCGCCGGACGGGCAGGAAGAATGGTGCGAGAAACAGCCGATTCCCTGGCAGGACATGAGCGCCGATGCCGTCCGCGATGCGCTGCGCGACATGGGCGTGGTGGGCCTGGGCGGAGCGGTCTTCCCCAGCCACCTGAAGCTCAAGGGCAGCAAGGAGGGGCTGGCCACTCTGGTCATCAACGGCGCCGAGTGCGAGCCGTTCATCACCTGCGACGATCGCCTGATGCAGGAGAGGGGCGAGCGGGTCGTGCGCGGCGCGGCGATCATGGCAAAGATCCTCAACGCCCGCCAGGTTCTGATCGGCATCGAGGACAACAAGCCCGAAGCGATCGCGGCGATGCGCCATGCCGTCGAAGCGAGCGGCGATGCCACGATCACCGTCGTTCCGGTACCGACCCGCTACCCGGCAGGCGGCGCCAAGCAGCTGATCCGCGTATTGACCGGCATCGAAGTCCCGCACGGCCGCCGGTCGACCGACTTCGGCGTGCAGTGCTTCAACACCGGCACCGCGGCCGCGATCGCCGATGCGATCGAACGCGGCGAGCCGCTGATCTCGCGGATCGTGACCGTCGCCGGCAACGTCGAACACGCCCGCAACTACGAAGTGCTGTTCGGCACACCTATGGATTTCGTCGCCCGGCTCTCGGGCATCAAGCCGGACACCGACCGCTTCATCATGGGCGGCCCGATGATGGGGTTGAGGATGCCCGCCTACGACGTTCCCGTCGTCAAGGCCGCGAACTGCATCCTGGTCGGAAGCCCCTCGCTCTTCCCGGCACCCGAGCCCGAAATGCCCTGCATCCGCTGCGGCGAGTGCGCCCGCGCCTGCCCGGCCGATCTTCAGCCTTTCGAGCTGTACTGGAACGCCCGCGCCCACGATTTCGGCAGGGCCCAGGAGTACCACCTGTTCGATTGCATCGAATGCGGTTGCTGCGCCTACGTCTGCCCATCGCACATCCCGCTCGTCGACTACTACCGCTTCGCGAAGAGCGAGATCTGGGCCAGCGAACGCCAGAAGAATGCGTCCGACTCCGCCCGCGGCCGTTTTGAAGCGCGCAATGACCGCATCGAGCGCGAAAAAGAGGAGAAGGCCGCCCGCCTGGCTGCGAAGACTGCGGCCAGCCGCGCCGCGGCCGAGGCAGCCGTCTCGCCTTCCGATGACCCGAAAGCCCTGGTGGCTGCCGCGCTCGCCCGCGCCCAGGCTCAGCGCGCGGCGAGTACTCCCGCAAGCCCGGCCGCCGAAACGCCCGTCGCCCCTGAAGATTCGAGACCGACAGAATGATCAACTCCCCCTTCCTTCGCCGCCCCACCAGCGTGCGCCGCGTCATGGGCGAAGTGCTGCTGGCGCTGCTGCCCGCCCTCGCCGTCTATGTCTGGCTCTTCGGGATCGGCGTACTGGTTCAGGTGCTGATCGCCTCGACTGCCGCGCTGGTGGCCGAATGGGTGATGCTGACGATTCTCGGCAAACCCCGCGCCCTCTTCCTCGGCGATCTGTCTGCGCTCGTGAGCGCGGTGCTGATCGGCCTCGCCTTCCCGCCCATCGCTCCGTGGTGGCTCGTGTTCACGGCGACGGTGCTGGCGATCGTGATCGCGAAGCACCTCTATGGCGGTCTGGGTCAGAACCCCTTCAATCCGGCGATGGTCGCCTATGCGCTGATGATCGTCAGCTTCCCAGCGCTGATGTCGCAGTGGCCAGGCAGCGGCCAGCTCGACGCGGCAACCCAGCTGGGCCTGATCTTTGGCAGCGATCGCGTCGTCGATGCGATCACGTCGGCGACGCCTCTGGACGCTCTGCGCACCGGCCTGCACGGCGCCGGGGCGAGCGTCGCGAGCGTGCTCAAGGGGCACGCCTTCGGCGTGCTGGGCGGTCGCGGCTGGGAATGGATTTCACTCGCCTACCTCGCCGGCGGCCTCTACCTGCTGGCCCGCCGAATCATAACCTGGCACATCCCGGTCGCCTTCCTCGGCGTTCTGGCCGCCATCTCGGCGATCGCCTGGCTCGCAAACCCGCAGAGCTTTGCGACGCCGTGGTTTCACGTCGCATCGGGCGGAGCCTTGCTTGGCGCCTTCTTCATCCTGACCGATCCGGTCTCGGGCGCGACAACGCCGCGCGGCAAGCTGCTCTTCGCGGCCGGAGCTGCGCTGATGACCTGGATCATCCGGACTTGGGGCGCCTACCCGGACGGAGTCGCCTTTGCGACTCTGCTGATGAATCTGTGCGTGCCGCTGATCGACATGAAGACCCAGCCGCCCGTGTTCGGCCACAAGAAATCCTGACCCAGACGAGGAGATCAGAATGTTTACCGGAATCGTCAAAGGACGCGCGCGGATCCAGGCCATGGAGCGGCGCAGCGGTCTCGTCACGCTGGAACTCGCCTTCCCCGCAGACTTCGATGAAGGCCTGGAAATCGGCGCCAGCGTCGCGGTCGATGGCGTCTGCCTGACCGTGACCACGCGCTTGCCAGACCAGGCGCGCTTCGATGTGATGCTGGAGAGCCTCGCGCGGACGACGCTGGCCGAGTTCGAAGCCGGCGACGAGGTCAATGTCGAACGCGCCGCCCGCGATGGCGCCGAGATCGGCGGTCACCCGCTGTCCGGCCACGTCGACGGCACAGCCATCATCACCGCGATCGAGACACCCGAGAACAACGTCCGGATGCTCTTCTCGGTCGGCCCCGAGCTGACTCCGTACATCTTCTCGAAGGGCTATATCGCGATCAACGGCACCAGCCTGACCGTCTCGAACGTCGACCGCAAGGCGGGCACTTTCGAAGTCTGGCTGATCCCCGAGACTCTGCGGATGACGACCTTCGAGCTGAAGAAGGCAGGGGACCGCGTCAATATCGAGATCGAGCGCGCGACCCAGGTCACCGTCGACACGATTCGCAGCTACCTCGACACCGCGCTCGCCCCGCTGCTCTCGCGTCTGGATGCCCAGGCGCTGATCGACTCGGTCCAGTTGCAACTCCCGCCGCCTTCGGCAAACGACCCATCCTCCCGACAATGAATTCTCCGATGTCCCAACCGACAGCACGCGGACTCACTATCCGCTCGGCAGTTGCGATGCTCGCCTTCACGCTGGTCTTCACAGCCTTGATGGCGGGCACCTATCTCTTGACCCACGAGAAGATCGCGAAGAGCGCCGAAGCCGAAAAGCTGCTGCTGATCGACCAGATCCTGCCGCGCTCCCTCTACGACAACGACCTGCTCCACGACACGCTGACGGTGCCGGCTTCGGCCGGACTGGGCGTGACACCTGCCAGCACGGTCTGGCGTGCCCGCCGCGGCGGACAGAACGAAGCGCTGGTGCTCGAAGCGGCGGCCCCGGACGGCTACGGCGGCACCATCGCACTGATCGTCGCGATCGGCGCCGACGGCCGCATCCGCGGCGTGCGGGCGACCGAACACCACGAGACGCCTGGTCTGGGCGATTACATCGACCCCAAAAAGGACAAGTCGGTGGGCCGCCCGTGGATCCGTCAATTTGAAACCCGCTCGGTAGACGCTCCGGAATCGAGCTGGCAAGTGCGCAAGGACGGTGGAGATATCGACTACCACACCGGCGCGACGATCTCGGCCCGTGCCGTGACCCGGGCCGTCGGCCGGGTCGCCCGCTATGTTGCCACCCACCGCGAAGAACTCTTCGCGCCCGCTCGCTGAGGCCGCCATGGACACTCAACACCTGCGCAAAATCCTCTTCAACGGGGTCTGGAAACAGAACTCCGGCCTCGTGCAGATCCTGGGCATGTGCCCGATCCTCGCGATTTCGACATCGGTCGTCAATGCGGTCAGCCTGGGGCTCGCGACAGCGCTGGTCATGGCCCTCTCGAATCTCGTCGCCTCGTCGCTGCGCAACCTGGTGCCCTACGAGATCCGCATTCCGGTCTTCATCCTGATCATCGCGGCGCTGGTGACCGTGATCGATCTGGCGTTCAACGCCTACCTGCACTCGCTCTACCTGGTGCTGGGCATCTTCATCCCGTTGATCGTCACGAACTGCATCGTGCTGGCCCGGGTCGAAGCTTTCGCAGCCAAGAACGGCGTGATCGGCTCGACGCTCGATGGCGCGGCGATGGGCCTGGGCCTCGTGCTGGTGCTGGGCGTGCTCGGCTCCTTCCGCGAGATCATCGGCCAGGGCACGCTGTTCTCGGGCATCGAGATGCTGATCCCGTCCGCCCATGCCTTGCATGTGCTGCCGGCAAGCTATCCGGGTTTCCTGATCGAAATCCTGCCTCCTGGCGCTTTCATCTCGCTGGGTTGCCTGATCGCTGCGAGAAACTGGCTTGAAGCGCACAACAAGGCCAAGGCGGCCGCGCTGCCGACTCAGACCGCCCGCGCATGAACAGCACCGAGATCCGCGAGTTCTTCCGGCGGCTCTCTGAAGCGAATCCGGAGCCGAAGACCGAGCTTGAATACGGCAGCGGCTTCCAGCTTCTGGCTGCGGTGATGCTCTCGGCCCAGGCGACCGACAAGAGCGTGAACGTCGCGACCCGGCGCCTCTTCGCGCTCGCTCCCGACGCCGAAGCGATGGTGCGGCTCGGCGAAGAGCGGATCAGCGAAGAGATCAAAACGATCGGCCTCTACCGGAACAAGGCCCGCAACCTCGCGCAGCTCGCGCGAATCCTGATCGAGCGCCACGACGGTGAAGTCCCGCGCGACAGGGCTGCGCTCGAAGCGCTTCCCGGAGTCGGACGCAAGACCGCAAACGTCGTGCTGAACACGCTTTTCCGCGAACCGACGATCGCCGTCGACACCCATGTGTTCCGGCTTGCGAACCGGACCGGGCTGGCCCCCGGCAAGGACGTCCAGGAAGTCGAAGCCGCACTCTACAAGCGCGTCCCGCGTCAATATTTGCTCAACGCCCACCACTGGCTGATCCTGCATGGCCGCTACGTCTGCACGGCCCGCAAGCCTCGCTGCGGGGAGTGCTGTCTGCGCGATCTGTGCGCGTTCCGCGACAAGACCGACTGAAAATATGTTCAATCCAACGCGCGATCAGACCAGACTCTTCTTCATCGACGCCTGGGGCAAACTCGGGCGCCGCGAACTGCTGACGCCGCTCGAAGCGATGGCCGCCGACATCATCGCGCATCACCCCGAGTACCACGCGCTGCTCGAAGCCAAGGATTCGGTCGAACGGGAATTCCCGCCCGAAGACGGACAGATCAACCCCTTCCTTCACCTGTCGCTGCACCTCGCAATCGAGGAACAGCTGTCTATCGATCAGCCGCCCGGCATCCGCGCACTGTTCGATGCGGCCTGCGTGCGCTATGGCGAACGCCATGCGGCGCAGCACGATCTGCTCGAAGCGCTGGCCGAGACGGTCTGGACCGCGCAGCGCGAGCGCCGCGCCCCCGACGGTGCGATCTACCTCGCCCGGGCCCGTCAGCTCGCCGGCCTCTGAATTTCAAAAAAGCGGGGGAGCGAATCCGCTCCCACCCGCTCAGCGCGCGATGAAGCTCGCGAGCACCGGCGAGAGCAGCACCATCGCGATGCCGGACAGGATCATCGTCAGACTCGCGACGACGCCTTCCTGAACGTCACGCCGGTGCGCGGTCACGGTCCCGACCGCGTGCGCGGCAGCGCCGAACAGCGCTCCACGCGCGACGACACTGCGCACCGGAAGCCAGCGCAACAACACATCCCCGATCACCATCCCGACGACGCCAGTCAGCACGACAAAGACCGCTGCGAGATCGGCCGTACCACCCAGCTCGGGCGCCGCGACGATCGCGAATGGCGTGCTGATCGAGCGCACCGCGAGCGCGTTCGACAAGGCCACCGGCAGATTGAAAACGTGAGCCATCGCCAGAGCGCTCGCGAAAGCGGTCGCCATGCCGACGATGACACCGACTGTCAGCGCGAACCAGTGGCGAGCGATGACCCGCCTGTGCTCATGGATGGGCAGCGCAAACGCGACGACCGCCGGACCCAGCATCATGCTGAGCCAGTGGCTGCGCAGCGCATAGGTCGTGTAGGGCACATGGATCAGCAGCAGGGCGCTGATCAGCAGGCCGGGCACGAGGATCAGCGGCGAGAACCAGATCCTCGGCCAACGGCGATGCAGCCAGCGAACAAGGAAATAGAGCAGAACAGTGGCGGCGAGCCAGAACGTCGCCGAGAGAAGAAATTTCATAGCTCCTCCTTGCGAAAACGCGCTTCGACGCGCATCGCCAGATCGACCGCGACCGCGGTGACGACCATGACCAGCAGAGTCCCGAACACGACGATCAACATGACCTGCAGACCGTAATCGCGAACCAGGGCCGGGTATTTGATGATCGCGACCACCGACGGAATGAAGAACAGCAGCATTTCAGCGAGCAGCCAGCGTGCGCCGTGCTCGACCCAGGAACGCGGCAGGATGCCGCAGCCGAGCAGGATCACGGCCAGGAAAAGGCCGAATACGCTTCCCGGCAGTTCAGGGAACCAACGCCGGGCGACCCAGTCCGCCCCCCACCACAGCGCTGTCAGCAGCAGCACCTGCAGGACCGTGCGGGCAAAGCCCGCCAGCCCATCGATCAATCTTTTCTCCACGTTTGAACCCCGGACAGTGAAGCGATGACTGTAGAGAACTGTTCAAGATGCGTAAAATGAATTCTTTCCATACGATCCATTCCATTCTGGCATGGAAATCCGCTCTCTTCGTTACTTCGTCGAAGTTGTCCGCCAGCGCGGTTTCACCCGCGCCGCCGAAGCGATGCATGTGACGCAACCGGCGATCAGCAAGATGATCCGCGCCCTTGAAACCGAACTGGGCCAGCCCTTGCTGATCCGCTCGGGGAGGACGATCGCCTTGACCGACGCAGGGCGGGTCGTCTTCGAGCACGGCCAGCGCCTGCTCGCAGGAATCGGGCTGATGCACGACGAGCTCGACGCGCTGGGCGCGCTGCAGCATGGGGAGCTGCGCCTGGGTTTTCCGCCCATGGTCGGCGTCGCTTTTCTCGCCCCGCTGGTTCAGGAATTCCGCGCCCGCTATCCGGGAATCTCGCTCGCGGTCAGCGAGGACGGCGCGCTGAGCTTGGAGGACGGCGTGCTGTCCGGCGCGATCGAACTCGCGGTCACCGTGCTGCCGACTTCGCACAGCGAGCTGGCCGCGCAGGAATTCGCGAATGCCGACCTGTGCCTGCTCGCGCCCGCCGGAACGCATTGGCTGGACAAACCCGATGTCAGGATAGGCGAGCTCAACGGCGAACCGCTGGTGCTCTACACGGGCGGCTTTGCGCTTGCCGACCGGATCCTGTCGGCCTGCCGCGAAGCGGGATTCGAAGCCAAGATTGCAGCCCGAAGCGGACAATGGGATTTCATGGCCGAGCTGGTCGCTGCGCGTGTCGGCCTCGCTTTCCTGCCCCGCCCGCTGTGCGAGCGACTGAGCCGAGAGCGCTTCGGCTGGATCCCCCTGAGCGAACCGCGAATCGCTTGGCGGCTCGCTTTCGTCTGGCTGCGCGACGGTTATCTGTCCCATGCCGCGCGCGCATTTCTGGACATGCTCAAAACGAACTATCCCCCCTCCTCGACCGGGAAATCTCCACGATGACACCCTTCGAAATCGACTTGCTGGGCTACTGCGCCGCGACGCTGACCACGATCTCCTTCGTCCCCCAGGCCTGGCTGACCTGGAAAACGCGCTCGGCGCACGGAGTCTCGCTGGGCATGTACGCAATCTTCATCTCCGGCGTGGCAGGCTGGCTCGGCTACGGAATCCTGATCGCCTCGACTCCGGTCATCGTCGCCAATGCGATCACGCTCGCGCTGGCGCTGTTCATCCTGGTCATGAAGCTGCGCTTCGGCTGACGAGGCAGGAGGCAACAATCCGTTATCATATTGGCTCCGAAATCCGCCCCTCCCGTTCCGGCTTGGGGCGGATCTGTTTTTTTGGGGCTGCTGAACATGAAAAAGACCTTCAAACCAGGCGCGTTCGCTCTTGCCGCCGCGCTCATCCTCCCTTCGCTCGGCGCAGTGGCGGCGACGCCGGACACGCTGGAGAAGATTCGCCAGACTCATCAGATCACGCTGGGGACGCGCGATGCGGCGCGCCCTTTCTCGTATCTCGACGAGCAGAAAAAGCCGGTCGGCTACTCGGTGGATCTGTGTCTCAAAGCGGTCGAACAGATCGCGAAGGAGCTGAAGATCACAGACCTCAAGGTGAACACCGTGACGGTTTCGGGCGCCGAGCGGATCCCGAAACTGCTCGACGGCACGATCGATCTCGAGTGCGGCTCGACAACCAACACCAAGGTGAGGCAGGAGAAGGTCGACTTCAGCTACACGATCTTCATCGCCGGCATGAAGATCGCGACCCGGGTGGATTCAGGCATCGCGCAACCCGCGACGCTGGCGGGAAAAACCGTCGCTCTGTCCAGGGGGACGACCTCGGAAAAACTCTTCACCCAGCTGCGTGACTCGGAAATCCACAGCATGAAGCTCCAACTCTTCCCGAACAACACCGACGCGATGAAGGCCTTGCTCGCCGGCAAGGTTCAGGCCTTTGCCCAGGACGACGTTCTGCTCGCCGGCCTGCTGAGCACCCAGGGCGGTGGCGGGAAGTTCGCGGTCGTCGGCGACTACCTGTCGATCGAGCCCTACGCGATCATGATGCGCAAGGGCGACACCCGCCTGCGCAGCGCTGTCGACCGGGCTCTGACGGCGGTGTATTCGAGCGGCGAGATCAACACGATCTACAAGCGCTGGTTCGCCACCGACAAGGTGAAACTGCCGATGTCCGCACTGCTCCGCGATGCGGTCACGCGTCCCAGCCGCGACCCGGGAATCGCGCGACTGCTCGGCTATTCGATCTGAGCAGGAGTGGGGCTGGGCGCAGCCCCACATCTTCGATCCACGTCAAGCCGGATCATGAAACCTTGTTTCGCCCAGTGAAATTACCACCATAATCGTCTATCATACCGCTCCCCCTGAACCCGCCTCCTCCCCCCTGTCGAGGCATTTTTTTGTTTGAATATGACGAATAAGAACATTCTCGCGCTCTGCGCGGCGGCCTCCGTGGCCACTCTCCCCCTTCCCGCTCTCTGCGCTGCTCCGAACACGCTGGAGAAGATCCGCCAGACCCACACGATCACGATCGGTCACCGCACCGGAGCCCGACCCTTCTCCTATCTGAACGAGCAGAACCAGCCCGCCGGCTACACCGTGGATCTGTGCCAGAAAGTGGTCGCCCAGGTCCGCAAGGAGCTGAAACTGGCCGACCTCAAGGTGAGCTATGTGCCGGTTTCCGCGACCGACCGGATCGCCAAGCTGCAGAACGGCACGATCGATCTGGAGTGCGGCACGACGACCAACACCAAGGCCAGGCAGGAGAAGGTTGATTTCAGCTACACGATCTTCGTGGCCGGGATCAAGCTGGCCACCCGCGTGGGCTCCGGGATCTCCTCGCCCGCGACGCTGGCGGGAAAGACCGTTGCCCTGACCCGTGGCTCGACCTCGGAGAAGATCTTCACGCAGATTCATAACGCTGAAGTCAGCAGCATGAAGCTGCAGATCTTCCCGACCAACACGGAAGCCATGAAGGCCCTGCAGGCAGGCAAAGTCCAGGCCTTCGCCGAGGATGACGTGCTGCTCTCCGGCCTGCAATCGACCCTCGCCGACGGCGGGAAGTTCGCAATCGTCGGCGACAGCCTGTCGGTCGAACCGCTCGCGATCATGACGCGCAAGGGCGACAAGCAGCTGCTCGGCATCATCGACAAGACTCTGGCTTCGGTCTACGCGAGCGGCGAGATCAACACGCTCTACAAGCGCTGGTTCGACACGGCCCAGATCAGGGTCCCGATGTCCGCGCTGACGCGTGACGCGATCACCCGTCCCAGCGAAGACGCTGGAATCGCGCGCCTGATCGGCTACTCGATCTGATCGCTGCGGAAAGTGGCCGCGACCGCGCTCCCACTTTCCGCGGGTGCAAGGGCCAACGCCGGTATCGCAGCCTGATCCAGACGCGGCTCCGTCCGAACAGCGCCCTTGCCTCGCCCCTTGCCCCCATCCCGAACGCATACGATTCCGGTGGCATAATCCGTCATGCATTCGTCCCCGATTGGCTGAAAATGACCCTAAATACTCTTCATCACGCACTCTGCGCTGCGCTGCTCGCAGCCCTTCCGCTGACCGTCGCCAGCGCCCAACCCGACACGCTGGAGAAGATTCGCCAAACTCACACGATCAACGTCGGCATCCGCAGCGGAGCCCGTCCCTTCTCCTTCTTCGACGAGCAGAAGCAGCCCGCCGGCTACACCGTGGATCTGTGCCAGAAAGTGCTCACCCAGATCCGCAAGGAACTCAAACTCGGCGACCTCAAGGTCAGCTATGTTCCGGTCAGCGCCGAGGACAGAATTCCGAAGCTGCAAAACGGCACGATCGATCTCGAATGCGGATCGACGACCAACACCAAGGCGAGAACGGAGAAGGTCGACTTCAGCTACTCGACCTTCGTATCCTCGATCAAACTGGCGGCACGGGTCGGGTCGGGAATCACCACCCCCGCAAGCCTGGCGGGCAAGACGATCGCGCTGACCCGCGGCACGACCGCCGAGAAGCTCTTCACCCAGCTGCGCGCCAGCGAGATCCGCAACATCAACTTGGTGTACTTTCCGACCAATACGGAGTCGGTCAAGGCTCTGCAGGCAGGCAAGGCCCAGGCCTTCGCCGGAGATGATGTGCTGATCGCCGGCTTACTCTCTACCCTGCCCGACGGCAAACAGTTTGCGATCGTCGGTGACGGCCTGTCGGTCGGCCCCTATGCGATCATGATGCGCAAAGGCGACAAGGCGCTGCGCGAGCTCACCGACAAGACCCTGGCCTCGGTGTTTGCTAGCGGTGAAATCAACGCGATCTACAAGCGTTGGTTTGAGAACGACAAGATCAAGATCCCGATGTCGGCTCTGACCCGCGAAGCGATCACGCGGCCGAGCCACGATTCGGGCATCGCCCGCCTGCTCGGCTATTCGCTCTGAACGATCGAATCGATCTAAAAAAAACGGCACCGCGCGCGGTGCCGTTTTTCATGGAGCAAGTCCGACTCAGTGGTGATGGCCACCCTGGCCATGCACATGACCGTGCTCGAGTTCTTCGGCGCTCGCCTGACGAACCTCGGCCACTTCGACGTCGAACACCAGAGCGGTGCCAGCAAGCGGGTGATTGCCATCGACAACGACCTTGCCTTCGGCGATGTCGGTGACGCGGAAAAGCATGTCCTCTTCGCCCTCTTCCTCGCCAACGCGCTCGAAAGCCATGCCGATTTCGATGTTGTCCGGGAACAGATCCGCCGGCTCGATCATGACCAGCTTCTCGTCGTAGTCACCGAACGCATCTTCCGGTTGCAGCTTGACCGTCAGCTTTTCGCCGACATCTTTGCCGTGCAGCGCCTCTTCGAGAAGAGGGAAGATCGCGTCGTAGCCGCCGTGCAGATAGACGAGAGGATTCGCGCCGTCGTCGATCACATTGCCGTCCGGGTCGCGGACCGTGTAGTTAAGCGTCACGACCGTGTTCTTGACGATTTCCATGAGGTTTCCTTGCTAGTTTCCTGATTTGTTTGAGCACTTCGGTCGCAAAACCGTGTGCGTTGATATCCAGATAGGCCTGCTGGATATGGCATTGACGGTCGATCACAAAAACCGCCCGCCGGACTCGCGCCCGTCCCCCTTCTCCCTGCTCCCAGACTCCATAAAGGCGGCTGACTTCTCCATCTTCATCCGAGAGCAGCCGGATCGACAGCCCATGCTCGTCGCGAAAGGCGGCATGGGTCAGGCAGTCATCCGGGCTGACTCCGACCACGATCGCTCCCTGATCAGAGAAAGCCTGATCGTGATCGCTGAATTCGATCGCCTGGCGAGTGCAGACCGGCGCCCCATCCCGGGGGTAGAAGCAAAGCACGATGATGTGCTGTGAAGCCTC